>CAZUBA010000021.1:0-34812 GCA_964618565.1 uncultured Candidatus Peribacteria bacterium | reverse complement strand
CGTTCGACCCAAGCCTTCCTTCGCTTTTCGTGCTTTCCGGATCCACGAGCTCTGCAAGCTGATGAATCTATAACCCCGACTTGTGCTTCGCGCTTGACGGATCTTCTGCGAACACTTTCTCCGATGCAGAAGGCTGCATAGCGAAGAGGGATATGAGTCTCAAGGATTATGACAGTTCACTTGTGTGATACTGGGATATGGAGACCCTGACTGCCGATTGAAAGCTGAGGGATCTGAGCGGAAACGGGAATGAAGGGGTTTTCAGCGGAACAATTTTACCCGTAAGCACTTGAGGAATTAATTGAAAAGGCTTATATTTCAGCTGAACAAGCATGATTCATACAAGCCAATCTTTAAGGTATTGATCTAGCAATACGACCACTATTGAAATAATTGCTGATAACAAGGCCCCTAAAGTATGAATATTTACAATATTGGCAGAATCATCATCAAACGCAAATAACAATACCTGAGCGCTGTTCATAACGGATTTTTACACAGTATCAAGCTGTGACTGATCCAGGGCTCTTCTTATTCCATTGCTAAAACTTGATCTCGCATGGTGAAAAATCAATTCTTGTCCTTATGAAAAATCTGAAGAGAAACCAAAAATAGTCACCTTTGTATTCGATGCATCCAAGCCATACATAAACATATATTTGAATTGAAATAAACTGAATACATTTCCAAATACCGCAAATTCAAAAAAACCCATATCTGAAGCTGTGAATACCACAATAAAGGATTATGCATTTTATATATGAAAGAGGTGACTTGATGCTGGCAACTGAACAATAGGGCTAATCGATGATGTAAAAGTTTACAATAGAGCATTATCAGACACAGAAATCAAACAACACAGTAAATCAATGTGATTTTAATATGCCTTAAAGGAAACTCATAGGGTTTTCAAATTTGCCGATCGGACAAGAAAATTATTTTAAAACAAAATTTGATATTTTCCTATTCTTGCTATAATAGTGCAGTTATTTGTTGCTAAGTTAATTGCTTAAGTTCATTTTTGATGTCTATACTAGAAAAAGCCTGACCGCATATTCCCGCTATACAGGGAGAGATAATCGAGTGAACAGAGTTCACTCTTATGGGGATTCACTTTTGAATCACCAATACGATCTTCTCGACATGGCTCTTTATGATTGTGTTTTTCGTAATCTTATATTTCTTTAGGATATCCATCAAGAAAAAAGGCGGATTCTTCAAGACTACATGACTCATCGTGGTTGGTCTTCTTTATGATATGGCAGCCGACTTCATCTGAGACAAGAAATTCGCCAGAAGGTCGCTTTTCCTGATTTGATGATTATTCATATTCATATTCCTTTCTAATGTATTCTCTCTTTTCCTTGATTGGATACTTCTTTTTGCAAGTCCTCATCTATGATTGCATGAGTATCTCCGACCAATAAATTCAGACCCTAATACGACTTTTGCACTATCGCTTTCGATAATCATAATCTCACATTTCGTAGCAGTATTTAAAAGATGACTTCCAAAATATATCAAATGATACCTTTTCAATTTTACAGGAGAGAATCTGATGGAAAAATGCGTGTATGTCTTCGTTTGATGGCTGCATGCCATCTGAGAGATAGTCAAGGCACTATCGCTTTCCCTTCGTCTTTTCTGAAACATATTCGCATGAGCTGTCCTGATTTCGATGCTCGCATTTTTGGGCTGAATGCTGCATATATTCTGAATTAGGCTTGGAGAGCTTATAGTATTGCCGTTTTGGTTCTTTGAATTATTTGTAGCGCTCATACAAGCTGTAGTATTCTTCATTCTGGCTTCAATGTATTTCAGATGAGCTATAGAAGAACACCATTAAAGAGAATTGAGGGATGAGAACTGAGAAGTTAGGATGATAGGATGAATGCTGGCTGTCATTTCGAGAGAAGCGAGAAATCCTTAAATCAGAACAGATAAATGCATAAGTAAAAATTAAAAAATAAGAAGCGGAGATTTTGAATAAGGATTCAAAGTTTTCCTTTTTACTTTTTAACATAATACCCTATGAAAGAAATTGCTATTGCACTATCGTTTTGACTTGGTGCATTCTGACCAGCTATTGCAATCGGTCTTATCGGGTTTGCTGCTCTTAGTGCAATCGGAAGAAATCCTGCATCTGCATGAGAAATCAAATCAACAATGATCCTTGCGATCGCCTTTGCAGAAGCTCTTGGTATCTTCGCATTCGTTATTGCGATGATCTTGAAATTCCTATAGAAAGCTTTAAAAACAATTCAAATTATAAACCTGTCTGTCGGCAGACAGGTAATATTTTAAGAATTGACTAGAGCACAAATAAATAATTAATATTTAACTCCCATCTTCAATATGGATGCATTTGTAAATCTTGGTTCATTCATCATTCAATTCATAAACATTTGTGTGATTATTTTTGTGATGAATAAATTTCTGGTTAAACCTTATCTTGCTTATCTTCAAAAGGAAGAGAAGAAAAGAAAGGAACTCGAAACAGCTCATAGAGAGATGGAAGAGATTAAGAAGGAGGCCAAAGAAGAGGCTAAATGAATTCTTGAGTCTGCAAAGAAAGATGCGGTTTCAATAAAGAAAGACGCTGAAATAATTGCAAAGCAAGAGGCAACATGAATTGTCGATGAGGCAAAGAATGAAGCCACTAAGATCAAGAAGAAAGCTGAGCTTGATATCGAGAACGAAAGGAAGACCCTTTATGCTGAGCTTAAATGAAAAGTTCTTGAAGTTGCCCTTAAGGTTAATGAAAAGATGTTCACAAAAAGTGATGCGAACAAGGATTTTGTAAAGAAAACTCTCGATAACGAGAAGGTTTAAATCATTATATTTTCTATTATGGTTTTGACTTGAAGGATATTTAAAGAAATAACATGAAGGGATCATAGGGAATTCAATTGAGACCTGAATGCGATACTGGAATGCGCAATGTCCGAAAGAGCTGAAGCTATAAGGAATCTCATAAGAATGACACCTGACAACAAAAGTCATTTCAGTCCGGATTGATGATGAGGCTGGAAAACAAAACTTGGAATTGATACCAGAACTCCTGACGAGATATTCCAAGAAAATTTAGAAAGCTTATAATGCGAGAATGAAATCAGTAGAGATAATATGATTTATGGCTTGAATATTAGTAGCAGTATCTATATTGCCACAGATAATCAAATCTTGGAAAACGAAATCAACAAAAGATATTTCCATCAATTGGAGCATACTGAACTTATTCTGACAAATATTGTGGATTGTATATTGAGTGCAACTTGAGAGTTATTCGCTTGTGGTGATGAGTGGGATTGCAATGCTTATGAACATGTCAATGATCACGCTTAAGGTAAGATATTGATAAAATAACAGGAAAGAGGAATTAATATTAATGCTAAATCTGTTATGGAAATGAATAAAACAGTCTTGATCGTAGATGATCATCTGATAATGAGGAAAAGGCTAGAGATGGATCTGAAAGCTAAATGATTCAATGTACTGGAGGCCAAAAACTGAATAGAGGCAGTTGAAATAGTTACACGAAGAGCTGTCGACCTCATCCTCATGGATATCAACTTTGATTGATCAGATGAGAATGGGATTGGAATCACAAAGAAGATAAGGCAGATTCTCGCCTTAAATCCCGAAAGAGTAACTAAAATAATTTGCATATCGACAGATGTCGATAATTGAAGCAATGAAATATTCGATTGATTCTGCAGCAAACCACTAAAAACAACTGATTTCAATACGATAAGATCAACTTTAAATAATCAATAGTAAAAATGAACCTGGAAATATATTCTAAGACAGAGCTCGAGCAACTATCCAAAATACTGAAGAAATTCAGGAATCTAAGGAGAAATGTAGGCAAGAAATCTTCTGAAGTCCTTCATTATGAATTGACCTGAACACAAAGGATACTTGTCGAGTACTTCCCTACTTTGAAAAAAGAAGATGTGCAGGATGAGACTTTGAAAATATTCAAGGGTTTTTTCTGAATTGAACTGAATCCTGAGGATATAACTTGGAAAGAGAATGAAATCCTTGCTTGAGGAATGAGAGTTTTCTTCTGAGATGATATGGTTGATTTGAGTTTTGAAAGCATGAGGAATCGTTTGAGGAAAATATAATCTTATATACCATTATTAAAATGCAGAAATTGATCAGTTACAAGTGAAGAGATTCAAGAAAAAGCTTTATGTACAATCTGTTTAGGATTTTTCTTATCTTCATGTTATTGTCAATGGCTGTAATGGCTTCCCTATATTATTGAAAGGATGAATTGGCCACAATTATGATAATAACCTGAATGGTTATAATGGGATATCTGTTATTTGCCTCAGCATTCAAAAGATTTAAAGACTTTAATATAGATATCAGATTGAATATGTTGCTTGCACTCATATATGTATGATGAGCGATAAGCGTAGCTGAAATCTGAGTTCAGCTCAATGGATTATTGGAATGAGCAGTCTCATACTGACTGGTGTTCATATTCATTATACAGAACATTATACTGGTTTTCTTCAAATGAACAGCATGAACGAATAGATACTGAATGCAGAAAAATTCTTTAAATGAAAATTTATTCGAGTGAAGTTCTGACATACGGCAAATGAACAATCTATGAACAAGTTACGTTGATCAGGAGCTGAAAACATACTTTAAATAAAGTCATAATAAGCCTATCGAAGTATTAATCCCGAAGAACCAAGATTAATGGTTCGATTAACTTACAATGACAAACTAACTTGTAACTTATAATTTCTAACTTATAACTCCCTTACTATGGCTAATACAAACGTTTTGGACGGAATAATAAAAGATATCGAGACTCGTCTTGACTCAGCCGATATTAATCCGGAAAGAGTCAATCTCTGAGAAGTTATCTATCTATGAGACTGAATCGCAAAAGTCGTATGACTGCGTGATATTTCATATAACGAGCTTGTCGAGTTCGAATCAGGAGCGATGTGAGTTGCACTGAATCTAGAAGAGAGCTTCGTTTGAATCGTAATCCTTTCATGATTCTCTACTATCAGGGAATGAATGATTGCAAAGAAAACCGGTAAGGTACTAGAGGTTCCAGTATGAGAATGACTACTTGGTCGTGTTGTTGATGCTCTTGGAAATCCTATCGATTGACTCGGTGAAATCAAAGCTACAGAATACTACCCGACTGAAAGAGTTGCTACATGAGTCATGAGCCGTAAATCAGTTCATGAACCGCTAGAAACCGGTATCAAAGCACTTGATGCGCTTGTGCCGATAGGTAGAGGGCAAAGAGAACTTATCATCTGAGATAGGCAAACTGGTAAGACTCAGATTGCAATCGACACGATATTGAATCAAAAAGGCAAGGATGTTAAATGTATCTATGTTTCTATCTGACAGAAAGACTCAAAAGTAGTTGCTATATCTGAAGAGCTTAAAAAAGCTTGAGCTATGGATTACACAATAATAGTTTCTGCTTGATCATCCGCCCCTGCTGCGATGCAATGGCTTTCTCCATTCTCTGGAGTCGCAATGGGTGAATATTTCATGTTCAAATGAGAGCATGTTCTAATAATCTATGATGATCTGTCAAAGCACGCGAATGCTTATCGTGAAATGTCATTGCTCCTTAGGCGCCCGCCAGGTCGTGAGGCATACCCATGAGATGTTTTCTACCTACACTCAAGACTTCTTGAAAGATCTGCAAAATTGAATGATTCGCTATGAGCCGGATCCATAACTGCACTACCGATCATCGAAACTCAAGCATGAGACGTTTCAGCTTATGTTCCGACTAATGTAATCTCAATCACAGACGGACAGATATTCCTAGAGACAAGTCTTTTCAATGCATGAGTTAAGCCTGCTATCAATGTGTGATTATCAGTTTCTCGTGTAGGATGAGCCGCTCAGACAAAAGCGATGAAGAAAGTTGCATGAAGCCTTAAGCTATCTCTTGCACAATACCGTGAACTTGAAGCATTCTCACAATTCGCATCTGATCTCGATGAAGAAACAAGATCACAGCTTGAAAGAGGTAAGAGAATGGTAGAGCTTCTGAAGCAGGACATCTACTCCCCTATCACATTTGAAAAGCAAGTTTGTGCGATTTACGCATGAATCAACTGATATCTAGACAAGATAGATGTTTCGAAAATCAAATGATTCGAAAAAGACCTATATGCATTCTTGGATAAAGATGCTAAGCTTCTTGAAACAATCCAAAAAGAAAAAGCCCTTAGCGATGATAGTGTTGAAAAATTGAAAGAATTAGTCAAAGAGGTTGTAAATATGTACTAATTTCTCAAAAATGGATTTGATTGCAGAAATAAAGGAAATCGCAAAGAAAGAGCTGACAGATTGCCCTGCCCATAATTTTGAGCATGTTATGAGAGTCTATAATATGGCTCTCAGACTTGCGGAAAACCAGGATGTTGATCTGGAAGTGATAAAAATCGCCTGCCTTCTGCACGATATATGATGAATGAGAGAGATGAATGACCCAACAGGTAATACCGACCATGCAATAGAGAGTTCCAAAATGGCAGAGCCGATACTTAAAAGCTTTGGAATTGATGAAGAGAAAATAAGGCATATTCAGAATTGCATAGTAACACATAGATACAGGACATGAAACCGTCCGGAATCCATTGAAGCAAAGATAGTCTTTGATGCCGATAAGATAGAATCAGTGGGTGCAATATGAATAGCAAGAGCATTCTCTTGGATATGAAAGAATAACGCGAATATATACAAGAAAGCTGATATCGAAGAATATGCGAAAGAGAATCTGTGAGGAAAGATCAATTGAAAGATACAAGACAAGACAAAGCATAGCTTCCATCTAATGTATGAGACAAAAGACAAATTCATTATGGATTTCCTTTATACCGAAGAGGCAAAGGCTATCGCAAAAGAAAGGCTTGAGTTCAATGAAATATTCATAGAAAGGCTGGAAAAAGAGGTAAATTGAGACGGGTAAGCAAAATATTTAAATATATTATTTACATTATCTAATATGGCATCTGGAAAAGAAATCAAATGAAGGATAAAAACGGTAAAGAACACTGCTAAGATAACCAAGGCTATGGAACTTATATCGACCGTGAAGATGAAGAAGGCTCAAGATTCGGTTTTATCAAGCCGTCCTTTTGCTATCGAAGCCATAAAAATCCTGAAAGAAGTCGGGGATTCACTTAAAGAATCGATCTATTTGGCAGGACCTAAGAGGAAAAACAAAAAAGAGCTCATTGTCATCATATCTTCAAACAAATGACTATGCTGAGGTTATAATGTCAATGTATTCAAAAAAGCTGCTGCCTACATCAAGGAGAATAAAGATAAGCAATTCGATTTCATAACAGTGGGAAAGAAATCTCAAGATTTTGTTGCAAAAACATGAGGTAATCTTCTCGAAGATTACAGCGAAGCAATAAAAGACAATATTGAGATATCAGATTCAAAGCTAGTCAGCAAAAATCTTGTCGCAAAATACGCAAGCTGAGAATATGATAAGATTATCGTTATCTATAGCTATTATTACTCTGCCATTACCCAAAAAGCATTGGCAAAGCAATTTCTGGCGATAGATAAAGAAGATATAATAGACTATCTTGAAAACATCGTATGAGTCAAGGCTGAAGACAGATGAGCATCCAAAGAATACAAGATAGAGCCAAACAAAGAAACGATTGCGAATGAAGTTATCCCGATGATACTGGATATGATGTTCTATGAGATACTTCTTGAGGCAAAAGCATCAGAACATGCCTCCCGAATGGTAGCGATGAAAAATGCGAAAGATTCAGCATGAAAGAAAGTATTTGAGCTTACCCTTACTTATAATAAAGCAAGGCAAGCATCGATTACTAAGGAAATCTCAGAAATAGTCAGCTGAGTTGAGAGTATGAAAGATTCGTAAGAATTAGAAGTTAGAAATTATAAGTTATAAGTTAAATAATGAGACATACATTAAACGGAATTGTAAGTAAAAAACTCAAAATAAGTAGAACTGCGTTTCTGAGAGCAAACATAAATAGAAGGCTTCTTTGAGTCATTAACAGAAGAAGAATTAAAGAATGAAAAACTATATTGACCGGGATGATGTATGAACATTCTCTCAGGGCTTCCAAAATTTTAACTTATTTTGCCTGAAATTAATATGAGAAATTGACAAGCGCATTATTGAACCATTTATCCTGAAAATGAATGAACTGTGTATCAATGAACCATAAATAAATGATATTATAAAAATCCAGATAAAGGAATCGATTCCATGCTTTCTGAAGCGGAATCAGAAGCAAGAGAAAATGAAGCAAAAGTAAGACTCATGAAATTAGCAGAAATTACCACTAACGCAATGCGTGCCTTATGAATCTAAGAGTTTATACAGATGGCTGAGCCAGATGAAATCCTTGAAGCGCCTGATTATGAGTATTCATCACAGATACAAGCTGAAGTCCTGTTGAAAAAAGATATAAATCACTTTGAGTCAAAACAAATAATCAAGCTGAATATTTGGGGGCTTATAATTGAATAGAGAGAGCAATCGGACTCTGAGCGACAGAAATAGAATTATATATGGATTCTGAGCTCATCGTGAAACAACTTAAATGAGAATACAAAACAAAGAACCCGGAATTGAAAGAAATACAAAAAGAAATCCAAGATATGCTTCTGAAATGGTGATGAAAACTCACAGTGACTCATATCAGAAGAGAGCAGAATAAGGAGGCAGACAGATTAAGCAATATCGCGATGGATAAGAATGATTTATAATAATAATTCCTAACTATTAAACTATGACAATATGGAAATGCCCAAGCTGCACTTATGAAAAAGAATCAAGGTGCAAACAAAAGAAATGCCCTGACTGCGGCGAAGTTGAATTTCTGAAAATTGACAGTAAATAATTAAATCAAAATATTTTTTTTAACCTAATATTATTATGAATAAGTGAGTAATAACTAAAATAATCTGAGTCGTAATTGACGTAGAATTCAAAAATGGGCAAGTTCCTAGCATCTATGATGCACTAGAAGTCATCTGATCTCCAGAGAAACTAATCCTAGAGGTGCAACAGCAATTATGAGATAGTATCGTAAGGACTATCGCCATGAATCCTGTGGAAGGCCTTAAAAGATGACTTGAAGTAGTCGCAACCGGAAAAGCGATAAGCATTCCTGTATGACCGAATGTACTAGGAAGAATGTTTAATGTACTTGGTGACCCGATAGATGAGAAAGAAGCACCAAAGACAGACACTCTTTGGCCAATACATAGATCATCTCCTGCTTTCCAGGATCTTTCTACTCAAACAGAAGTTTTTGAAACCTGAATCAAGGTAGTCGACCTTATCTGTCCTATGCTTAAGGGTTGAAAAGTATGACTTTTCGGATGAGCATGAGTCGGTAAGACTGTAATAATGCAGGAACTTATCCATAATATAGCTTCTGAGCACGGTTGATACTCTGTAGTTGCCTGAGTCGGAGAAAGGACAAGGGAATGAAATGACCTTTACCATGAAATGAAGGAATCAGGAGTTATCGATAAGACTGCCATGGTTTACGGACAGATGAATGAATCTCCAGGGCCGAGAGCTAGGGTCGCATTGACATGACTTACGATGGCTGAATATTTCCGTGATGTTGAAAAAAGAGACGTTCTATTATTCGTAGACAACATCTTCCGTTTCACACAAGCATGATCTGAGATATCGGCACTTCTTGGACGTATTCCATCAGCAGTATGATACCAGCCAACACTTGCTACAGAAATGGGTACCCTGCAAGAAAGAATCGCATCTACGAAGAATGGTTCTATCACTTCAGTTCAGGCAGTATATGTGCCAGCTGATGATCTTACTGATCCGGCTCCAGCGAATACCTTCGCCCATCTTGACTCCACAGTCGTACTAGCTCGTGGTATTGCCGAACTAGGTATCTACCCTGCTGTTGATCCGCTTGATTCGACTTCTACAGTACTTATCCCAAAAGTTGTCTGAGACGAACATTACAACACTGCCAGAAATGTGCAGAAAATCCTACAGAGATATAAAGAACTTCAAGATATAATCGCAATCCTATGAATGGATGAGCTTTCAGAAGAAGATAAATTAGCAGTTACTCGTGCACGTAAAATCCAGAGATTCTTCTCTCAGCCTTTCTATGTTGCGGAACAATTTACAGGAACTCCAGGTTCATATGTAAAACTAGAGGATACCATCAAATGATTCAATAGGATCGCCGCAGGTGAATTCGATCATATAAATGAGAAGTTCTTCATGTACAAGGGTAAGATAGAAGAAGTAGTAGAAGCTTATGAGAAAGAAAAGGCTGGTGTGTAATTTTTATCAGAATATTATATTTCTAATATACGATTATAATCATTAATTAATAATGTAATATGAAAAAAATTATTGTTATAGTCTTGGTCCTGATCTTTGGTTCGGCAAATGCTGCAACTACAAGTAACTGAAGATTAGAAGCTCTTATTGTTATGAAAAGCCTTACTAATAAGAATTATCTGATAAAGTATTCTTGATCTACTGAAGATAAGATAAAGGAAGACAAGATAAAGGAATTCTTAAGGGTCACTTTTCATAATAGGGTTGATGATGATAATCTGAAAATATATACTAATTTTGTTGCTTATTGAACTAAAAACATAAATAAAACCGTTGATAATGAAATAATTGAATATTATCTTAAAAATTCAAAGATGGTTCCGACAAAATCTGACAAAGATTTTTTAAAAACCATATTCCGTACAAGGATATTATTGTCATTTTGAACTAAAAATAAGAAATACCCGACTAATAAATATGAATGGACGGAATTATCTGAAAATAATGAATATTATAGAGATTTGCAGCCTTCAGGGTATGCGGAAAGTAACCTTTTAATATGAACAAAAAGCGATTATAAAGAAACCGGTAACATTTCAGGAGGCACAAAAAACGGTGAACTTATTAACTTAAAGCTTTCAGTCAGCAAAAAAAATGATTATGTAATCATTAACAGATACTTATTCATTTCAACCAAAGATTCATATTGAAAATGTTTGCAAAATTCGAAAATTATTATCTGAAATACTGAATACACTAATCCTGATATCAGCGAATCGTTAGATACGGATCCTGCATTATGTAACTATCTATTCAATGATATTCAAAAAGTCATAAAATCCTGAACAGCAGCTGAAATGAAATTTCTTGCTGACATACCAGTAAAAAACTCTTCAAATAATGATATAGTCATAATACCGAGGACATCATACGTAACAGGAAGAGCTTGATGGCTGTCGACAACTGGAATTTGAAATGTTAATTACAACTTTGATAGGGAGTGAAATGAGCTTATAATGAAAACAATCACAATAAAATAAAATGATGAAAACGCTTAAATTCTCTCCTCCCCTGCCGGAAATGGTTTTGAGTTGAGAAAAGACTATAACATGGAGAATAAATGACGATAAGGATTTGAAGGTTTGAGATCAAATAATCCTTTATGCCAGACCCTTATTGAATGAGTTTGCCAGAGTCGAGGTTGTCTCGGCCTATATGACAACATTTGAGAATCTGACCGAACTTGATTGGGATTGACATGAGAAGTTCAGTTCTGAGGATGAAATGTATGAAACATACTCAAGATACTATAATGTTGAGGCAAATCCCAAGACTGAACTAAAGGTCATAAAATTTAAAAAGATTCAACATGTAGAGTAAAGAAACAGAAGACCTAGATTATAGAGAGATGCCTGACACCCCCGATGATGCAGGTATAACAAAAAAGAGAGTTCCGGTATTATTTGATATACAATTTGATCTGCCTTTTCTGAATCCCTACGGCAATAAAGATTTGATGAAGGATATCTCAGCATTGCATATTTCTGATGATTCTTCGCATTCAATGCAATCGTCGCATATAGGGCAAACAAATATAAGTCCTGACAGAATAAAAATGTATGAAATATAAACTCCGGCATTTAGCCATTATTTTTATTTGATAATAATCAATTATGTCCGCATTGCATAAACTCATTGAATTGACACAGTTAAATAGAGAGCTCGACCCCTATTATGAATGAGTGAAATCAGAAGAAAGCTTTGATCTTGTTATTTGAGAAATTGATGAGGCAAAGGAGGAGTATGACAAGGAGAATTACAGTGAGCTCGAAAAGGAGATATGAGATATATATTGGAACTTGCTGATTCTGACAAATAAATTGGAAGATGAGGGCAAAATAAATAAAGAGGCTGCTTTTGAGAGCATCTATAACAAAATGATCAAAAGAAAATCATTTCTGCTAGAATGAAAGAAAGCCACGAAAGAAGAAGCGATGCTCATCTGGAACAACGCCAAAAGAAAAGAATGATATGAGGAATCTAGACTCTGGAACACATAGAACACTATCAAAATAAATTCTTACACCGACAAAACTTTAGAATAAATATATCTTTAAATTAAACAATTATGAAGCTTACACTTACCTCAATAAAAAAAAGGATTCTTGAAATAGATGACTTCAAATCTATAACAATTCCGACAAAGTCATGAGAAATTACAATCCTCGATAATCATGAACCCCTTATAAGTGCCCTTAAACCTTGAATAATGACAATAAGATATGATTCAAGGGAAGAGCTTTTTGCCATCGGATGATGAGTTCTGGAAACAGATTGACTCTCACTCAGCATAGTTGCAGACATGGTGGAAGACTGAGCTTGACTGGACATCGAGGCTATAAAGAGAAAGAAAGATGAAGCGAAGAAACTAATGGAAAAATACAGGGAAGAAAACAAGAATATGAATATGGATTATTATATAGAACTTGAAACACAATTCCTGAAAGAATCCGCTCTTGAGCAACTCGCAATCAGATAAAGGAAAAACTCTCTATTCTAGAGAGTTTTTTTATGCTTTTTTTGGAGATATTTAATAAAGAATACCAGGATTAATGACAAGAGGATAAGCAGAACCGAGAGAAGCAGAAAATTCTGGTCAATATCTATATTTGAAAGACTGAATGTTTCTATGTTCTTAATTCATGCTCACACAAACAAGAATATCAGAATCGAAGGTAACGTTCATATCAATGTTCACCAGATATAACCAGCAAATTTTGCCTTGAAGAATCAGGATACGTAGCTAAGCGGATCAAATGGAATGAATAGTAGCCGTGCTGTCAGAATTGTCACAAAAGAATCTTCTCTGAAGCTTTTTTTTAAAAATGAGAATTTATCAAGATATGTCTCTGAAATGATGTTTTTTCAAAAGAATTTTCAGAGATAATAACCAAAAGCTGAACTCAGATTTTCTCAAAGCATGGTATAAAACAAGGCCATAGGGAGCCCGAATAACGATGGGGAGAGAATGATTAGGATAGATGATGGGAAAAAGATGAAAGTTCTCAATATATAAAGCGATACATAAATCACTCACCCGTACATTCACTCCCTTTTCAACAAAAAATATACTTTTTTCATTAACTCACTATCCGAATAGTGATATGCATTCCTATAATAGAAATATGAGAAAATAATCAAAGCCCAAAAAATCGCAGTGATTATCTGCAAAAAATGCTTCTTTATAAAATCTCTCAGAATTTCCACTAAATATATTTTAAAATATTATTCTTCAGTTCTTCGAATCAGATTTTATTGAATGCACTGATGAAAATAGGATTCAGATGCTTGAATTCTTTTTTTAGGGATTTAATCTTTTTATCATCAATCATATCAATCTTATTGAAAACATATATCCTTGGTTGGCTGGCTCAGATTTTTGATAAAGTATCCTCTACAACCTTGATTTTTTCAGCCACTTTCCTGTCAGTAGAGTCGATCACATGCAACAAGACGTCACTCTCTATGCTATCTTCCAATGTTGAAGAAAAAGCCTTGATAAGACTAGGCGGTAAATCGCGTATGAATCAGATAGTATCATTAAGCAGTACTTCTTTACCTTTATAATCGGGCGTCTCGATGTACATTTTCCCCACGCTTGTTCAGAGGGTTGCAAATAGCTTATTTTCAGCCAAAACTCATTTATGAGTGAGAGCATTCATAAGACTTGATTTTCAAGCGTTCGTATAACCGACAATTCAGATGGTCTTTAGTTCTTTGCGTTTTCTGGATTGCCTGTGCTGAGCTCTTGTTTTTGCATATACATCTAGCTTTTCGAGAATTTTTTTCTCGTTTTCCCTCAGGTGGCGTTTCATTATCTCCGTATTTGTCTCTCACAATCACCTCATCGCTCAGCTTCATCCTCATCCCTGGCGAGAAAGTTCCAATCACATTCAGAATATCCTCGGTCACATATGCTTGATGGCAGCCAACTCTATCTGCAGCCTGGCTTCTGGGGAATTTGCATTCATCTCAAATATCTTCAATATGAGATCAACCCTATCCCAAGCCTTTAATTTTGACTTTGATTTCTCGAAAATATCATTGATATGGTAAATCTGTGCAGGCTTGAGGATATTTCAGATAATCACCAGGTCTGCTCCTATTTCATCTCAGATATGCATGACTTCTTCCAATTTACCGCTACCGACGAATGTATGGTAATCTGGAGTGTTTCTTTTCTGGAGCCTCTTCAGTACAACAAGCGATCCATATGTCGAAACCAGATTCTCAAGCTCGATCATCCTATCTTCATATTCCTCTTCTTTTGTTCAGTGTGGCACTATGTCTACTAAAATTACTTTCATTGAAATACTGTTGTTAAAATACAAAATATAGTATATTGAAAATCGCTGAAAATCAAAAGGAAAGCTCCTGATAATAGATGTATGCTGCAGTAGATTTCACTATTTATATTGACTAATCAGAAAAAGTAATTATATATTAATAGAGAAGTCAAACCAAAACAAAGAAGGAGGTCGGAAATGATACCACTGATAATCCTAATGTTCGCGATGACCGTAGCGGCGACTACACATTCGATGTATTCCAGAGGCAAGACAGGGTACAACAATAAGCCTTACGTGTATTTGATCTTATCCTGCACGATAAGTGCGGGGGGATTTTTCGCCAAGCTGGTCACGAATGGGATTTTTAGCTTCATCGGCACTATGCTGCTAGGGATGATCGTATTCTATCTGGTTTCGCTTTTCGTTAGCGGCTGGATAAATTCGATGATACTATCCAGATGCAGATAGGAACACGGCAAGGGAGGAAATTTAAAAATAGCCCACACGAGTGATCGGGGGCTATTTTTGCTTTATGATATCTATTTTGATTCTGGTTTCATGAGTGGAAACAGAACCGAGTCTCTCAAATTGTCCTGTCACGTCAATAGTGTGATTATCCTGTCTATACCCATTCACCAACCGGATTGAGGAGGCATTCAATATTCCATAGACAATACAAAATCATCATCTCAAGAAGTCGCCTCTTCATCTCACATAGCTTTAGCCTTAGCCTGATCTTCAAAATTGGCTCTCTGCAGTATAGGATCAACAAGCTCTGAGTATGCCTTGAGTATTTCCCATCAGTTAACGATTACCTGAAATTGCTCGACCATTTTTGGATTTTTATCATTTATCCTAGCTAGCGGTTGCATCAGCTTCGGATAGTTATGGATTATCACAGGTCAGACAAGCTTCGGCCGAAGAACTTTCTTATAAAGGTAATCTATAAGTGTAGTTATTCACATCTTATCCATTCAATCGAATCTTATTCATTTATCTGCCAAGTCCTTTCTCAATCCCTCTTCTTCTCAGACTTCATACGATTCTACATCAATTCAGCTTGCTTCTTTTATTCAATTAACATAATCAAGCCTTTCCCATGGTCAGGTGAAATCAACCTCTTTGAATTCTCAATTTTTGTCTTTGATATTCACTTTCTTGTTCAAATTCAGTTTATTGAAGATATAGTCGAACATCTCTTCGGTAAATCTCATATTGTCTTCATAATCCCAGAAAACCGCGTAATGCTCAACCATTGTAAATTCTTGCATATGAGAAGGATCAGATCATTCATTCCTGAAATCCTTAGCCACTTCGAATACTCTCTCAAATCTTCATACAGTTGCTTTCTTAAGATTCGTCTCTGGAGAAATGCGCAGAAAGAAATCATGATCGAAATCATTATGATGGGTGACAAATGGGGCTGCGGCAGCACCTGAAGCTGAACTTCAGAATACCGGAGTCTCAATCTCGATGAATGAATTCTCGTGATAGAAGTCTCTCATCGCCTTAAGGAAGTTGGAACGGAACAAGAATCTCTCATAACTGTCATTATTCCTTATCAGATCAAGATACCTCTGCCTATAGATGGCTTCCTGGTCTTGAAGTCAATGGAATTTTTCTGGCAAAGGCCGGATTGCCTTAGATAGGAATTCGAATTCTCAAACAAATAATGTCAACTCTCATTTATGGGTTATGAATAGCTCTCATTTCACTCAGATGAAATCTCACATATCAACAAGTTTCTCCGCGAATTTAAATGCTGACATCTCCTCAGACAATTCGGATTTCGCAACTCATTCTGAAATGATCTTACAGCTTTCCTTAGAGAACATGATCTGAATCTCTCCGGTAGAGTCCTGTAGCTTTGCAAAGGCTATTTTTCAGAAGCTCCTATAAAGGATGACTCTTCAGGCAGTCGTATACTCAATGATGGGTCATGATATTACCTCTGTGACGTCTCTGAAATCATGAGAAGGTACTGCCATTAAATCGGCTACTGAATGCGTTTTGTTAAATTTTGAAGCATAAGGGATTATTCACAGATTCTTCATTCTGGAAATCTTCTCTATTCTTTGCAGGGATTCATCGCTATACATGCAATCTCTTATAAAAAATTAATGAACCGATAGTATCAAAAATGCGATAAAAGTCAACAGAACTTGATTATTTCAAAAACATTTGATTTGTAAGAAAGAGTATCGTAATATATGAAAATATCGTATTCACTCCGAAGATTATGAATGAGCAAAAAATAATAAATAATGTTCTCAGATATGTCCTGGATATGCTTGAGAAAGTCAATCATTATCCCTATCACAACATCAATCATACTCTAGATGTGTATTCAAGGAGCGAATATCTGTGCGATAAAGAATTCATATACCTTGAAGAGAAGACTGATGTGCTTATCGCTGCGCTTTTTCACGACACATGATTCACTGTGAGGTATGCTGATAATGAAGTGATTTGAGCTGAAATTGCCAGGAAATACCTTCAGAGCATTGATTGGAAAGAGGAGAGGATACAGCGGATCGAAAAGATAATTATGGCCACTGTCGTATTCAGCGATACTACAACAAAATTAGAAAAGATAATTCAGGATGCTGACATGGATAATCTTTGAAGAAAAGATTGCCTAATAAAGACAATGGGCCTTAAAAAAGAGCTGAAAATAATAAATAAGTATGATATATCAACAAAAGATTGGCTAAAATCAACCTATTCCCTGCTCCGAAAGCATCAATTTCATACATATACTGCAATAGCAGAAAGAAATAAGACAAAAAAAGAAAACATGAAGAAGCTTGAAGAGAGAATATTTATACTAGAAAAAGAGGAACAATAATAAGAGATTATATTTTAAAAATCATATTGACAAAAATATTAGCACGTATATAATTGACGTGCTATTTTGAAATAGTTTTTTTATTGCAGGATCCTACTATAAATAAGTTTTCGTATTTTTTCGTTTTAGATTAATATGAAATCAATATTATTAACATATAACAATTTTACTTATGAAGATTATTCCAATGTCCGATAGAGTGCTCCTTAAATGACTAGAAGCCGAAAAGGTTACAAAAGGCTGAATATATATACCAGAAAATGCCAATAAAGAACGTCCTTATGCTTATGAAGTCGTTGCAGTATGACCTTGAAAAGAAGTAGAATGAAAGATAATGAAGATTGATCTGAAACCAGGAGATAAGATAATAAGCTGACAATATTCCTGAGATGATATAGAGATAGATTGAATGAAATATAAGATCCTATCAGCAGACTATGTGCTGGCAAAGATAGAAGATCAATAAAGAGCTTAGGACTTAACTGAAAAAAGGGTGCTCGTATAAGCATCATTACCAAAAAATCAATAAAAATCAAGATCATTAAAGAAAATTAATTCAAATATCGATGTCATGAAAAAAATCAGTCATAAAGTTCTTTTAGGTATTTTCTCTGTATTATGACTTATAATTATAATTTCATGATGCAATGATTTGTACAGTAACTATAAATTAGCTCAGAAAAGCAAAATAATTAATGCGGAGGTCACCTGAAACGAGAAATCATACAAAACTCGCAGTAGCAGGCTCGATTCATATTATCCAATTGTAAAATATGAATGCGAGTGAAGCTCAAAACAGCAAACGTTATACTCGGGCAAATTAAATAAGGTTGAGAAATATGAAACCTGAAGCATAATTAAGCTGCATTGCTTGAAAAGCTGAAATTCTGTCTCTGTAAATTATGAAATAGAATACAAGACATGATATTTTTTAATTTTCATATGAGTATCGTTATTGTTATTCTTATCGATATTCGTACGCAATGAATTCAAGAAATAAAACAACTACTTTAAATTTTAACAATAAATACTATGGCTAAGAATATAACATTCTGAGATGAGGCGAGACTTAAGATGTTCGCTTGAATTGAGAAAATCTCAAAAACAGTAACCGCAACTATTTGACCAAAATGAAGGAATGTAATTTTCTCGAAATGATACGGAGCCCCTCAAGTCACAAACGATTGAGTGACAATAGCAAAAGAGATCGAGCTTGAAGACAAGATTGAGAATATGTGAGCTGAACTCATAAAAGAGGCGGCTTCTAAGACTAATGATGCGGCATGAGATGGCACGACTACAGCAGCACTTCTGACTTATGCAATGATTAAAGAATGATTAAGGGAAATCAGGTCCGGTATCAATGCTATAGAACTTAAGAATTGAATGAAAAAAGCATGAGAACTCGTAGAGGCTGAACTTACAAAAAATGCGAAAACAATAAGTGCAAAGGAAGAGATAGCTCAAGTGGCTACAATCTCAGCACAGGACCCAGAAGTCTGATACATCATTTCAGAAGCGATGGACAAGGTCTGAAAAGATTGAGTCATTACAGTTGAAGAATGACAGACCTTCTGACTCGAAGTTGAGCTTACTGAGTGAATGAAATTCGATAACTGATACATTACTCCATATATGATCACTGACGGTGAGAAAATGGAATCTAGGATCGATGATGCAAGAATCCTCATAACAGATAAGAAAATCTCTTCAATCAAAGATATCCTACCAATCCTAGAGCAGCTTGCAGGAACAGGAAAAAGGGATTTGGTGATCATTGCTGAAGACATAGAATGAGACGCGCTTGCGTGAATCATCCTGAACAAATTGAAATGAGTTCTGAATATCCTTTGAATCAAAGCTCCTTGATTCTGAGACAGGAAAAAAGAAATGCTGAAGGACTTGGCAGTTCTTACCTGAGCGACAGTGATAACCGATGAGCTCGGATATAAGCTAGAACATGCTTCACTGGAGCACCTATGAAGCGCTAAGGCTGTCGTATCGACAAAAGAGAACACAACAATCATATCCTGAAATTGAGACAAGGAACTCATCAGAAGAAGGGTTGGCGAAATTAAGGCGCAAGTTGAAAACACAAAATCAGATTACGACAAAGAGAAGCACCTTGAAAGGCTTGCAAAGTTAGCATGATGAATTGCAGTGATTAAGGTCGGTGCAGCTTCTGAAATTGAAATGAAAGAGAAGAAATTGAGAATTGAAGATGCTCTCAATGCGACAAAGGCAGCAGTCGATGAATGAATAGTGGCATGAGGTTGAGTTGCGCTTCTTAAGGCTGCAAAGATACTCGATGGTTACTCGGAGCTGAGCAGAGATCAGACTATCGGATTACAGATAGTTGCAAGAGCACTGGCATATCCAGTAAAACAGATCGCAGAAAATGCCTGAAAAGAATGAGCTATAGTAGTCGAAGAAATTCGCAAAAGCAATGATGTCAATTACTGATATGATGCATGAAGCGATAACTTTACAGATATGATAAAAGCCTGAATCGTAGACCCTAAGAAAGTTACTAGAAGTGCCATGGAAAATGCGATATCTATAGCCTGAATGTTCCTGACTACAGAAGCTGTCATATCAGAAATCCCGGCAGAAAAATCTGCGCCGGCAATGCCAGACATGGGATGAATGTGATGAATGTGATGAATGTGATGAATGTATTAGGCATTTATAAAGATAAAAAAACAATCCCTCAGCTGAGGGATTGTTTTTTTATTGTGCCAATGTGTATAATGTTCAGGCTCATCAGCCTACTCAACCAGTTCATGCAGCAACGTTGATATTTCAAAATGGGAAAGTAGAACTGCTATAATAGATTGCAACTCTTCATCCTCATCAGTTTCATCAGCTGCCAGAACCGCAGATTCATCATTTAGCGGAAATGTTTCAGTTTCAAGAAAAACCTCATGCAATTATCCAAACGCTTCATCCTGCTCAACCGCCTCAATCCCATCCGGCTTTTCATCAATCAGTAATTATCGATCAATTCAATATCAAGTTTCAGCTTATCGTTAATTTGATTGCTCATCATCCTGCACCTCAGCCTCAACCACTTCCTCAACCTCAAGCTGATCATAGTTCAACAGGACTGGTGTTGCTGTCATTTGTCGATCATCAGTTCGCTCATGTATGAGGTGTTCATCCTGCTCATCCATGTCAACCGCCTCATCCATAGATTCAGCTAACCTTTCAGCCTCAAGGTCATGCTCAGGTTCAGGAACTGTTATACCCCATTTTGCTTACATCGATCTTTCATCCAGTATCAATTGTAAGATTAGCTAAAGATAGGTCCATATAATATTTTTTTACATTTGCATTCTGGTGTGTTGTGAGATTTCATCAGCTTTCTATTATCAAGCTTGCAGATGGCGAAATGGAATATGTCAATGGAAGATATAAGGGAGAAGCTAGGGTCATATTTGTAAGATTCGGCAATTCTAGATTTCAATACAGATCAAGAGATGAATTTGCAGGAATGCTTAAGCTTGTTCATCTGATACTCAAACTTCACGATAGGGTAGAATATATCCTGGTTCATCATCATATATATAAGTTCCTTACAGTTGTGGGTACCTTTATTTGTGTGTTTGTTCCAACTAGAGAGGAGGAATTTCAGATTATATGAAGATCACCGTCTGTATCGGTATTACTTTTGAGATAAAGGGTACCTGCTCAGCCTGGCATGACTCATGTTCATCAGTAGGTCTGGAAGTTTGATGTTAAAAATGTTTTTGAGTCATATCGTACTGCAATCCTTCATCAAGCTCATCCTCATCATACTCAACCAGACGAATCATATCAGTTTGCTTTTATCATTCAAATTCACTCAAGAGTTCAGACATCAAGATTTATCGTTCATCAAGCTCATCCTCATCAATCATAACTTGCTTTTCCTCAATCTGATATGATAGATCAATTGACAGTCAATTTTCAGCTTACATTCATTTTTATGAGTCATCCTCCTCATCATCCCCAACCTCACCATCATCATCCTCAGGCAGATCATAGATCGACCGGATCAGCATAATTATCGTTTGTGGTTCATCCTCAGATTCAGGAACCTCAGCTACCTCAGTTTCATCCATGTCATCCACCTCAGGCATTAGCCTCAAATACTGATCATCATCATGCTCATGCTCCTGTCCAGGTGCTGTTGTATCACATTTTGCTGACATCGATTTTTCATCCGGCAGCGATAGTTGCATTTCAATCTATCTTGATATTTGCAATATGCGCCATTGTTGTGCTGTTTTGGGAATGGGTGATTATTCATTTTGCTCAGATATTGAGATCTTTTGTGATGGTCAGTTTATTTGTGATGCTTCAATTCGATAGTTTCAGCGTGGTCGTACAGTTCTGTCATACCGATAAAGAAGCAAAAGTGACTCATCCTGAAAGATCTATTGTCATATTAGGTTTTGCACATGAATCAAAAATTACGTCATCACTGATTGCAGGCATGATTCATCAGCTCCAATTTGATGGAGTATTCCAATTTGCATCTGCTCAATTTCAATTCCAGATGACTGTCTTTGCTAAAACACAAATATCTCATTCTCACTTGTTGTACCCTGTATTGCATTTCCAACTGCAGGATCAGCTTCATGAATTATCAAAAACCCAAGATTGATCAGCAGCGATCGGAACTCAGAGTTTAAATGAAGCATTAATTATTCAAGGCTGCATCGCACAAGACAAAGGAGTGCTGCTTCATGATGAAAATGTGCTTCAAGTAGAGACATATCATCGGAAGATAGTATCTGCAACAGAGGGCAAGGAATTTGATTGTGAATTATCTATAAATACAATTTTTCAGCTTGATAAAGGGATATCGAAAACATCAAATCAACCTATTGATTGTATCGAGGATTCATCTTGTATTGGCGTATATGTTATTTGTGTTGCTCCAGATGAGGAAAGTATGATTCCTAACGAGTCTCATTTTCAGTAAGGAAATCTTTCCGTGTAACTCAAAGCGTGTGCCTCATCATGAAAAAAAGATGGGGAAAATACATATGATGATCTATTCTCCAGAAATCAGACTAATTGATATTTCGATTGCGTAAGATTCGTATTATATGTGTAGTATGTTTGATCTAAAGGATCTTTTCATCATCACGCTGATAATTTTGCGAATCACAGAACCTGCTTTCAGGCTTCTCACTGGTATCAAATATGAACTGATCAAGATAAAATCTTAATCGATTTTTCTGGCAGCGGAAATTTTCAGGTTTCAATTTTCATTACGGATAATCATTTGGATATGTTTGAAATATCAGCCATTCTTGTAGAATCCCTAGTCAAAGACATGTAATTATTGAATGACAAGAAGGCGATGGTGGCTAAAATCGCCAATATGACAATTACTACAATAAGCTCTACCAAAGTGAATCAAAAAAATTGATTCATGCTTTTATAAATAGATTCCGATTTAAACAATTTAAATCGGATAGCTGTTATTTTTTTATTTAACATTAAAAAATGATTATTAATTAAAAACTTTCTGATTATAGATTATTGCTTTAAAAAAGTAAAGTTTTTTTAAAGTTATTTTAAAAAAACTCCGTTTTAACGGAGTTTTTTTATGAAATCAAGAAATTAAAATCTGGTTTGAGTTTTTCTTCGTTCGTCTCCTGACAATCTGTTGTGAATTTTTTGAATATTTTTGCCACAAGTCATCAGCTTGGGGAATTCTCATATGAGAAATCATCACTCCAGTTAAGTACGATCATGGCAAGTCATCTTCATCTGATTGATTTATTCGAGAGCGGATCAAGTGTCATGGCTTCCCTATTGATTTTCGCTTTTCAGATAAGATCTTCTGCGGATGTTTTCTTTATTCATGTTCAGGTATCCTCTACAGAAATCTCGATATCATCATTCTTATATATCGTAATCGCTATTTTCACAGGTTTGCCAGGAGAAGAGCCATGTTCTATGGCATTGTTGATGAGCTCATCAGCCATGAGCTGAATCCTGTGCCGCCATTTTGAAGAGAATTTGGTATCGCGGGAAATCAATGATCCGATAAAATCTCTGAGCATGGAAGAAAAAGCCATACTAGCTGGGATACTGATTTTCATCGTCTTACTGTTTTCATTTAAAAGGATCTCACTTGAAGCCTTTTCCTCAGTCATAAAACAACTAGAATAAAAATATTAAGAGTATATTATCATAAATAGGAAAATAAAACAAATTATTTTGCTTATTCTCTTCATTCGACTTCCCTATTCAGTCTCTTGAAGAATTCTTCCATGTATTCATGCCTAGAAAAAGCAATTTTCTTCGCCTCATGCGTAAACAGCTTGTCCTTTATCTTTGAAGAACTGATGACATATTCCCTGTAGGCAGTATCCTCTATCGTATATTCCGCATCAGGACTCAGGTCGGGGTTCGGATTATGAAGCTTAGCGTGGTGCTCTCCGGCAAATAGGAACGCCCTTCCGACTCATACCGCTCAGATTCAATCAAGCTTATCGGCATCAAAGAGGATTTTAGCCTCTAAAGAGCTTGGAGTATTTCATTTTCTGGATCTATGGGTTCAGATTGCATGTACTACTTTGTCAACGAAAGCAGCAGGATAGCCATTTGACAATAGATATTCTTTTGAGAGTATGGCTCATTTTTCTGCATGGCATACTTTTCAGGCCGACATATCCTGCTCATGTCTGGCCATATCATGAAGCAATGCTGCTGTGCGCACGACATCCATATCGGCTCATTCTATGAGTCAGATGTGCACAGCTAAATTATAGACTCTGAGAGTATGATCCCAGTCATGGCTTCATTTGGAGACTCTGAAGAATTGTTCTGCATCAGTCTTGATCTTTTCTATATCTATCATTTAATTCAATATATTATTTTTAAAAGACTCCATTTCTCAATTGTAATGTGCGCTTAATGCATCTAACGCAAATTCTTTCAATGCAAATTTAGGGCTTGAGACAATATCCATGAGTCAATTCCAGTCAACCTCAATAACCTTGATTTTTTCTCATCAGTCTAGTTTCTGTTTTTGAACTTTTCGGCAATTCCTAGCAATGAAAAAAAATTTGTCATAGCTTATTTTCGAAGAATTATTATAGACCTTGTACAATTCAAGATTTTCCGTCTCTAATCATGTTTCCTCTAATAGCTCTCTTCTTGCCAGATCATAAGGATCTTCTCAAGTCTCTGCACATCATCACGGGAAAGTGTAAAATGGCTCTCTCCCAGGTTGTTCCTGTTCCAGAACAAATATATTTCAATTTTCCGATAATGCAATGACATCGGCTGTATCATTTCTTTTCAGTCATTCGAAAATCTTTATGCTTCAATCATATAATTCCTGTTCCCATTGGTAGGAGTCGAATATGATTCAATCAAAGACTTTTATGGCATTTTTAGGTATCTTCATATTTAAATTATTTTATAGCCTCCCAATCCTCAATCGGTCAGTCTACGAGATAAAAAAAAGCGTTTGGCTTTGGAGAAAATAACGATAATTCATTGAATTTCAATATATTCCTCTTCTCCAATTTTCTCATCAGATGGGAATACTCAAAATTCAATTGCCCGCTATTGAGGGGTAATATGCAGGTTCAGCTGCTATATGAGATTTTTGATTTATCAAATGAGTATCATCTTACTATCGATTCATCATAAATTCTAGACAAATAAGCATCAATCGCAAAAATAGGGTCTTTGTGATCCTTAAACCGAGTGAGTTGGGGATGGTTCTTGTATCAGTCCGTTTTATTAGAAAGAACAGCTTTTGCCAGCAATCATTCCCTCCAGCAGGCGACGAGTCAGATACTATCGAGGTATCTTGGGTGTAGTGACCATAATCTCATTTTTTTAATTTACAATTGATAATTATAAATTTGAAGTATTATATAGAAAATAATTATAAATAAAAATGTTTAATAAAGGTATTTTAGACGATTTCATCAAAAAGGATTCCGAGCTTCCGAAGGCGATTATAATCTATTGACCTACGGCATGCTGAAAAACATCAATGAGCATAGATGTGGCCAAATATCTCGATTCGGAAGTAATAAGTGCTGATTCGAGGCAGATCTACAGGAAACTCAATATAGGAACTTGAAAGATCAAAGAAGAAGAAAAGATGGGAATCCCCCATCATATGATCGATATCCTTGATATAGATAAAGACTATTCAGTATCTGCATATAAAAATGAGGTTGGGGGTATTATTTCGAAACTTCATGCATCCGGAAGAATTCCAGTCATCTGCTGATGAACAGGATTGTATCTTGATGCTATAGCATTCAATTTTGAAATCCCTGAAATCAAAGCTGATTGGGATTATAGAGACGAGCTTGAGAAGATCAGGCTAGAAAAATGAAATGAGCATCTATGGAAAATGCTCGAGGAGGCAGATAGCGATTATGCTCACGAAATTGAAATCAATAATTTCAGATATGTGATGAGATGACTTGAAGTGCTCAGGCAGACTTGAGTCTCAAAAAAAGAACTCAAAAAAAAGCTTCCTCCAATTTATGACATCCTTTTCATGACACCCTATGATTGAGATAGGGCAAGACTCTATTCTAGGATAAATGATCGAATCGATGAGATGTTTAAAGATGGGCTTGTAGAGGAGACAAAAGAAATATTAGAGAGCGGCTTCTCAAAAACTGATTTCGGACTGAATACGATCTGATACAAGGAAGTAATTAGCTATCTCGAATGAGAAATTTCACTTGATGAGTGTATGAATCTTGTAAAGCAACATAATAGGAACTATGCAAAAAGACAACTTACCTGGTTCAGAAGGTATGAAAACTGAAATTCACTTAATAATCACCTTATGATGCAATAAGCTTCACATATAGATTTTTGAAATCCGGGGACAAAAGAGTACAATTGTGAGTCAGCTAGCAAGTACTCTTTTTTACTTTACTAACTTTGCAAATATGGACAATGCAAAAGTAAGCATCCGCAGGATTGGGGACAAAAAGTGATTGGAAATCCAAAAAATATTCCGTAATAAAAAGCTATTCGAGGATTTCATAGAAAATAATCCGTACTTTGCTGATTTGAAAAATGTATATATTTGAGAAATTGAATGGCCAGAATGAACTAAAAACATCGATCAGAAGACAGAAAGCAGATTAATTCAATAGATAGGAAGGGCAAGTATTAATAATAAATATCATGATATCAAAGCTAAAATCTTTTCATGTGAAAAGTACAAACAAGAGCATAAAGAACTTCGTCATACAACATGTAGAAAACATAAATGTAGATACTGCAAACAAAGCCGTAAATATCATGTTGGATAAAAAATACTCCTTTAATGCGCTCAGATCGACAAATCTGATGTGAGCATTCGTAGAGCACATCAAAAGCGTCTACTGAAAGGATTATGATGTAAGATTTTATACTGTTGTGACAAGAAAGTGAGCAAACAGAGAAATGCAGATTCCTAAAAACATACATTTCTTCTAAAAAGAATTAAGCCACTTTCTTATAAAAATAGCAGCGTTCATTACCGTTGTAGAGTTTTCTTTTTTTCCATTCTGACATCTTGAGCATCTCATCAAAATCCTCATACGATGTTATAACACCCCCGTTCAAACCTGAATTCAACCTGAAGATTCAAGCTATGATCTTGTAGATATCGGCAGTATTGCTCTTATTCAAGCGAAGACCGTATGGCGGATTTGAAATCACTGTTCAGGCTAAATCAAGTTTCTTTTCGTATTCAGAAGCATCTTTGACTGTGAAATTTATAGTATCGAGAACTTTGGCGTTTTCGGCATTTGCCTTTGCCATCCTAATATTGTACTCTTCCAAATCGCTTCAGTAAATCTCATATTTTTTGTCGGCGAATGATTTTTGCTTTGCTTCTTCTCTTGCTTCTATAAGATATTTTTTAGGATACCAGCTGAACTGCTCGAATGAAAATCTCCTTCATAGACTGCCTGGTGCGATGTTTCTAGCAATCAGAGCGGCTTCAATAAGTATAGTTCATGATCCGCAGAAGAAATCGTAGAGTGGTTTTTTATATGACCATCCTGACAATAATACAAGAGCTGCAGCAAGAGATTCTTTGATAGGCGCCT
The DNA here is from genome assembly GCA_964618565.1 of uncultured Candidatus Peribacteria bacterium. GTDB lineage: Bacteria > Patescibacteriota > Gracilibacteria > BD1-5 > UBA2023 > STC-113. Next base: position 7,188 of record CAZUBA010000021.1, on the reverse strand, counting down.
CATGCTCAGAAGTCCTGTAGCCTCGCTTATGTAGCGCATCTCAAGAAGTATTGAGAAGAACCCTGCACTCATCATCTTGTATGAATACCAGTATCTCTACGGGAGTGACTTTCGGATCTTCTAATAGAATATCAGTTTTGTTTCAGAGAACATTTGTGACAATTGCCTTCTTTACTGTTTTCTGGATTGCAGGAAGGCTCGTAAGTTGTGATTTGATAGAGACAGCATTTACTATAACGGGAGCTCATCAGTCTACATATTCCCTCCAATCTATATCATCGACGATATCGAATAGCGTATCGAAATCATAAATTTGCTTTTTAGCGAGTTCAAGGTAGACTTTGTTACCCACTCTCGACCAGAGATTGACGCGTGCAATTCAAGCGTCATCGGTCTCAAGGCAGACAAGCCTATCTTTGACCTCAGAAATCCTATACCCTAGCCTTTCTACTTCATTTTTTATCAGTGATTCTACTCAGGCGATGCACGTAATTACTAAATTCATAATATTGTTTCTTTAAAATACGTATTAGGTATAAAGAGAAATGCTAAAATTGCAAAACTTTTCTTTGCTTATAAGGAAAAATGTAATAATATAACCGAAATCTTAAATCAATATGGCCCAACAAAAAATCAAGAAATCTGACATAAAACCCGAATTTTACGCAACAAAGCTCTACTTAGCCAAACTCTCTGAAAAATACAAGCATAGAGGGTATGAGAAGATGTTTCTCGAAAATGATTATAATTACCTCAATGAGAACAAGGAGATAATAAGGAATCTTAATGCCCAGAATGATATCTTGGATGAGCTCATTTATAAGATGACAAAGAGTGTGCAGCATCTGTCGAAACTTACTAATCTTGAACCCAAAATCAAGAAGATATTGGTTGAAGACAATGTCTTATTGTTTGCCAAATTCATGGAATTCGTAGAAACCAATATCAAAAATGAAGATTTTGCCATTGAATCGATCGATAGATTCAGGAAAATAGAGAAGAAAATAGATATCAAGACAAAAGCGCTAAGCAAGTACTGATTCGATGTAGAGCTGGATTGAGCATTCGATAGTATTCTAGAGAGGAAACACAAGGAGGTTTCTGTTTATATTTTTGATATGAACAACCTCAAGACGATTAATGAGAGCTATTGACACCAGACCTGATCAGAATCGATATTCAAATTTTGAATCATCATCAAAGAGGTTTTGTCTGAACTCTGATATAAATACATATTGTCTAATTATTACTGATGAGACGAGTGGTTCTTGGCGATTTTGGATGTGTCGATGAAAGATTCTGTGAATCTGATGAAAAAGTTATTCCAGAAACTGAATATCTGACCTTATAGGATCAGGGATTTTGACATTAATCTTAGTGCATGCGGATGACTTGCGCATTTCCATCCTACAAAAACAACAAAATTTGAAAAATATAATGCTAAGATGCTTCTGCAAATTGCTGATACGCTAGTTCTTCAGGCCAAAATCCAAAAGAATAGGAATAAGTACTGAAATGCATACAAGGCTCTTAATGTGACACATATAAAAGATGAGGAAATGAAGAGCTTCTTGACTTCGATAAATACGATGCCGAAAAAGCTCCATAAAAGCACTCTCGATAAGAAGAGGCTTGTTGAGCTTTTTGAAATCAGGAAGAAGCAAAACGAGAAAATCATGAGAGCTCGTACTCTCTGAGTAAAGAAAATCCTCAAAAATAACATTGAGCTCATCAATGAAATAATCTGATACAAAATCCTTGAATCAATTTCAAAGATGATGTCTGAAAACAAGAAAAGAACAAGAGATGCAATGCCGGAAATCACTAGGAAGCTTACTCACATTGTTGCATGAGAAGTTGAAAAGATGGCAAATCAGAGTTATTTTACTGTGGACTGAAAAGACATTATGGCTGACAAGATAATGCTATCTAGCGAATATCAGAAATTTACAAAAAGGATAATAGATGATCTTTGGTCTGATAATATGTTTAAAAACGAGATAGTCGATAAAAGAGTGATATGAGAGAAGAGACCATAAGAACAAAATGAGCTAAGCGAGAAAAGATATCGAAAAAGCTCAAAAAAAAGCAGATTAAACATTCATATTGAAATCTGTGAGATAAAAACCTGCGCAAACAGCAAGACTGACTTTCCAGAACTATAAAGAAGATGATATCGAAAAAGACTAAACTCAAAAAATAAGCCGTCTAGAATAAATTGACAAAAGCCTTTAAATTATATACAATTAGGAAATATTAAGAACAGATATGGCTATGAGCGACAAAGAAATAAATGAGCTTAAGAAAAACGTAGTGCTCTCATCACTGCTTGAGCTTAAGTGACATTGGCTTCTCGCTGAATCACTCTACGATCAGATTCAAACCGAGTGAGCGAATCCTGAACTCATAGATTCTATAATCGAAATGTTTGAAATAGCGGTAGATGCTGTCAAAGACGAGTGAAATAGGGATAAGATAAGGCTTACATTGGATAATCTTGCTTCTATAATGGAAAAAGAAAGGAGTGAAAGGAAACAAGAAGAAATAGAAGCGATCGCAATACTTGAGAGTTATTAACATTAATTAAAAAATTATGCCAGATATACAGCTAAATGAAATTGATTCTTGACCAAGTTTGTCAGAAAAGCTTCTTGCGACCCAAGATTTCATCAAAAATAATCCGAAAGCCGTATGAAGCAAGCTTAATAAAATGGAGTTTAAGCAAGATTCTGCTTCTAAAGAATAATTTAATAGGAAGTACTGATTATTCAAGAGCAATAACATTAATAGCTCCCGATTTCGGGAGCTATTAATGTTGCGGAATTCTTTTGCATAAGACTTGAATAACTACAGATTACGGCTATAATATAGGGAAATTAACTTATCTGAGATGCAGAGCGAACAGCAAAATAAAGTAGAGCTTATAGTAGATTGAGAGAATGCACTCAAGGTGATTTTGAAGTCCATCGAAGAATCACAACATACTATTAAAATAAGGATGTACATGTGGAGGGATGATGAATCCTGAAGAAAGATACTAAATGCCTTGAGCCAAAAAATCATAGATAAACCTGATATAAGGATATTCATTGAAAAAGATGCTTTCTGAACAAAAGTATATAATCTTCAGAAATACATCAGCATGTGAAGGATGTGATGAGATATTTTCAGTTCAAAGATTTGACTGGATTTCATCGAAAATCAGAAAAATGTCGATTTCAAGAACATATGAACCGGATCTCTTCTAATGTTTAAGTACAATAAGGAAAACAATCATTCTAAAATGTATCTGTTCGATGAGGATACCAGCTTTTCGAAAATATTGATATGAGGAATGAACATCTCTGACGAATACCTAACTGCACAAAATGCATCAGAGCCGAATAAATGAGGCTGGCATGATTACATGGTCATGATAAGATGAGAGATATCAAAAGCAATATATTCATATGAATTCAAGAAGAAAAAAAGGTTTTTCAAAAGAAAGATACATGAATGAATGAGTATTATAATGAGCCTGAAAAGCAATCAGCTTATCAGGAAGGAATTAATCAGAGAAATATATAGGGCGAAGAAGAATATAATCATTGAACACTGATATCTTACGGATGGTGCAATTATAAGAAAACTGAAAAGCATCAGTCAGAAATGAATCAAGGTGCAGATAATTATTCCGGATGATTCTGATTGAGTATATCATGCGAATATGCATAGCATATACAAACTGCTGAAACCTTCGCTCATCAATAAACGAGAACAGAATTTAGAGGTCTATCTTTATAGATGAATGATCCATGCAAAAGTCATACTGATAGATGAATTCACTTCCATCATAGGCTCTGCAAATCTTACGAAAGGAAGCTTTGAGCTTCTTCATGAGACTAATGCTGTCTTCAGACAAAAGAATTGAATAACAAAAGACTTGCTGAACCAACTTAAGAAAGATATGAAATCAAGCACAAGAATCACTCTTAAAACTATACCAAAATACAATAGGTGGTTTGCGTGGCTGCAGAAATTATTCATCTAACAGGGAATAGTAATCAAATAAATCATATAAATAAGAAGCATGAGACTGCTAAAGCAAAAAACGGACTTTCAATTTAAGTCTGTTTTTTGCTTTAGACAAGGAAATATGTTAAAATTAAAGAAAAAAAAATAACTTTTAGTAAATGGCAGAAACACTAAATACAAATACAGATAATTTAACCATCCAAGATCAATCAATTTTAGAGCTTGAGAAATTATTAAGTTCCACTCAGATTACAATAGAAGAAGGGGTAGGCATTCAAAAAAAACATTCTCATGAAAAACAAAATCATCTTGAGTATTCAAGACAACAAATTGATCCGAGACTTTCTGAAAAGCAATTAAATGATTTTAAATCTTGAAATCTTGATATTTCTCATTTTTCAGCAAGCTCTTTAAAGATTCTAATTGCCAATAATTTTAAGTGAAAAGATAAAGACTTACTGAATACAATCAAAAAATGGAGCCTAGATTCTAAAATATGAAGTCATCTATTGGATATAGGAGATAAAACAAATGATCCTTTGTTGAAAAAACTTTCAGCGAAATATATATCTCTTCAAATTCAAATAAAAGCAAGGAAAATAACTATTTCTTGAAAAGAATATTTTGCAGTTGCAAAAAAACATTATTTTTGAAATGAAAAAAGATTATTTGAAACAAAATTATGAAGTGATTTTATTAGTTATTCAGATAAAGTCTTGAAAGCTAAGATAATTGAGGAATTCAAACAAATAGAGGCAAAAATCCAGAAAGAATTGAAACAACTTGAACAATCTTCAAAATGGGAAATTTGATTATTAAGGCAAAAACATTTTAAGAATACGATGGTCATTCATGAACCAACTGCTGATATAATGAAGATTCAGAGAAGAACTCTAAAACAGAAATATGATATTGAGAAAACTTTTGCAAAGGAATATATTAAAACAACGATCCTTCTATCAGATGATCCAAAAACATTAAAAATTGAAAAACAAGCATACTGGAACATTGATTTTAGAAACTGGAATTGATCCAAATCAAATCCGAATGCCGATGATATGCTAAGGGATAGTTTTTCAGAACAATTTCAAGATAATATAGGGAAAATGTGGGGAGACTTTCAAAAAGATCCACTTGTTTGAATATTTGATGTAGCTAAAATAATTTGAGCTTGAGCAGTTGCTTGAGCAACAACAGTTTTGACTTGATGAAATCCTATAGCATGATGAGTGGCTTTTACCGCTTCAGATAATGCAATATGATATGTTTGACATTGAGTTATATGAGCTAATAGATGAGAGGGGTTTATAGAATCGTGAAATAAGGCTATCTGACTCTATGAACTTGATGAAAATGGTGAGATAATAAGAAAGAATTGAGAACCTGCATTCAAGAAATGAGGAATAATCGCTGTAGAAAAATTTTGAGAAGTTGCAATGTGAATAATTCTTATGTGACCTATTTCAAAAATCTGATGATCTGTAGCTGAAGGCTTTGCAAGGAGATGATATAACAGTGTCATCTCATGATCTATCGGACTCTGAACTGAAGCTCTAACTTTCAATTCTTTGAACGTGCCATTTAATTCAGCTATGTCTTGAGTTTCAACAGTTGTGGATACGTGAAGTCAGGAAAAATGAAATCAAGCATTTGAATCATCAATCAGACAATCAATTTCTCCGATAAATTTTTTGAGTTCATATATTCACAATGTTGCATTTATAGGTGCTTTAAGAGCTTGAAATAAGTTGGGATGAGAACGTATTTGAAAAAAAATGCAATCAATGGCAATTGAATCAAGATATAACTTATTAACAAAAAATTATAAAAGCTCACTGCAAGATTTGAACATTGAAATGAATGCATTGTGATTTTGAGTGGTTAAGGATTGAACTTGATATAAATTGGTTAATTGAGAATGAAAAACATTGGATAAAATTCCTGAAAGCCTAGAGAAGAAAAACTGAGAACTTTTGAAATTACAACATGAAATATCAAAGATATCTTGAGAAGATAAACAAGCTAGTGAAGATATTTACGTAAGAAGCGAGAATGAATCAAAAAGAATTGAAAGTGAACTTAAAACAGGTAAATACCCTCTTAATACAGAGATACTTGAAGAATGAAAAAGAATATTGAAAAGCATTAATACAGAATCACTGAATATTAGTGAATTATCAGAATTGAAAATGGTATTGTTTTGATTAATGCCCTCTATTTGAGCTACACATTATCCAAAAGTAGTTAAACTTATTGCTAAGAACAAGGACATATTTTGAGATAGATTAATAATTATCAATAACTGACATGGAAATGAAATCATTAATATAAAAGCGGCTCAAAAAGTGATATCAGAAAATCCTTATGTATTTCCCAATGAAGCGGTTCTTGATACAAAAAACTGGATAATGAATAATTCTAGAGATATATTTCCAAAATGATTAGATGATCTTATAGGAAACAAAAGGTATTGATTATTATCCTGATTTCCAAAAGATTCGGTGGACAAATATGTGGAGTGGCATACATTAAGGAAAAAATACACCAAAGAGTTTGATTATATTTCCGATAACATAATCAATAAGCATTTAACAATTGAAAACAAAAGAATAGAAATCAAAGCATTGCTAGAATGAAAATATTCTTATATTGAAGACAGATTTAAGCAGTTGTTACTTGAATATGACCTTGAGGTGTTGGGTGCTGTAATATTTGGCGAAGCAGATGCACTATATATGAAAAATATGAAGATGTTTGAAAGGAATCTTATTTCTGATATATATCAATCTAATAATAATCTATTTCTATCTAATCTAATAGAAAAATACCAGCAAAATAAACCTAGAGTATTTACAAATGAATGAGGTGGTGCGAATATTGATTTACTAAACTTTGGTGCAGGCAGGCTTATTGCAGAATAAAGATTGCTTTCAATTGTCGATTTCCCCCTTTGACTGAAAAATTATTAATTGTCATGAAAAGTGTAAACCAAGTTTGTCATGTAAAAAAATGTTGCGGAGGTCGGAATCGGACCGATGATCCTCGAGTCTATGTGCCGGCAAGACCACATTTGCAAAAGCCTCCAGATTTCTCTGAAGGCCTTCGGTTTGGTTTTCATGGTTGCGGAGGTCGGAATCGGACCGATGATCCTCGAGTCTATGTGCCGGCAAGACC
>CAZUBA010000020.1:0-35972 GCA_964618565.1 uncultured Candidatus Peribacteria bacterium | reverse complement strand
AATTAATAATAAAAATCTTGACTTTATAAGAAAAAATGATATCTTACCTACCAATCGGTAGGTAAATCAAATTTGTATTTTTTTGCCTATCTGTTAAAATCAATAAAAAGTTAATATATTTAATTAATAATTAAAAAAATATGTCTAAAGTTTGATATGCAACTGATGCAACCTTTGCACAAGATATTGCTACATGAGTTACACTGGTCGATTTCTGGGCTGTGTGGTGCGGACCTTGTCAAGTCATGATTCCAAGGCTTGATGAGCTTGCTCTGAAAATCTGAAATAAGGCAAAAATCATGAAAATGAATGTGGACGAGGAACCAAATACTGCAATGGGCTTCAGAATCATGAGCATTCCCACAATGATGATATTCAAAGACGGTAAGAGCGTATGAGCTCCGATAGTATGAATCCAAGAGGTTTCAGTTCTTGAAAGTGAAATCGCTAAATATATTGACGAACCGAAAATATAAATCTGATAAAAAAATCTCCCCGGAAAATCCGGGGAGATTTTTTATGCTTCTTTAAAGTTTCTAAAATCTTCTCACAGTAGAACGTGGAGTATTTCTGATGTCGATTCCACAACTTTACCCTCCTTATGCAGTGTCTTATATATCTTAGTTTTTGATATAACTTGAGAGAAAAATCATTTAAGTCATGAGAAATAAATTTCTACTCATTTATTTTTTAATGCAATGAAAATCTCATCGATTGCTTCCACTCAATCAATATCCAGATATCACATATGAGTGAATGACAATATGACCGTCATCTTTTTATCTATAAGCTCCAGATGGTTTATGTTCTTTTCTTGGTTCAGATAATTCAACCCTCAAGAAAATTTTAGAAGTACCACATCCCCATCTTTTTGATCTGCATGAATATATTTTCAGAAATCTTTCTTTTCTACATACTTCTTATTCCTGAATAATGATATTGTCGCTCAAGACGAAGTCACCCTTTTCAAATAAGATATAAGAGATATCGCAGTTCATATGATGATTCAATAAGTTGGATCTTCTACAACAGTGAAGAATGCAGTAATTACAGCAACATAAAAAGCGGAATGTTGCATATTATATAATTTTTTCAAGTGATTGATATCAATGAGTCATGAAGCGATATTTATAAGAATTGCGGCTATTATGGGATATGGCAGGAATAAGAATCAATTATTGAAAAACAGCAGAGAGAACATGAATGTAAACAATCAAGTCATGAGAGCCGCATACTTGCTAGTTGCTCATGCATTGATATTCAGAGCGGTTCTCACGAAGACAGCCGTTACAGGAAGTCATCAGAATAATCCTGAGGCAATATTAGACATAGCAAGTCCAAAAACCTCTTTTTCGCGTGAGAATTTCTTCTTGGTCAGCTTCTGTGCGATCTTTGCAGAAATTATGGTTTCAAGGATGGCAATGACAGCAATGACGAACGACACACTGAGAACCTTCCTTGAGATGTCCATGAAATCAGAGAAATCCTTTATTCGTATTGATGAGAATATATTCACAAATGGCGTGAATTGCATTCATTTATATTTATCTGAAAGCAACAATACTTGCGGCAAGTATTCATATCTGACAGCATATCAGATTAGGATTCACAAGATGGTAAGGACTATGACCGCAGGGAATTTTGGGAATCTTTTTTTGCAGGTGAACAGGAATACGAACCCTATCAAAAACATCCCAAATGCATAAAGATTGGCTTGATCGATATGTAGGATTGTTTGCCAGATTCAAATATATATCTTTTCCGATTGCGGCAATGATAATCAAAGGGCTGCATTGAATTGTCCTGCAGCAATGGATATTCATACTCATATCAGGAATCCATGAAGTGCTGTAGTCGGAATAAGGGTTATATACTTCGTTATCTTGAAGAAGTAAATGAACATGATGATAACACCGGAAAATATCGCAATAAAAGGAAGCAGCCAAGGTCAATTTATCAAAGAGAATGACAAGAGTATTCAAGACAGTGCTCCTGCTGCTCAGAAAATATTATAGCTGCTTGATGCAAATATAGAAGCAAAAATTCATCACCATATTCAAGTAAGAAGTCACTGTAAAGGTGAGGCTCCAGATGCAACCGCCAATGAAATAGAAAGGGGAATATTTATCATGGCAACAGATAGTCAGGCTTTCCAATTCAGCTTTATTTTAGCAGAAGAAAAATTCTTTATCATAAAAATATTTAGAAAAATAAAATAACTCACTTTTGAGTGAGATTTTTTAAAAATTTATAATAAATAGCTGTAAAATATTTTCTAATATTTGACCGGAATTTACTACAATAAATTTTTAAAACCCGACAAATATATTCTTGAATCCATTAAAATCAACCCAAATTGAAAATAAATGATAATCAGGGCGCTGAAGTAATTTGAAAAATACCTCGATTCTTGCGAAACATATAAAAATATGTTAAGATGGTATGGATAAATAAAAATAAATATTTTGCTTATGAGCATAGATAGAAAAACACTGGATTCGCCGTCTTACAGTAATGAAAATTTGCAATCCAAAATGCAATTGGATACAAAAGAGCAATTAGAGGCTCTTAAGAAAAGCAGAGAGAGCCAAGTGAGTGAAACCAGACTGGAAGAGCTTACATTATTAAGTGCCGTAGAGAAATGACATTATGAAAGCCTGAAGGAAAAGGGCAGAGAAATTGTAGCCCAGAACATAAGCGCTTATTTTAATGTTGTTGGAAGAAAATTTGATAAAAACGATTGAGTCGCAAATTCCAAAGTCATATCTTCGCTAGAAGATATAATTGAAGCTATCGCACAGTTTTATTCAGCACAAAAGATGCCGTTCTGACAAAAAGAGAGCGATTTCATATCAAGGCTTGATCCTGAATCATTAAAAGTCGAATATGAAAAGGTTCAGGAATATTATGCTAGATCTAAAATAGAACACAGAAGAGCAAGTATTGATAATTACAAAAGGGCTGAGGCAGAAAAAAAAGATGACTTTGCGAGTTGAATCGATATAACGCCGATTGATGATAAGATTCAGGATGCATATGCTCAAGTTCAAACAGCAAAATGAAATCAATTCACCAGATTGGCCAGTAAAGATTATGATTTTAGTCCTACAGCAGCAATTGCAAAGAAAAATGAAGCATCCCCAGACAAATCAGAAAGAGGCATTGAAATCTCAGGCATTTATGACAAATTTTTGGCAAATTCAAAATCCGAATGAGACAGGGAAATCTTAGAATGATTTAAGAATAAGATTGCCATAAATCAAGAAACTTGAGAATTAACGCTAAAAGAAGCAGTTAAATTCTGAGAAGATTGAGAGCTTGTATTGTCTCCTGATAAAAAATGAGTTACTCTTAGATGATATTGATACGAATATAAATTCCCAACACTAGATGCAAAAAATCTTGAGATTTCTTTAAATAAAATCTCAAGCTTAAGATTTATGGAAAATACCTGACTTACAGCATTTACTCCAAATGAAATGAGAGATATTTCTCTAAATCTGAATAAGTATTTTGATATTACGAATTGAATTCCTATCAATCTGGACAAACCGGAATGACTTACCCAGGCAGAAAAAATTGAGCTGCTTGCAATCTTCTCAAAATTAAAAGTCATTTGAGCATATGATCCTCACAACCTATCAAAAAGAATAATAACCAAAACCTTATTTATCAATAATCTCAAAAACAACACAAACTTTTACAAATGACAATGACAGCTTAATATAATGGCTTTTGATTTGAACATAAAGAACTTAGTTTCCAAAAAAGACCCGCAAAATCAAGTCGCTTAAACAAAATAATCCCTGAGGTAACCTCAGGGATTATTGTTTTATGATTTACACTTTGCCTTCTGCTTTATTCTCCATATGGGCAGTGTAATAATCAGAAAAGGCCTTTAATCAATTTGCAGTATTACTTGAAAGATTACTTAATTTCTTATCATTGAATGCTGTCAGAAGCTCATTGAATTTTTCATTTGTCGGCAGATATCAGCTCAGATAGCTGCTTCTAATAGCAAGGACAATTTCTTTATATCTTATTGTGTTGACTCATTCCGGGAAATTGTTGAATTTATCTAAATTATTATAATTATCCAGAATGAAATTCACTCTTGACTCAAGTGTCAAAGTATGTCCAGAATCCTTCTTGCCCATTGTATCGCTATTAGTAAAATTGCTGAGCGTGCCGGTTATGATATTCTGGAACAATGCTTGTTTATCTTCTGTCGATAATGTCATGAATTTTTTGAATGTTCATTTGTTGACATTAAGCAGTTCCCCAAATATATACTTCACATCCTTTTCTTTGATTTCTCAAGACAATAAAGATGTCTTTATCACCTTCTCATACTCCTCCCTGATTTCCTTACTGGTAAATGCCTCTTTTGGAATCTTATATTTCTGGCTATTTTTATCTAAAAAATCATTAGCTATGAATTCATAATCCGATGTGGAAAGTTTTTTATCTTTTATAAAAATTTCTCTAGCTCATATCTTAGTGAATGCAAGAAGGATTTTCTTGATTACATCCTTTAAGAAACTTACATCTTCCTTATCCTCATTAGTCAATTCACTCGCATCCTTACTAGACAAGTCTTCTAATTTCTTTTTTGCATCCTTAAGATTGCTAAGCGATTTCTCAAAAGCTTTTTGTTTTTTCTCTGGAAGATTTGGGCATTCATATGTCAATTCTCATTGTACGTCTCATGTGACTGAGGCATTGTCAGATATAAGGGAAGATACTATGATAGTTGCTTCTTCAATTGTAACTTTTCAAGAATCAAATTGTTTTTGCAAGTCATGCAAATTGGCAACAATAATATCAAATCGTTCTATTTGCATCAATCATGTTGATGAGCCTAATAATAATTCATATTTCTTTTCTGGTGAAATTACAGTTAAAGATTTATCCTCTTTTAGAGATTTTATATTATTTTGCATTGCCAATATCTCACTATCAAAAACCTTAAAATTTCCGTTTTTAAATAAATCATTGATTAATCTTGAATAAATTTCTTCATGTTTATTAAAATCATTAAAATTGGCTACCTTTTCAATATTATTAAGAACGTTTGTTATGCCATATTCTCACTCTATGATTTTACTAAAGATTCCTTCGATTCTTTGTTTTATATAATCGATATTCTGATATTTATTTTCTTGTGCTAATATACTGGTTATTTTGTCATCTAACTCATTTAAATTTGGTAATTCTCTAGCATCTATTTCGCCTCTTAAAATTATCGGCAAAATCTTATCAACTTTGCTCTTATCAATATTTTTAAAATTATTTTCGCTTAAATATCTTTTTATTTCTTTTGCATTTTTAATAGTTGCAATGAGATGATCATATAAGAAACTTCAATTTGCAATTCATTTTCAGATCTGAGTAATGAGTGTATTTTTTAATTTTGGATCAACAACATCATTGAACAATTCATTTATCTTGCCATTCTTTATGTCTCAAAAAATCAATTTAGCATCTTTTATGTCTCAATTCATTACATAATTGTCCAATCAAATTTTAGCATCGTTAAAGAATTTAGTCAATTTAGGATCTTTATTTGGATTGAGTGAATTACAATCAAATTCGGAATATTCTTTAATAAAAGAGAGATTATCTAAAAGGTTATTTAATTTTTTATCTAAACTTCAATTTATTTTATCAAATTTTATAAATGAGGTTGCAATTTCTTCAAATAATCCTTTTTTTCATTCTAATAGATTTGAAATTTTATTGATGTATCAAATATTGAGTTCCTTTTTACTTATATCTCAACCAATTAATAATCAGATTCAGCTTATGTATTGATTAGTATTAATTTTAAAGGTTGTATAACTGTCCAATATAGGTTCTAGGAATCTTTCATTAATAAACTTTCTATTCCCAGATGGATATGCTAATAATATTTCATTTTTAAATTCTATCAATGAAATTGCTTCAATCACACGACCAGTCGCATCTCATCCCTCATACATATATTTATCAACTAGATTTATCTTATATTTAGTATCAATATTAGACTCATGGACTTTTGTGATAATATTTTTAAGTTTCTGGATTTTTATAAGTGTATCTATGTCCAGTGGAATCTGTTTCTCCCATTTTTCAATCCTGTCTGCTGCCGAGAATCTGTCTCATCTCTTCTCATTTGCCCATTCTGGCAATTTAAAGTCATCAAGCGAATTCTGATGCAATTTGAGCTTCAATTCAAGCTCTTGAGCAAATTTTGGACTACTTGCATCCAATCATAAAGCTCATATATCGATGATTATAGGATATTTTGGATTGCCATTTTCATTAAGGTATATTTTGTTCTCTATTTTATTATAAGTGGCTTCTACTGGAGATAATCTGAATATGCGTTTTATGACTTTATCAATTTTTGATTCAACTGATTCAAAGACTTCAGGTGCCTTTCTGGATTCTGGCTTACCAGTAGTATCGATAGTTAATCACTTTACTTTAATTTGCGCAGTCTGTATATCAACCTTATAACTTCTAAGCTCTTTCTCAAATGATTCTATTTTTTGGGGATCTTTTGAGAATTCTGCAAATTCATTTTTCAATTTCTTTACAGCCTCTTGCTCATCTTTCCCTTTCCTATAATTTGCAAGCTTATTTTCATCGACAACTGGCAAATTTATGATAGGGGGGTCCAATTCCCTATTGAGCTTCATAATATCTGAAATGGCTGTCAGAGTTTGTTTTCCATATAAGCCATCTACATAAACCTGCAATCAAAAAGTTCTAGCCAATATCTGTACCATAGTTACATGTACTTTATTCTCTATATCAAATGATTCTAATTTTGACAGATAATCTTTGATGATATTTTTTATCTTATTTTTAGCCTCTGGGATATCAATAAGACTATCAATATATTTAGAGAACTCAGTATGATCTCTTGACTTAATAATCCTATCTCTCAACTTCTCAAAAGTAAGTTCTTTGATGAGTTTTTCATTTCCTGATTCAGGAGATATGTGCTCTTGCTTTATCATTGCCTAAATTTGAAATTATAAAGAATTGAACTGCTTAAATAATTCTTGTCTTAAATCTATAATTCATGTGGAGTTAATCTGATTTTCTATTCTTAAATTTATATTGTTCAATATATCGGCTAATTCATTCTCAAATCATTTTTTTCATTTAAAAGCATCCGATATTAAAATATTCGCTCATAAGTTAGATGTTCTGGCCGTATCATATGGTGATTCAACTTTTGCTGCTTCATTATTGACCATATACTTATATAATTCCTCTTTAAATAATTCCTTTACTCTAGACTTCTGTTCTGGAGAAATAAGCTTATCACTGGTTTTGGCAAGAGATTTATCCACAATCTCATCAATTTTGCGATCCACTTGCATCTGCATCTCATTGAACAAGGATTGGGTCTTGAGGATTGTCATCTTGCGGATAGTCTCCTCCTCTATCTTTGTCTTGAGCTCGATATTGTTCTCTTGGATCGCCTTAAGATAGTCAGGATTTACCTTAAGCGCATCCTGAGCTGCGATAAGCGCCTCATCTAGGACAGTTTGTTCCATTGCTTGGGCTTTTACTGGTTTCATTAATCAAAAAGTTATTGATAAAGTGGCTAATGTTGTTAATTTTTTAGAGTTTCTGCATGCGATATCTTTTCATAATTTTCATGTTTGGCTTAAGAAATCAGATAACTCATGTTTTGCATATTCCTTACTATTATGTCATAAAACTAATTTTTCTGCAACATTTTCATTATTAAGTGATTTTGATCATCAAATGATTCATCTTAAAGATCCCATTCAAGCTTGAAATTTAGTAAATATTTTATCGATAGTGGAAATATTTTCAGCAAATGATGTGGGTTCTATCTTTTTGCCGGTTGAAGTATCTACAAGCTCAACAAGCTTGGTCAAATCGATTATTTCTCATTCTGAGTCTCTTTTAATGAACTGGAATACCCTTTTTCATCCATTATTTACAATCTGGATTTCTACACCGTATCCTCATAGTATTTCTTTATAATTTTTGAATATATTTGCCTTTTCTGAATCAGGCGCTTTTGCAAGCTTATTTTGGAATTCAGCTATTTTAATCAATTTGGCATCTGGAGTAATATCAATGTTCATCTTCCTCAATTGGACAAGAAGTTCTGGCGACAATCTTTTTAGAATATCATTCTTCAAATCTTCTCATCACTTGCCTTCAAGGGAATCGCTCATGGCAGATCTGACAGCAACTATAAGATGCTTCTCTATTCAGCTTATTATTTTTTCAGTCCTGAGAAGCTGGATGCTTTCAAGATTCTCTAATCTTTCTCAAGTCTTTATATCTCTATATATTGCCTTTCAATTTTCTATTCATATGACTTCTATGTCATTTTTAATTAAAAGCTCTTTGGTTTTTACATCTAGCCTTTTCAAGAATTCTTCTCAAGCCATTTTTCATCATCTTATATTTACACTTAAAAGATGCTTACTGATTGCTTCTTGAATCTTATTAAAAACCGCTTTATCATGAACATTGAATCCTATTTCTGAGGATGCCTTGTAATGCTTGTATATTCAATCGATAAATCTGTTCATTAGGGTTGTCGCCTCACGTGATCAGACAGGTGCCTCATCTAATCTGGTCTCGATATATTTTAATACCTTCTTATCTTTGATGAGCTCTTGAATCTCTAATAGTTTTTCTAGCATAGATTGGCTCATAGGGTCCTTGTTGTCTGCTAATTTAAAGAATGCTTCTTTAAGCGTGTTCAGCGTATCTTTTTTTCAAAGCGTTTCAACATAAAATACTGATTTATTCTTAATCAGCTCAGAAAGAATGAACAATCTGTTGAATTCTTTATCCCCGATTTTATCGCTGTTTATCACTTCAAGTATTTTATCCGCTATATTTTGATTTGAGTATTTAAAATCCACTCATGCCTTATCTTGAATTCTTTTGAATAAAGGATGAGTCAAAAGTGATTCAAGTTCCTCTGCCTTTCCGATTCTATTATTAAGGAACTCTTTATAAGCCTTTTTCTGAACAGAGCTATGTACTCAAAGATTCACGATTAAAGATAATTGATGATCGAGCAATCCTGGATCTTTTCTTCACATCAGATCCGTTATATATTTAATAACCTCATCATATTGATTGGACGATCCAACGGAAGCTCATTTATTATTCAGATATTTTTGGATTGCAACAATTTGCATTACAAATCTTTCTCATAATTCAGCCTCGCCAGGTTTTTCAAATTCTGTTAAGTACTTTACAATAAACCCGCTGGGTACTTCATCAATATTTTTTGAATTGTTCATAATTGATGAGATATTGGAAAGATCAATATGGCTTCATGTGCCTCAAAGCCTTTCTAACAAATCAGAATTACGACTTTCTTCCAGTATCTTTGATATTGTCAATGTATTCTCCTTATTTCATGAATTTAATAGAGGAGATTTGGATAATGCCAATTCTACATAATCATAGTTGGCATTCAGCTTAGATGAAACATCTAAATCAATCCTATTTCATCATCATGTTTGGATTAAGAAAAATTCTCAATTATCTGTTATTTCCAAATCCAATTTAAGTCTCGGGTCAATAATGCTGCCTTCTGTATTTTTTTTGTCTTTAATCGAAAATAATGAATTGATAAGCTCTGACTTTTTATTGTTTAAAGCATCGACTCTTTCCTTGATCGTATAACTGTTTTTTCATAATCTCTTCTCTATCAGATCCCTCATTTTCCTACTGTAATTTGCTTTATTGGTATGAATAAAATTCAATCAGACAATTTTGTACATCATAGATATCGGGTCTTCATTTTCTGGTTTAGCAAGCAAATCTCCGAGTACATCCCTTAATGTTTTCTTGTCTAAAATCTTTTTGAATAATAATGTTTTTTCTAATGCTCAGAGTTCCATGTATTCTTTCTCCCCCAATGGCATCATTTCAAGTATTTTACAAAGAGCCACTTTCTCATCCTTGCTTACTGATTCGTTTTTCTTTAAATAATCAATTACTGATTTTTGCATTTGCCCATAAGGAAGATCTATCTTCAGGTCTTTTTGATCTTTTATAAAAATGCATAATTCTTTAGTGAATTTTACCACCTCTTTTGCCCTGCTTCAATTATTTATCTGATTAAAATATTCAGCGATTATTTTGTTATGCGCATCAATTGTAAAAGGTGTGCGAGGCTCTTTTGATATTTCATACAGATATCCCAAAATGCTATAAGTGTCTCATTTCAATACTTTTGTTGTGACTTCTTCCAGCAAAGCTGTATTTTTATTGATTGAATCCGGATTTTTTACAAATGCCTCCTCATTGGCTATGCTATCGTTCTTATGCCTTAATGCTAAAGATCTAGGATCGATAAAATCACCTTCATTTATTTTAAGGTCAGATAATTTCCATAATCGTTCATGTTCGCTTTCTCCTTCAATCCTTTTATTCAACAGCGTTTTCTTGTACAGGGCTCATATATCTTCAAATCTTGTTCATTTAAGATATTCGCACATATTTATAGCTCATCTTATGCTTCTCGCTGCTGTCTTATCATTCATTGAATTCAACATAAGGTCAAGAACTTCTCAGCTAAACTTTGAATCTGCCTTCTCAAGATGAAAATTAAGCATTTCGTATTTGCTTAAAAATCCAATGATTGTGACTTTTGTCGGGATTGGCATTTTTCAGAAATTCTTTACAGCCACATCGGAAATATCTCATAATTGTATTTTCAGATCATAGTCAAAGCTTTTTATAAGATTGTTGTATTCTGTGAAATTGTCCTTAAAGGCGATAATGTCTGCTTCTGTTCATCCCGATTTAAAATTTACCATTCTTCTTATAATCCTATCAAGCTCATGTTGCGCAAATCCTTTTAATGATTTTCAATTTCATATTTTGTTTATATTTTTTTCTGTTTTTAAGAATGATAGAAAATCCACTTTCTCCTTCAAGGTCAAACTATTGCTATTTAATATTTCAGGTATCAACTTAGACAATAAGTCATTCTTTACGAAGGATTCGTTTATATGCTGAGGTGTCAAGTGCTC
This sequence comes from uncultured Candidatus Peribacteria bacterium, assembly GCA_964618565.1. GTDB lineage: Bacteria > Patescibacteriota > Gracilibacteria > BD1-5 > UBA2023 > STC-113. The sequence goes on along the minus strand of CAZUBA010000020.1, from coordinate 24,930 downwards.
TATAATCATCTTTTTTATACCCGCATCTACATTATCGTCTTTTATTATCTGTTCCATTTTTGAATAAAAGATTTTTTGGTGATCTGTTGTTTCTGAATTATAAGATCTTCTTTCCAGGACTTCCATTAATTTTTCCACCCTTTCAATCTTATCAGCCTTCATCTTCTTGCTTAATTCCAGACCTCTTTTCAATTTGTAAAGAGCATTTGCGTAATGCTCAGGCGTTCTTTGTCCAGGAAAGAATTGTTTCTTGTTTGTGAGCATATCAAGAGTTCATTTAAACCAATCTTCCGCTGCTTTGACCCTTCCCTCCAAATGATCCATTTCATTGTTATCATTGGCTAATGCCTTTAGCTCATTATCTAATTTGAAAATTATGTCTTCCGTTCATCTGACGGTTAATTCTCACTCGATTGCATTTATATAAGTTTCAAATTTCAACCTCTTTTCTTGCCTTTTGTCATTCAAACCTTGTATTTGCTCATCGGTTGCTAATTTGGCCTCTGCCTTAAGATGCATTGCCAAATCCTTATCAACATCCTTAATTTTTTCCCTTTTTGTGGCGATTTCCTTAATTTTGCCTTTTGATTCGCTTCAATTAAATTTGTCGACTCAATCTTCCAAATCACGGTCGCTTGTCATATTGTGCTCAGCAATTTTCGATTCGGTTATGGCTCATGATTTTATGGAAGAGTTTTTCTCCTTTGATAATTCTTCCATTTCTTTGTATTTCTTAAAATTCTTTTCTTTAAGTGCTTCTGGATTACCATTGTATTGTCTCATATAATGCTTGTTCCATAAAAAATCCCTCGCATGTTTAAAGGTAAAGATCTGCTTCATTCAATCCAAGGTTTCATGGACCATTCATCTGCTGACCAGTTCTCAAGATTGCTTATTTCATAAAATCATTTTTTTAGTATTATGCCTAAGTCATTTCCAGGCGACTTTTGAATTTTTCATAATAAAATCTGCAGACTCTTTTCAGATTTCCTTGATGATCTGTCATCATGTCTTTGATGCCGCCTCAGTGGCAAAGCCCTCTAGACCTTCCTTTGCGACAAACTTTGAAAGCGGCTTTATTCAAACCTTAACGATTCATCTGATAGTTGCATTTTTAACTGTAGAAAGGGCAACAGCTCAAGGGATCCCTATTCAGCTTGCAATCATAACAATAGTCAATCAATCAAACACTCAACTCACTAGAGTACCGACTCAACAGGCTATGGCCTCCGACTTGTTTCACTTTTTTATAGCATAATAAGTATCTTTGGCAGACATGATGGTTCATGTGATCGGTGCGATATTAAGAATGGTTTCTCATACAGTCTTACCGACTTCAGTGGCCTTGGCTCAGGCAGATATGTCTTTGGATCTAAGCGTATAGAAGAGGCTTGCATAAATTCCTCATCAAATGACGAGAGGCAGCCCGGGCAGTATTCTTCTTGTTTTCTTGGAAAGCATAAGCAAAAGCGGGGCAACTCAACTTGACATCATTGGTTTTGCAACTTTTCAAAAATATTCAAGCAACCTTGCCTGCATAGGCAATCCTCAGAATTTTCAGGCCTCTTTTACGATTGAGAAATATCATCTTTCGAATTCTGCCTGAGTTATGGATCATGTGCTTATGGCTGCCAATAATCATCTGATTTCAATTTCTTTTCCTTTCTCAAAACTCCTTTCCGAAACCACATCCAGCTTCTTGGCATGGAATTCCGCATCTATTCACCTAAGTAATTCAGCCTCAATTTCCGATCTCCTTTCAACTTTCAGTCAATTCATGCTTTTTCAGGCAGATTGGCTTAGAGAAAATCTTTCTTGTAATTCAGCTTGTTCTATCAGTTGCGAAAGCTTGATGATAAGCTCTTTTTTTGAAAGAGCATTCCTATTTCTTTTAAAATCATTCAAAAGAGGCAAGACCTGATTATTGAAGACATTCTCGATTTGAGTTTTTGAATTATTATCCAATCTTCAATCATATTTTTGAGTCAATAGCCTATCAAATCATTGAGATCTGAGGAATTCTCATATTTTAGCTTCGACTTTTTGCAGTTTTGCTTTTGCAAAATTGAATATTATGTCAAGCTTCTTAATTCAGCTTTCACTGGTCAAATCCAGTATCTCTTTTCCGATTTCTGATGCCATATTTGTTTTTTTATTTTTATGTATTTGCGCTTAAATTAAGTGCAGACTTAAGGTTATTTAGGGATTCTCGGCTTTGCTTCCGTACTGCCTCATACATCATTATAGTTTTGAAACGCTCGAATTTAAGGCCAATTTTTATTATCTCTTCAATTGTATCTTCATATTCTGCTATATTTCTTAATAATATCTCCTTCCTTTTTTCAATTTCATTTGCTGAAAGAAGAGCATATATATCTGAGAGTTCAGCATCTGTGAAAAAATCAATAAATTCCAGCATATTCCTTGCAACTGAATTAGAATCCTTTTTTTGTATTAGAAGCTCTTTGACTTGGTTCTTCATTAAGTTTTATATATTATATATTTTTCACCTTTTTATTTTACCATATTTCTGCCTTTAAAACAAAAAAAGTCCATCATTGATGATGGACTTTTTATTATTGTTAAGTTTTATATATTATAATTTCTTTCAGTTGATTATTCTTCTTCCCATTCTGTATAGGCCCTTGCCTCAAATCAATATGAAAAATATGCTTAGCACCGCATAGACTACCACGTTGATGGTTTTTAGCAAGAAGCTAAGGAGATTAACTGTCAGATTTCTGAAAGTTTCATTAAAAGTATAGACTAATTGCTTATAGTCATTATACCATGCATCTTTGAATGATTGAAAATCCACCAGTTTGCGTTCAGTCACGCTGATATTGAAGTCGATATATTTTATCTGCTCATCATAGTCCTGTTTCTGCTTCGTGTACATATTAATGGTGTCGACCAGACTCTCCCTTTCCTTTGTAAATTTTGAAATTAGCTCAGATTTGTTCAAAATTATCTTATTCAGCGCATCAATGCTTTCGGCAGATATCTCTTTGATTTTCAAGCTGTTCCAAAGTTCATCGTAACTTGCTTTTGAATTTGCGAGCAATTCTTCTATTTCAGTTAATCTCTTTTTAGTTTCGCTTATTTTATCCGCAAGATTTGTATAACTTTTGACAATATTTGTGATATTTGCATTAAGGTCTTTAACTTTATATTTGTTTAAGAAATCTATAAATTGCTGTTCTTTTCATTTTAATACCTTAACCTGAAAATTGCAATAATGCTTGCCTTGGTTTACATTGTCTTTTTTGATATAATCAACATTCAGTCAGTTCAAAATGGATGAGCAATCTTTTTCGATTTCGGATGTTTCTATTGAGACATTATAGCTTTTGACATCATAATTGCTTGCAGGAATATCATTGGGAACACTAGATTCAGTATAATTTATTGAATCTTGTTTTGACATGGATTTGCCCATTTCTAAATCCCTGACTCAGTTATATGATGTCCCGTATTCATTATATCCTCCTCGGAAAAAATTTAAATTCAGTGAGCTTAAAAGTGCGCTCACAAGTCACAACACGATAACCAAAAAGATAATGATAAGGATTCCGACTCAACCGATTTTGGCTATTGCCTTGAAATCCAGATTCTTTAATTTCTCAAACATAAAATATATAATTTAAAAAATAATGAACCGATTATATGATACTTTTCTATTTTTGTACAATAGAAATCAAATTATTGTCTCACTCAAATATCCGATTCTCAATAATGTCAAAGTTTGTTTCCTTAAAAAGCCCCTCAAGCTCATCGAGTGTGAAAGAATGATAATATCTTGAGAATCAGCCGATCTTTATATCAAAATCATGATCTCATCTGTATGCTTTCTCATATTTTTTGAAATTATACTCTCACATCAGATTCCAATTTGTCATGTAGACAATTCAGCCAGGAGCCAATATATTTCCCAGCATATTCAGAATATTTATCCTTTGTGCGAATGACTCAATATGGTGGAAAGACGCAATAAAAAAAACCATGTCAAACTTTGTCCCTATCTTGTCTAGGTCTGTCATATCAAGAGTTCTGAAATCATAATTCGGATGCTCCTTTTTCGCTTCATTGATCATTCATTCCGAGGAATCAATTCATAGATATTTGAAATCATCGAAGGCCTTTTTCAGATATGGCAGCAATCTTCAGCTTCAGCATCAAATATCTAGAATCTTTGGGCTTTCAAGCCCGGGCTCGAGCCCGGGCTTGAAAGAGCCGATGAAATATTCTATTTCTGGCCAATGCATATTCCTTCTGGACTTTGCAAAAGTTTCTGAAAAATTATCATATCCTTTCATCTAAATTTTGGTTAATTTCAAAACGGCATCAAGTCATCTTTGGAGATTGCTGATGACCGAGCTTATTTCGCATCATTCATTTTTGCTGCACGTCTTTCATGAGCATATTGCCACATTGAGATCTTCTCACATGGCATCCAATATTTGATAAATGCTGATTTCCCTTTGCCTTAGCTTGATTCCTCAGTTGCGTCATTTGATAGAACTCAGGATTTGATTGTTTTCAAGTCTGTTTACAACTTTTCTAAGTATGGGCTCATTGATTCTGATGTCTTTTGAAATATCACTGATTTTTTTTGAATCCGTGAACTTGAGCAGATGCCTTATAAGTATCATCGCGTATTCGCTTTGTGCAGAAATCTTAAGCATCTAATAAAGCTTAGATAATAATTTCTTATTCTTTTTCCACTTAGGGAGAGATTTCACTCTTAATGATAAGAATATCTTTTTGCCGAATATCTCCTCTAAATCTCTTCTTGCTTCTGATCAGATTGTGGTCAGTGCTTGTCCACCTTTACCTATTATTATTATCTTTTGGGAATCTGATTCAGTGTATATGTAGGCTTGTATGCGCAATATTTCCGGTTTGTCTTCAATCTCGCCAATCTCGACAAAAACTGAATGAGGAATCTCTTCTTTAAAATTCAGAAATATCTTTTCCCTGATAATCTCCGCTATCCTGGTTTCGGTATCTTGATCTGTATAATAATCTTCATCATAATAAAGTGGTCAAGTCGGAAGATATTTCTTCACTTCAGACAATAATTCTTCAAATCATTTTTTATTTATCGAAGAAATCTTCAATTCATTTTGAGGCATATTCACTGAAGCGATATCTGATTTTGTATATACTGTTATTATTTTTTTTGTAACATTCTGCAGTATGGAGGTTATCAGATCCTCTTCTCATCATGATTGTCTAGAACTGTCTACGAACCTTAATATGAGATCGGCATTTTTAACGGAATCTATCACATTTCATTTCAGATGCTGAAAAAACTCCTCTTTTCATTCATTTACACCTGGAGTATCAAAAAATATAATCTGAGAATCATCGTCATTATATATTCATCTGATGCATTTTTGAGTTGTCTGCGGACGCGGAGAAACTATCGAAACCTTTTCATCGATCAGTGCATTGATAAATGTTGATTTTCATGAATTAGGCCTTCAGATTAAAGCCACATATCATACTTTCTTTATAGGGATTTCCATTTTTTTATTGTTTAAAAACTATTTCATTCTATCTCTTAAACTTATTTAGTCAAAAAAATAGGTTCTCTCAAGAACCTATTAATCCAAGATAATGTTCTGGGCACGCTCTAGTGTCCTTAGTTGTGCAACTCTTAATTTTTCAAAAGATATTTCTGTGGCACTCTCAAGATATGTTCTGGCGCTACTTATTTTTTCCGGAGTATCCAAGAATCAAGGAATGTTTGTAGCTGGTATATCGGATATGAACTGTCGCATATTAATTAAGGTATTTCTCTAAAGTGGATTTGAATTCTTCTATGAATCTTTCTTTTCTGAATTTAAGAGCATGGTTGCGGATTTTAATTCTGTCATACTTTCATTCTTCTATATCAGAATTGAATTTGTGGAATTTTGCAATGAAATCGCTTCCTTCCGGATCATCAAAGAAATCTCAGCTTAATCAGGCAATATTCGTTTCCACCAATCATCATTGGTTTAATCCAAAAACAGGCATTCATGCGGCCATAGCTTCGATAGGAGCAATTCAATAATCATCTCTTCAGCTCATTATGAATCATCTTGCCTCTTTATAAATCTCTTTTAATTTCTCATGGTCTTTATATCAAAGGAATTCTATATTCGATCAAGCAAGGCTTTCTAAATATCATCTTTGTGCTCATTCTCATACTATTTTCAGTTTGTATCACATTTTGGTGAAAGCTCTCACACTTATATCAACTTTTTTAAATTCAGTAAGTGCAGACAATATTACATAATGATCTCTTTCTTTTAAAATTTTTTCTCCTATTTCAAAATCATTCACATATACTCCTGGATAAATAAGATCAGATTCTCTTCTGTAATATTTTGCAATTCTTTTCTGCACTTGCTTGGAGGCAGCTATCGCAACATCGTGCCTTTGTCATGCAAGATAATCCCAAATCCTCAGCTTATGGAATATGATTGACAGGAATAATAGCAGCGGTTTTTTGAACCAGCTCTTGTAATTCATGTCTCTCCTATGTTCGAATGTATAATCCCAAACGTAACGGCAGGGAGTGTGATAATAGACAATCAGACAGGTTTCGGGCTTTGTGATACATCAGTGTGCAAAGGCGCTAGATGAGGCTATGACAAGATCATAGGCACTGAAGTCAATGCTTTCAACAGCCCTAGCCATAAATGGCAATGTGAAACGTTGATTTTTTATCAGATTATAAACTCTTTGCGTAATTTTTGGAACATGCTTGATTCTGGAAGCAGGAAAAACGCTTCATACCTTCTTTTCATCATAAATTAATGTAAAAAGATCCGCATCTGGGAATATCTCCAAAATATCGGATACGACATTCTCAGCCCCTCACAGCTTGATAAGCATTTCATGTACAACGGCAACTTTCATTATTGAGTTGAATTTATAAGGATAATGTTGGGTTTTCTTTTTTTCTTAAAAACAATCCGAGAAGCATAAATAGCATCAGAGATATATATGAAGCCTCGAAAGTATGCAGAAGAAGATTCATGAAAAGAATAGCAATAAATGAAAAGAATATAGGCTTGCTGAGAAAATATATCTTAATTGTCATGAGATACATTATTCAGACGAATAGGAAAAATCCGATTATTCATCATTCGACTAATTGCTGCACATACCAACTTTCTGGAATGAAATTCTTTTCGTCTACTCATTTCGTATCATGTGTTATCCTATATCAAGGTCAACTGGAAGCAAGTCCTTGTCCTAAAGGCTTAGAGCTGAATTGCTTGAATCAGATTATCATCCTCTCTATATGTCATTTTGAAGATCATGCCCTTAATATGATGTTGTCCATGACTCATCCGTATCTAACATAAAAGGCTCCTCAAAGGAGGATCATAAGAATTAATACGCTTATTGATTGAATCTTATATTTTTTGACGATAGTTTTTAAATTCAATAAAAACACGAGTCATAATCAAGCAATTATACCCAACAAAGAGCTTCTTGAATATGTAAGGAAAACTAATCATCAGATAACCGCCAATGCTGAATACAGATAAAATTGGAAGTCTTTTTTGTTCCTAAGATAATGGAATAGCACTCATGAATAAACAATAAGGAAAAAAGCGGCCTGATTAGGTCAATCGAAAATTCATTGGAATCTTCTCACGTTTGCTCATTCTATTCAATGATATATAGGAACGCCCTGGTCAAAGCTCCAAGAGCTTAATTTGGGAGAGAATCAAAAATTCACAAGAATAGTTTCTCCAAAGACGAACCTTACCAATAGTCATATTATAATTGCGGCTCATCAGCTCAAAAGGAAAAGCCTGATGTACGAAGACAATTTGTCTTTAAGCAAAAAGCCTCAATGCCTTGAAACCAGAAACATCAAAAGGAATTCAAAATCATATCTTCATCCATATATGATCGGTTTCAGTCAAGTGAAATTAACTAGGCTTATCAAAAGCAAATAGCCGAAATAGCCGAAAATCATGAAATCCAAAATATCGAACTTTGGCATTTTTTTCAGCTTATAAAGCTCATGTATCAATATTCAAAGCAATGCAATGACTAGGATTTCCTTATAAATTCAGAAGCCTGAGATTCATATCTTATAATCGAAGAATACGCTTACTAAAACATGAAAAGGAAGTATGACTAATAATGCTTTATATAATTTATCAAAATACATATTTAATTTGGTGATTGAGCTGTTGTTTCAATTGTCGACTGGGATGAATCGGCATCAAAGAAAAACGTTAATAGCGGCGCCAAAAACGATAATATTATAGCCACGACAGCTACCCATGTAATGATTTTTTTGGATTTCATTTTAAGTGTAATAATTTATACAAACAATAAAGTGCTTTACTAATTTACCGGAAAGCTTTTAGAGTCTATATAAACTTTTGAAGAATTCAAGTCGACTTTCATATTTATTGCTCAAGGAACGTAATTTGCTTTGAGTATTTCAATATATTTGCCTAAGTCGCTAAGCTTTTGAGAGAATTCCTTCAGTCATATCCTAGAAGGAACTATAGATACTTCATTGCCTCATAATTCATATGGGTCTTCCGCTACCCGATTTTCCTTTAACAGGAGAAATGTTATGTTTTCAAATGTCTTAGACGCAAAATTATATGAAGAATTCAATTTTGTTCCAAACGTTAAGCTTTCTCAATTGAATGATTTATCTGCATTCAGTATGTCTATAACATATTCTTCGTTTATGATTTTGACATTTATAGAAGAAAAAGGTATATTTATGAACTTTTTAATAAATGTGAAATCTCAATCTATGAGCTTATTTTGCTTGAATAAACTTATAAATCTTGCCTCTGTAGGCTTGGAATCTGTGTCGTCTTGCTTATTTGGTGTCTGAGTGACCTCTACTCAAAGGTTGAGTATATTAGCTAAAAAGTTCTTGAAATCATATTTTCTTTTACTGGCTTCATTTTCTGCAGATGAAACAAGGGTATCAAATAATTCCTCCTTGTCGTCAAGTATTATAGATGTCGGATAATTTGTTTTCTTTTGGGTAGTGAGATCAACTATTATTATATTGCTTAGCTTATGTCCTTCTGGGTAGAGCCTGAACTCAATATTGGAGTTTATGACATTTACACTTGCTTTGTAGTATCAATCCTTCAATAAACTACTCTCATTTATTAGATTTAAGCTTGAGATCTCAACTCAATTGAATTGAGAAATATATGATGATAATTCATCCTTATTCATTACAACTGCCTCCTCATATATTATTTCTTTCGCATCTCGGAATTCTTTTTTCAGATTAAGCTTCTTTACCCAGGCATTATAATTTCCTAATACTTCTTCATTGATATGATCAAGTTTTGCATATTGCTCGTTCAACAAAACATAATTATTTTTAGTTGAGGCATTCTCAGCTTTATATATATTCAAAAGCTTCAGATAATCATTTTTCTTATTCTGCATATCCTTTGTTCATTGCGCATGCAAAGAGGCAAGTCACAATAGAATGTCTTTTGATATGCTTACTCATACATATCCTCATGAATCCTGAACGTATTCAGCTTTCAGCTGCACTGATTTATCTGGTCTCCTTTCGAAAAAATTTGAAATTACAGAATTATTGATTTTATTTATTATTTTGGTAAGGCTGTAGAATTGGACAGACAATGTCGAGAACTTTTTTTCATTTTCTTTTGATTTGTCCGTATCTCTAACTGAAAGATAATAGCTATGGTACATCTCTATCAGATATTTCACTATGTTTATTGAGCTTCTGGATATATTCTCTTCAGAAAGGGCATATTGGGTAAGGAAGAATGAAAAATTCAAAAAATCTGAATCCTTTAAGATTTTATTTTCTATAAGTCATCCGAGATAGACGTCTATTCCCGCATTTATGATATCCTTATTCGCATCACTGAACTGATATGTGAAAAACAGATCAGACAGTTCTCAAAAATAATCTTCTCAGGCTATCTTATCTTTAAATATCTTTTTCATTCAGGCTCCTATTCATCCTTGTGTGAAATCGAACTTTTCTACGTTGCCCAATATGTTTCCAAAATATGATATGTAATAGTAATTCTTTATTATATCTGCTCATTCCTTATACAAGCTGTCCGAAACTTCTTGCATCTCTAGAAGTGAATTCTCTATATTCTGGATATTCAAATCTATTTCGACTGCCTTTTCCTTATTTCAGCTATTTTTAAGGAAGCTTACAAAGTTTTTGGCAATGCTGTTTTTCAGATAAATGGCTTTCTTGGTTTTATTTTGGAAGAAAGCCGAATAATCTTTTGAAAGGCTCATTCATGGAATGTCTTCGATATCCATTTCAATAAGCGTACCGAAAAGCAATCAATATTTTTCAAACTTTAATTTTATATCAGCAACTGCTATCTTAATGAGATTGTCTCCATTTGAATCAGATATTATCTGTGAGTAGAATTTCTTATCTTTTGAATCCACATAACGTATCGGGTTGATCTGAGAAATTCTTAGGACATCCGCAGACTTTTCAGTATTCTTTTTTGTTTTGGGATCAAACTCTATGGATAATAGATTTTTGTTGTATTCCGGATTATATTTGAAAAGCAGGGACGGGAAAAGATCAAAAGTGACTTTTGATGTCGGCTTAGATATAAGGTCCAATCGCAATAGAGAATTAAATGAGTATATTTTATAATCTCATTTTATATTATTGACATAAAAAACTCATTTCCCTAACTGATTGATATTGAAGTCGGCAGCCTGAATTTCATATTTCTCAAATATGTCATTCAATTCAAATACATATTCTCATTCAGTGATTGAGATAATGGTCTTATTTCAAGTTTCCTTGATTACTATAGGTTTTTTAACTTGGGTTGAGGTATAATATACTCAATCTATGGGGCTGAATCTGTGATATGAATATTTTGATTTTATTGCCTTTGATGGAAAATCTTTTGTTTTAGGGTCATATGAATAGATTCATGGGCCAGATTCCAAAAATTGCTTCATTTCTTTTTTATTGGCCTCTGCCACATTTGCTTTATAGGTCTTAATTGTTCAAGCTATTGTAACTCAAGACAAAAAGATTATAAAAAATATGAACAACGTTTTTTTCACGAGTTTGAGATTAATTGTATTTTCGTATTATACTATGAAAAAATTAAATCTCAATACTAATGCTATTGCTTATTTAAAAAAATTGTTAGAAATTCATTTTTTAATTTGTCCACAATGATATCATTCTTGAATATCATTCATATCTCTCTATTGTTCTCGATCGAATTCGTAGAAAAATTTATGCTTCCTATATATGCGATCTTTCAATCAATAAATAAGGCTTTTGCGTGAATATAAGGCTTTTTTGGTGCAATAATATTTATTCATAACTTTTGCAATCTTTCTAGAGGCCCTTTATTTGATTTGATTTTATTGATGTCTCAAAGCAAAATTTTGACATCTGCTCATTCTTTATCCTTTTCCACAAGAAGAGCCTCTATTTCATAATCATCAAGCGTTTCGGCATAAACATATATTGATTCTTTGGCTGAACCTAGGATGCTCATAAATTGTTCCCTTGGGCATTTTGGCGAAATGACAAGCGTGGCATCGCATTTTATGAATTTTTCTCATTTGGAATCTTTTTTGAAAAGCTCCTCAAGCATGATGACATCTTCTTTATTATTTCAAAATAACAGAAGATCTTTGTTGTAAGCAAATGTCGAAAATGACATATTTCCCGTAGAAATCACATAAGCATCATCGATAAGAAAGAATTTTGCATGCGTATATCTGTAGTTTCAATTATTGGCATATTTGACATCAATTCAAGCTGAAACCAAAGCATCGAATGATTTCTTGTTCATATTTCAGGCTCAATATACATTTTTCTCTAAGATAACCCTTACATCAAGTCATCTTTGTTTGGCATCTTTTAGAGATTTGATTATTCTCTTCTCCGTTAATATATATACCTCAAGATAAACTCTTTGTTGGGCATTTTCTATTTTTGACACTAGCTTTTCCAGTAAAGTTTTGTCGGGAGTGATTCACACGACTTCCAAGTCTCGAACCTCAATATCCTCAATTTTGAATTGGACATCCTCCTTTGCAGCTACATCACTTTCTGATTTGAAATTTAACTGGTCCTTGTGGTAATCCAGATATTCATTGCTGCAAGAATTGAGTATTAAAGCACTAAGAACAAGCCATGCTAAAAGTCTTTTCATATTTCTATATTATAGATCTAATGATTCGCTTATTTGAAAACTACTTTCGTCTCTTTCATATTTATTCAAAAGGTCGCTGAAACGGATATAAATATCTCTTCGATTTCAGATCTGAAAAGTTGAAGCTCAGAATTGACAATCGGTTTTTCTGTCTTGATTGTCATGCTTCATCATCTTATTTTGACTGATTTTATAAATGAAAAAAGCTCTTTTTTGCCTTTTGAAGTCAAAAGGTCATTGAGCTTTTTGTAAATTACAGAAGTCACCATCAATGTACTTGTGTGTGCGGAAATGTCTATTTTGAATACCATATTAAATCTCAATAGTAATAAACCTCTCAATTCATCTTAAGTCAGGGCTGAATTTTGCTTGGAATCAGTGCTTAAGTAGGTATTTTCCAGCCACCTCCCTTTGGTCGAATCATATCTCGGAAATTGAGACTATTTTACCGGTTCAGAATGATTTCTTGAATTTAAGGAGTTGCCTATAGAACTTTTCATATAATTCAAAACCAGTGCGAGCTCATCAGAATAAGGCCATCTTCGGCTCTCATAGAGTATCTTCGCTCATATTTACCCAATCTTCATTTTTTATGTACGGAAGATTCGCAACAATCAGGATATTTTTATCTTTGAAATCAAATTCTTTATCATTCTTGAAAAAATAGCCTAAGAGATCTGATTTTATTAAAATCATGTTTGATTTATGCAATGAGATGTTGGCATGGGCTACCTTCGCGGCGTTCTTGCTTTTTTCTAGTCAATAAATCTCCTTGATTTCAGAATTATTCTCTATTGATATTCAGATTATAGCACTGCCCGTTCAGACATCAATGACTACATCTATATCTTCTTTTTTGATGGCATCCAAGGCTAATCTTACAAGGCTCTCAGTCTCCAGTCTTGGAGTTAGAGTATGCTTGTTATAATAAAATCTTTTGTAGAAAAATTCTACGCTGCCCATATTAGCTTTCAAATGTCTTCCTATTAAAAATGATTATAGTGAATCCAAGTATAAGAACTAGATAAATTACTGCATAAAGCATATTCAGCGCTATGTATTCAAAACCTATGCTGACTGTCGACATTATTGTATTCTTTATATTAAGCGCCTCAAAGTTAGGGAAGATGATATAGCACAATTTGCCCATGTTCAATAATGCCATGCTCTTGGCATGCACTGCCATATCAATGATTGAAGTCAATGAATGTGATATTATATAGACAAGCATTGTCAATACGATGGACAATATTGAAGAGATGAATGTTGAGAAAAAAAGGATTATCGCAAACAATACGAGCAGCTTAAGATAAATAAACATTATTGCGACGGGAATGAGGTATATCAAAGCCGTTTTAGAATATAGAAGAAGTCATCCGAATATGACAGATTGGAAGAATATGATGCAAGCCAATATCATTGAGAAGCCTAGGAATTTGCCTAAGATGAATTGATATCTTGAAATTGGCTTAGAGAGGATGAGATAGATTGTCTTTCACTCGATTTCCTTGAATATCAGTTGGCTTCAGATGAATATGACTGAAACCAGTCAGAATACCTCTATCATCGCAAGTCAGAAGTCTATAATGATCTTGTCAGTTTGTCACATGGACAACGATGCGAGCGCAAGAGAGAACATGATAAGCAACACTCAGAAAAACAGTATAAGATAAAGTATCTTATTTCTGGCTAATTCACGGAACGTGTTAATTGCAATATTTAGCATGATTGTATTATTTAAAAAGACTAATTATTGGTTTTTGATTTTATTAAAAAATCAAAAATGTAAAGGGGAATAGACTAACTGATTTTAGAAACAATGTTTTTCTTAGCTGATTTCTTATAAATGCTTTCTCTTCATTTAAGTTCAATCTCTATGGGAGTTCACCAGAATCCGAAGAACTCTCTGATCTTGTTTTCTATATACCTAGTATAGGAGAAGTGGAAATGGCTTGGGGAATTGACTGAAATCAAAAATCTAGGCGGATTTATGTCTACCTGTGAACCATAGTATATTTTTGGCTTATGCGATTTCTTGTTTCAAGTCGGAGGATGCTTATACACAATCTGTTCAATGAATGAATTGAATACAGATGTTTTTACCCTTTTTTGTCTTTCCTCTTTGATTTTGATGGCAGATTCTAGAATCTCTTCCAGTCTTTTTCCGGTGACTGCAGAAGTGAATATGGGGGAAGCAAAAGCGAGGAATTCAAATTTCTGCTTAAGGTAATACATATATTCATCCATCATCTTATCCTTGTCTATTCCTGGCTTAGCTAGAACTTTATCCCATTTATTGACAACAAGTATGATTCATTTCTTCTCTTCCAATGCCTTCTCGACAATATGCTGATCTCAGGCAGTGATTCAATCGAATCAATCCATGACAATCGCCACGATATCAGCTCTGGTTATGGACACTTCGCTTCTCATGACACTCCAATCCTCAATATTTCCGACTCCTATCTTTCATGCTCTTCTTATTCAGGCTGTATCTATAAGCACAAACTTCTTGTCGTTGTACTCAAAAAGCGTATCAACAGCATCTCTTGTGGTTCCCGGCATATCTCTTACCATTACTTTGTCCTCTCAAGTCACTGCATTGATGATGCTTGATTTACCCACATTCGGCCTACCGACAATAGCCAATTTGATATATGAATCATCGTATTTCTCTTCCTTTGTATCAAGACCCAATTTCTTAAGCTTGGCAGCGATTGTCTCTCTTAATTCTGAGATTCATCTTCTGTGTGATACGCTGGCAAAAATTACATCTTCAAATCATAGGCTATATAATCCGTAAGATTCTTGAACCTTATTCTGGTTGTCAGCCTTATTTCAAACAACAATAACCTCTTTTCATGATTTTCTCAAGATTTTTGTGATTGTCTCATCCAAATCCGTAATCTTGTCGCATTCAGTCACAAAAATAACCAAATCTGACTTTTCTATCGATTCTTGGACCCTTTTACGGACATCATTAAGTATTTCGTCATTTGAACCGCTTGTCAATCATCCTGAATCCGCAATTATATAACTTATCTCATTGTCCTCATCATTTTGAAGATATTCTATAATATCCCTTGTTGTATTTTCAATGTCTGAAACTATTGCTATCCTGTGCCCGGAAATGGCATTAAATAAGCTTGATTTACCCACATTCGGCCTACCGACTATCGTTACTCTTCCTAACATAATTCAATTTTAATTATTAGCTTGTGAATTGTATGAAATTTTAGTCAAAAGTCAAAGTACAATAATAAAAGCCCAGGACAGAAATCCTGGGCTTTTTAATCTTAAAATTATTTGAGGGCGTCAGCCACTTCTCAGGCAATCTTTATGGAAGGATTTAATGTTTTTTCTCACAAAACCCATTTCGCAGGACATGCAGTCCCAGGATTTGCTCTTAAGTATTGCAAAGCTCTGATTTTTCTTAAAAGTTCGTCGCTATTTCTTCAGAGAGGCCCTGAAGTTATCTCTATTCATCTGCAGATCAGATCCGGGTCAATGATGAATGTTCATCTTGCAGCGAGTCAAGTCCTATAATCAAGAACATTATAAGCTTCGGCCACTCATAAGGCATGATCTGCCAACATAAGATATGGGAATCAACTCATCAGCTTCTCGTTTTTCACCCATGCCCTGTGCGAGAATTGAGTGTCAGTAGATGCAGCCAGGACAGTTACTCCAAGGTGATCGAATTCACTTTTTGCTTCCATCATATCCTTAAGTTCAGTAGGGCACACGAAAGTGAAATCCGCAGGATAATAAAATAATACTGTCCATTTTCATTTCAATGATTCCAGAGATACGGACACTTCTTCATCCTTGACAGGATCGTATGCTGGGAGATCAAATCTTGGAGCATCAGCATCTATAGATACAGGTTTAGCATAATTATTTTCACAGTTATCGCACATAATTGATTTTATTAACTATTAGAATGCAAAACAAGCAAATGGTTTGCGCGTCAAACAGTATAATCTTTAAAAAAATGAAATCAAGTTAAATCTTGTCGCAAATATAAATGTCTTTCGGATTACAGAAATATTCGGCAAGTTCAGTATACGAAAAAATTCAAAACGCCCTCTTGCGAGAATCCATAAGGACTTTCAATACATCGGCATTAGGATTTGAAATGGCATTTGTAAATTTTGCGGTCTTGTGATAAAACATACTATGAAATCAGGTGCATGTCAGAAGGTTGAAGTCTTTATCAAGGAAAACATGAAAAGGATTATTGATCATTTCGCAAATCGTACCTCCTGATTCATCCTGACTAACGGCAACATCTCTGATTTCAGGTTCATCATAAGTATTTTTTCTTCTACTCAAAGACAACTCTATCGTTTTTCAATCGCTCAAAGTCAAAATGATGAGTCCTGGTTTCAGTTCGGTTCCAATGTGCTTCAATCAGTCCTTTTCAAAATATGACAGGATCACATTCATGTCTTTAGTTATGAATTCCATATCATCATACCTTATCTCTGGAATTCAATTTTCCCTTGTAATAGAGCCTGTTGACTGGATATGCGCTATATTTTCTCAAAAGAGATACAAATGGGCCCTGATTATATTATAGATGTTTCTGAGCATCGAATCATGGTCTTTGGCATTCAATGTCGAATATCTGTCCAATGATGTCGTCAAAAACATTTTGAAGTTCGGGTGCCTTTGTTTCAGTCCAGATAATTTCGCCAGAGCGTCATCATTATCTTTTTTGCTTCAAGCTCATCGTGTTACTATGCTGAAATATGAGATTCATTTTTTGAGAGCCTCTTCCAGATAATCTTCGAATTTTTCCATGAGAAAAAGCTCCTGTCAAACGAAATGCAGAGAATTCACATTATGGAGCCAAGAAGAATATTTGTTCAGGAAGTCTGCATAATCCTCAAATTTGATGCTTTCTCAATTCGGATTTCACTTAAGCAAACAATAGTTGCTGCATTCATGATTGCATTTGTTTCAAGTTTTTATAAAAAGATTTACGACCCTGAATTCTTTTGCTATCCCAAGGAGAAGGTTTTCTAGGTTCGGGCTCTCAAGGAGCATCTTAATAAAGAAGTTTTTTGATATGAGATCCAACAGCCTTGGACTTTTCTCTAGCTCCAGCCTTCAGACAATATCCTCGCCTGTTATCCCGTTTATGAATTCCTTGTCAGACCTATAAGGAAAGGATTGTTCAAGATAATTCCTTCAAGAAGGGATCTCCATCATAAACCTGAGCGATTCTGGAACACCTGATTGCATTGTCTTCATTATTTTTTGATTATAGATAATTCTTGCCTTAATTTAGAGCATAAATGCTTATTTTCTGGGTTGATGACATATTCTGTAATCTCATCGTAAGTAAGCAAATCATAGAATCTCTGCTTTGTACGGAGAAACATTCTAATGACTTCTTTTTTAGGACTCTCCATCAGATTTATGATTCACTTGCCATCATCGAATCAATGTGAGATATTCGAGCAGTAATTTAAATTCATTGCATCGTCGACATAAAATGTCGAGTTCTCAGAAAAATTTAGGTATCTGCAAGCATCCTCTCTACCTAATTCAGCTCATGATCATTTGATCCTCCTGCCCTTATCCGTACATCACACGAGCATCTGATAAACTACAGAAATTGTGAAAGACCTTCAATCCTTTTCGAAATAAAAATTATCGAATCAATCAATAAGCTGATGCTTCGTGAACTTGAATCATGCTTTTTTTAACCTGTTTCAAAGCCTGTTTATCTTCCTTGCAATCTTATAGACTTCATTATTGGCCTCCTCAGCATCATCAAATGGAATGGTCGATATGAAGTCGACGGATTCTTTTTTAAAGATTTCAAATTGCATAACTATTATCTCAGTCAGCCTATCCAAATATTTGTTTGTCTTCTTATTGTTTGTCTCTGAATAATTATCCATCGATAAAGCTAAATTCAAATCAAAGTTCTTATATCTTTCTTTAAGGGAAATAATATTTCTTATATTCCTAGGCTGAAAAACAAGACCTCATCGCGTAACGAATTCTATAGCATAAACTCATCTTTTCAGTGCTTCTTCGATTATCAAGGGTAGTTCCTCCCTGTCCAAAAGCTCTCCGCCAGTAAAGAAAAAAGCATTTACATATTTTAGTTCTTGGGAATATTTTTCCATCAAGAACATATAGGCCTCAAAGTCAAAAATGCTTCAATCCATATTTCAATCAATGCTGCAGTGCCTGCATTCATGAGGGCAGAAATTTCATAAATTCAAGCTCACCTTCATTTTTTTCTTAAGAAGAAGCTTAATATTATCCTCAGGATATTTTTCATAGATAACCTTCATAAAAAGCATATCCCTTATCTTAGACTGCACCTCTTTCGCAAGATATTTGAGTTTTTTTTCAGAAACAAAATCTCTTCAAATGCACCTGTTTATTCATTCGAGAGGAGATAATTCATGTACATCCAGAATCAATTGACTGAAAGACTTATCCAACTTCATAAGACATGATTAATATTTATTAATTTATAAAAGTTTTTTAAATATTGTCAAGCATTAGCTTTTATTTTTGAATTTCTGTTGCAAAATATAGATTTTTGCCTATAATTCTTCGCGTTTTTTAATAATATGAAAATATGAAAAAAGAGAGTGTTTTACTTATTTCTGATATAAGCAAATATCTGGATGGCAAGCAAATATTATTCAATGTATCACTGGATATCAAAGAGTGAGAAGTATTCGGATTTTTGGGGCCGAATTGAGCAGGAAAAACAACCACGATGAAATGCATCCTATGACTCATAAAACCTGAAAACTGAACGATTGAAATACTTTGAAGCAACAAACTAGACAATGGCATAAAGGCCCAAATTTGATTCATGCCAGAAAACACATATCTGTATAAATACCTTACATGACGCGAATTCTTGAAATTCAATGCATGATTTTTCAATATTCCCAAGTCAGAAATGGACGACAGAGTAAATGATTTATTGGACAAAGTTGGACTCAAGGATTCAGGCAATAAGCTATTGGCAAAATATTCGAAGTGAATGCTCCAGAGAATATGACTTGCTCAAGCCATATTAAATGAACCCAAGATAGTTTTTCTAGATGAGCCGATGAGCTGATTGGATCCTCTTGGAAGAAAAATGGTAAAAGATCTGATACTTGATCTTAAGAAGAATTGAACTACAGTATTTTTCAATACTCATATCTTATCTGATGTCGAATCAATTTGCGACAGATTCGCCATAATAAACAAATGACATCTTATAGCGGAAGATAAGATAAAAAATCTTACAGCTCCGCTTGAAGATATATTCATAGAAAAAATAAAAGAACATATTTGAGACGAGGTATTAGAAATAAAATAACATGCTAAAAGAACTTGCATCCAAAAAGATTGCAATAGACATAGATGATGTACTGAGTCTGACTGTCAGGAGCTTTTTGGATTTCATTCGGGAAGACCACGATATAGACATGCAGTATGATGAATTCACTGAATATAGGGCGCACGAACTCAAGGCTTTCAAATCGAAGAATATAGACGAAGATGGCGTTTATGCTTTGTGGAGGGCTTTCTCTGACTCTCATATATGAAAGTCCATGAAAACTATCGAATGAAGCGAAGAAAGCCTCAGGAAGCTATCACGGGAATGATATGAGTTCATTCTCATTACAGCAAGAAATGAATCATTAAGGGATTATACCCTGAATTGGCTGGAAAAGAGTTATCCGGATATATATTTTTCTTGACTTCATTTTACATGAGGATTAAAATGAGCCCACATCAAAAAATCAGAGGTATGCAAAAGGCATTGAATTGAGCTCATGATAGAAGATAACGCGGACAATGTACTCGAACTGGCTGAAAACTGAATAAAATGCTATCTTTTTAATAGACCCTGGAACCAGAATCATACAGTTGATCACCCATGTATAAAACGAATTGATTCGTGGCAAGAAATATTTTAAGTACGACAAGATATCTGACATTTTAGACAAATAAAGTCATATAATAAAAATCCCACAAATTATTAAAACAATATCAATATGAAAAAAAGAGTATTATTATGACTATCATGATGAGTAGACAGTGCCGTAGGTGCCCACCTTCTTCAGAAAGAGGGTTATGAGGTTGTTGCTTGATTCATGAAGAATTATGTGTCAACAACAGAAGATTGTCCAACGAAAGAAGACAGAGATGAGGCCATAAAAGTTGCTCAGCACTTGTGAATCAAGGAATTTATAATCTTTGATTTCAGGGAGGAATATAATGCAAAAGTAGTTGAATATATATATGAATGATACAAATCATGAATCACCCCAAATCCTGATATTCTCTGCAACTCAGAAATCAAATTCAAACTATTCCTAGACAAGGCGATGAAGCTATGATTTGATTATATAGCAACAGGACATTATGCCCGCATAGAAGAGAACTGAGAACTGTGGGCTGAAAACTGAGACAAACATTATAGCTTACTAAAATGACTTGATCCAAATAAAGATCAATCATATTTTCTGGCTTGACTTAACCAATACCAATTATCAAAATCATTATTTCCTATTTGAAACCTCGAAAAGCCCGAGGTAAGGAAAATCGCAGAAGAAATAGGTCTTCCTAATGCAAAAAGAAAAGATTCTCAATGAATATGTTTTGTTGGAAAAGTAGATATGCATAAATTCCTGGAGAAGAAGATTCCTACAAAAAAGTGAAATATTGTGGACACTTCTTGACATATCCTTGGCGAACATAATTGAGCTTGGTATTTTACCATCTGACAAAGAAAATGAATCAATATCTGAGGCTGACCCGCTTTGTTCGTTGTCAAGAAAGATGTCGAGAAAAATGAAGTAGTTGTCTGAAATGAAAACGATCTTGAATTATACTCAAATTCGCTATTATTGAGAAATTGGCATTGGGTCAGTAAAGAATATGGCTTCCCATTGGATTGCACAGCAAAAATTCGCTATAGGCAAGCCGATCAGGGAGTCAGGCTATCAGCAATCGGAAAAAAACAAATAAGCGCTTTATTCGACAATAATCAAAGGGCAATAGCATCTGGGCAGACTTTGGCCGCATATATTGGCGATGAGCTGATCTGAAGCGGGATTATTGAGTAAATTAATCAACATCAAGCCCGGGCTCGAGCCCGGGCTTGTTTATTCAAGACAATCAATCGTCCTGTAGTTCAATATCTTCTTTTAAATCCAAAGAGTATCATTCTAATCCAAAATTTATAACAGGATCTTTTCCGGTATCTAAAATATTATGGATGCTGCTATAGGGCCAATGTCTGATATCTTTAACTAATCCATGCTTGACTGCATTGAAGTTCACATAAGACTGACACATGTTGAAATATGCCTCATCACAAAGTGCCTTTGCTTTAAATCTTCACTCAAACTTAAAGGTCTGATTGAATTCGTGGCAGTATTTATATCTATAATAAGTTGCGTACGATTGTTGAATCTTTCTCATGAAGCCAGATATCTGCAGCCCGGGCTTCTCTAGATATAAAATAAAATGGAAGTGATTCGGTAAGAGACTGAAAGAAACAAGTTTTATATCAGGAAAGTCTTTCAGATATCTTTCAATTGAATTCAAGAATCTTAAATAATCTTTATTATCGTTAAGACTCTCTGCTTCTTAAAGCCACGATTATATACGTGGTATCTATAATTGGAAAATAATGGTGTTTTTCTAGAAGGCATTGTATTGCTTGATTAGAGTGATATATACTTGATGTATTTTAGACATACACTAAAAGAAAAATATTGAAAAATAACAGAAAAAATAAAACAAGCCCGGGCTCGAGCCCGGGCTTGAAAAGTAGTTGGTTCGAGGCCTAGAACCTCGGACTTTTTTTCGCTCCTTTCTTTTAAATTTATCTTTATATTGAATGAAACACTGGCAGTTAATAAATCTATTCTCATCTTAGAATATATTCTAAGCATTCTATGATAGTTGTATTTAAAAGAATTGCATGTGCTGCTGCAACCTGTTCATATTTGATATATGCCAGTACATAAGTAATATTACCTATAAATTTTAAATATCAAGCATCTCCGCAATATTTCCACGTATTTCTCACAATCCACACACAAAAAAATCCCTCCGATTAATCGGAGGGATTTTTTAAAACTTAGTTTCAATGATTGAAATGAATCAATTATTTAACTTCAGTAATTGGGAATTGACCAACATTGTAGTAAGAAGCAGCACTAATAGAACCACCAAGTATTACATTTGTTAGAGAAGCTGTCCAATCCTTAACACCAGATGGTGAAGCAGGATCACCGATAGCACCTTCAACTACTAGGATATACGTAGCAGTAGAATTAGCATCAACAGTGTTCTTAGCATTTGCAGTAGCAGTATATGTTTGAGCAGAACCAACAACTCCAGTAAACGCAAGGTTTCCAGCGCTTATAGAATCTTTATAGATGCTAACATTAGTAGCACCAGTATAACCAGAAAGTTGTACTGAACCAGAAAGGCTAGAAAGAGTAACTTGGTTTTTACCAGAAGCAGCAACTGTAAATCTTAGAGCGCTAGTTGTAAGTTCCTTAGAAGGATTAGCAGCTTTTGCGATTACAGCAGTGTTTTGAGCAACAGCATGGCTGTTTGAAGACAATGCAGTTACAGTAGGGCTGATTTCTAGTCCATTGCTTCCACGAATAACAACTGAACCAGTACCAGCAGGAAGAGTAACAACTACTCCACTGATATCAGTATTAGTGTTAGCGTCAGCAGAAACATAGAAGCTAACTGATTTATCTTGAGCAACTGTAGATTTTGCAGCATCGATATTATCGAAAACTAGAGCAGTAGCAGTAGCAGTAGATGAATTAGCAACTAGGTTACCAGCAGAGTCATATAGTTTGAAGCTAGTGAAGCTATCAAGACTAGTACCTGTAAGAGATAATGTCTTAAGGTTTACATTGTCATTATTAGCAGTAACTTTAACAGCAAATAGTTTATTGTTTGTGCTTCCAGCTAGAAATAGGCTAGCTTGAGGATTTGCATCAGATACTGTGAAAGTTGCACCAGCAGCTTGAACAGTAAATACAGCACCTGCAGGGAATGATGCAAGAGTGATATCCTTAGAGCTAACTGCATCAACAGCAGTAAGATCAGTAAGGTTAGCAATGAATGTACCAGCAGCAAACGTATCAGCGAAATCTACTTTTACAACTAGATTTACAGCTTTAGTAGGAGTAACAGTAGCATTAAGACCATCAAATCTGATTGCGCTTAATGTATCTACAGTCTTAGAAGTAATAGCAACACCATCTACGTATAGAGTAGCGAATGCATTATTTAGGAAACCAGTAGAAGTAGAAAGGTTAGAACCAGTGAAAGTAAAGCTTGCGCTTGAAACAGTAACTGGATTTCCTCTTGAAGAAGAAATTTGAGCACCATAAACAGTAACAACTTTAGAACCAGCAGCTAGGCTAGTAGCTCCAAGACCATCATTACGAGTAACGTTTAGGGCAGTATTTGCAACTGAAACACTAATTCCAGGAATAGAACCAACAGCAGAAGAAAGAGTATTTTGATTAGCAGTATATTGATTTACACCAATAAATGAGCTAAGTCTTAGATCATCTAATTTGATTGTAGTATCAGGCATATTAGTAGTACTTTTTAGAGTACCGTAAATTTTAACCTGAGCAGTTCCGCTAACAGTAACAGAACCATTGAAATCAATAGTAGAACTAGCAGTTCCTACTGCAGTAGCAGAGAAAACTGAATTACCTATTGTAAGGTAAATTGTATTGAAGTAATTAGAAAGGTTACCAGTACCAGTAAGGTTGCTGATAGTAATTCTAGGATTTTCAAGAGTAACAGCGTTCTTAGCAGTGATTGTACCTTGCATAAGAACTACATTGTCAGATCCTGGAGCGTAGTTAGCAGAAAGAGCAACAGAAGTGTCTCTTTCGAATTTAACATCACCACCAGTTACTGAGTATAGAGGAGCAGTGAATCTAGAAGCTTCAGTAGCAGCGTCTGCATTAGCGCGGAAACCAGAATTAGCTTCGATTATGCTGATGTCAGAAGTATTTTTTAGGTAGAATTGGTAAGTATCAGTATTGTTTTCTACATTATTGATATTAGCTTTAATGTAGTAAGTAGCAGTAGAACCATCTTTAACAATATCGTTAACAACGAAAGTAAGAGATTTAGCAGCTACAGCTGATCCAGAAGAAACAACTTGACCGTTTCTTACTAGAACGATATTAGATAGGTTAGATAGGTTAGCAGTACCAGATTGGTAAAGAGTAATTGATTGAAGTTTTTCATCTCTTGTTTCAGTTACAGAACCTGTTTTAGTAGCAGTGATTTTGAAAGCACCAAGTTCAACAAGGTCGTTTGATGCTTTGTATGAAGCATCGCTAGATGCTCTATCAGCAGTGAATGTTGCAACAGTGTAATTAGCAGTTCTTAGAACTGGAGTCATGAATGCACCACCAACATTTTGAGCAGAACTCAAGATGTTTCCAGATACGAATTGGTAATCAGTACCAGAAACAATGTCAGCTAATTGAACATAAAGATCTAGAGACTCAGTTGCACCAGCTTTAATAACTAGAGATGGAGCAAAAGAAACGATAGCATTACCCTCAGAAGTGAACGAAGCTTTACCAGATAGTCTTAGACCATCCTTTTCAAACCAGATTCTAGTAGAAGAAGAAACTGTAGAAAGACCAGCTTTCTTAAGTTCAACTGAACTAAG
>CAZUBA010000019.1:0-36705 GCA_964618565.1 uncultured Candidatus Peribacteria bacterium | reverse complement strand
ATCCTATTGCCTGACGCAGCTCAAGTCATTTCTTTATATTCGTGGTATCCGATAATCTGACGGAATCCCTGGCAGAACCGGACTGATTAGAAAAAGAAAGAAATGCTATGGTAGCGAGTATTGCCAGGATGACTATTACTACAATCAGTTCCACAAGAGTGAAAGCTTTATGTTTGATAGAAATTAAGATATCAGTTGCGATGAGGTTATTTTTTTTAAAATTCATATATAGTGGTAAAATTAATAATATAAAAATATTAGCATATTGTAAAAATAAGTCAATTTTCTATTTCCATTCTAATTCAATCTCTCTATTCCTTATTATTTCACCTGATGCTATTTGTAGGAATTCTTCTAGATTTTCTCATCTAAGGATTATTTTTTGCCTGAATTCTCAGGCTCTTTTTGTGAATGATTTGCTATCGTAATTTATATATATCTTTTTATCCTCATTTGCTATCTCGAGCTTATTATTGAGCTTTACAGCCATATCTGTCAAGCGTTCCTTATTCTTTGATTTGATCCAAATGTAAGCCAATTTTCAATAAGGAGGATAGTTGAATGCTTTTCTTTCCTCCAGAGTATGAATCAGAAAATCCTTATAATTTCATTCTGTTATAATCTTTAGAAGTTCATGATTCGGGATATAAGTTTGGATAATCGCATCGGCTCATCTTTTGAGATTATACGCAATATTTATATATATCCTTTCCTCAATGTCATATTCAGGGATAACCATTTCAAGCTCAAAAAGAGGTATTACAACCAGTCAAAGATTTTCTATTGTCACAGCATTTATTGATTCTGTAGCAATAATGATATCAGCATTTCAAATATCTTCCAAGTGAACGCCTTCTTTAGTAATCTTATCAGAATCCAATCTTACTATCTTTGATGATGAAAATATTTTTGCAAATATCTCTTCCATTTTTTGGGTTCATGTTCAGACAGATATTAGATTTGTTCAGGAGCATTTCGGGCATTGAACAGGAATGGATTCTTGCTTATTGCAATGATGGCAAATTAATTTTTTTGTTGGGAATTTATGAACATTCATTGAAATATCACATTCAGAGCATTTAGCTTGATATGAACAATCCCTGCAAATAAGCGCATTTGCTTCTCAGCGTCTATTAATGAAAATAAGAACTTTTTTCTTCAACGATAAAACCTTGCCAACATTATCAAGCAATTCTTGGCTAAGCAGGGGATATGGGTTCTGCGAATAATTAAGGTCGATTACTGTTATCATTTTCATTTTTTAATTAACTTTTCAACATATTGATAAAATCTTCTTTGGTGACTAATGGGTTTGTGGCATATCAAGGATGAAAGCTGAATAGCTTTTCAGTTATTTCAACGTCATCTCAATCACATATCGGATCAAGATATTTTTTTGTGAAGCTCAAAACTTTACTTTCTTTTTGCTTGATAGATTCAAATTGTTCTGAACTAAGATTGCTTTCAACAAATTCAAAATTAGTCATATATTCCGGTCAAAGTATCTTATTGAATGAGTATTCTGTTCTTGATTTGTGAAAATCTGAGGTCACTACAGTGTTATATTTCCAATTCCCTTCGGATAGTATCTGTTTTACGAAGTAAGCATTACCAAGAGTGTCTACTGAGTCCTCTTCAAGCATTATATCTTGGCTATTAACTCAAAGGGAAATCGCATAATCCCTCATGGCCCTTGCTTCTGTCTGCTTCGGAATATCAGTCAGCCACATGCTCCACTTGCCTGACATTATCACTTTTTTTGATATGCTTGAATTATATAAGTCAACAGCTTTCTCTGTCCTTGATTTTGTAATTTCTCAAAGAGATCAATCAATATTGATTCATCATCAAAGCACTATTATGGCGTCAATATTTTTCATATAAATAATTTATTAAACAAACTCTTCTTTTATGAATTTCATAAAATCATTTATATGGTCGAAATTGTGATAAACGGATGCAAATCTTATATAGGCAACATCATCTATGTCTTTAAGCTTGTTCAGGACATCTTTTCATACTCTTTTAGAAGTTATTCATTTTTTATTGGACGCCCATTCATTTTCAAGCTCATTAAGCATCTTTTCTATTCTTTCAAAATCGACATTCCTTTTATGAAGCGCCTTTAAGATGCTTCTTTGCAGTTTGGTCCTATCATACATCTCTGCTTCTCAGTTTTTCTTTGTAACCAAAAAGTTGATAAATTCCATTCTTTCAAATGTTGTGAATCTGGCATTGCATTTCTCACATTCCCTTCTTCTTCTTATTGAAGTCGAATCTTCAGCAATTCTAGAATCTATGACTTTCGTATCGTAATTTTTACATTTAGGACAACGCATTTTTTCTATATTAAATATTAATAATTTTTTAGTATGAAGTCTTTTCGACCGTAACTCATTTCAGGAAGTATTTTATGATATTTTCATATTTCATTCATTCAGAATCGGCAAGATATTTTGCTCATGCTCAGCTGATTCAGACTCAGTGTCATTTATATCATCAATCGATAATTCAAGCCGGGTCATAAGCGCTTTCAAGATAAGGTATTCCTACACAAGCCATAGAGGCAGGGAAGCTTCAGTTTTTCTTTCTTTCTTCACAGTATTCAAGATAAGATTTTGTCTTACCGTTGCTCTGATTGAAATACCAAGGTTTAATAAGTTTTCAGGAATATTTGATAACCATTCAATTTGTATCTTCCACAAGTCTTCATATATTATTTGATCTAGTTTCAAATGAATAACCTAAATATTTCTGGAATTCATCAGGATTATCCGATCCATCATAAGGTTTTCATGGAAATTTGCGGTTTTCAAGACTAGTATACCATAATGCATAGCTTCTGGCTGCCACTAGTATTGTCTTTGCTTTTTCTTGATTCTCATCATTAGATATTTCAGCCAATCATTTCAGATAATCTTCAAGAGGAAGTTCATTTATAATCACTATATTTCAATTTTCATTCCTTATTGTTATGCTTCATCTGAATTTATTATCATTTACTTTTCATGTCTTATCCCAGGTTGGTTTCCTGTTCCAGCTGTTAACCTCCAATACAGTTGATGATAGGGTAAGGTATGGAACCCGAGCACTTTTATTTCCTACAACCAGAGCCAATTGATCATTTCATCTTTTTTCAAAATGGAAATTTTTAAGATTTGTAAATCAGCTTTTGCTTCATAATGATATTTTAACCTTTTCAGGGGTATATGAATTGATATCTACCGTTTCTCAAGTATATGATAATCGTATTTTTATCATTGGTCATTTCTTGAGATTTGTGCTATCCGACTCAACTTTATTATTCTCAATATAATTAAGTCACAAGCTATACATTTTCCCATAATCCCTGTATTCATTTAGCAGTACATAAAGATTCTTTCATGGGCAGCTTGTAGATCAGGCATCTTTGTGTCAGACTAGATTATAAGTCTGGTAATCTTTCACTAGACAATTTTCACTTGTTGCACACTCTTTATGGGCGATTGATTTATTGTTCAGATCTATTCAATACTTTTTTGACATAATTCATATCGCCTTGTCGACTCAATTCTTCTGCGCATTATAAATAGGTCAAGTTTCAAAATTCCCCATTACAGATATTCATACGGTACTCTTGTTGTTCCACAGATTATGAGCTGCAACAGAATAATCTCATCAAGCCCGTCACTCATATATCTTACCGTCTCTTCATATTATATAATTGTATCATATGTCTCACCATCATCTTGTTATTGTGTGGTATGCATATATTCATCTCATAATTTCAGCATCGTCTCTCTGGCTTCATTCCATTGCCTCAGCCGTGTGATGGATGAAAATCTTCTCAACTCTTTTTGTTTTTTCAATCGGCCATACCAGAGCATGCCCGTTATCATTCCTGATTGTACTTACTGCATTATCTTCAAGGGGGAAATTCAAAGATAAATATGAGCGGATGTCAGAAATTCTTTTATCTTGCTTGATCTGATATTCTGTTTTCGGTTTACTGTCGTTCAATTCTGCCTGCTTATAAATGGCAACCCACTTAGGGTAATCCTTATATCTCAGGGTTTCATCTGCTCACCAATCCGCTCTGCTTATTATTTCATTATTATCTGCAGTGGCGTTTTCAATTCAAAAGCTTATTTTCTCAGAATAATCTCTGGTATTGATTCAAGTGACAGTTGAGTCGGCGGTTAAAGCTCATTTATTTTGTGATTGAATCTCATATTCTAGGGCATGAGTGGAAGCGGTAAAAATAGGCGTTGAATATATCTTGTCTTCTTTCAGTATTCTTTCATCTCAATCTTCATCTATTGAAACGGACTTCTTGACTCAGTCCTGATTAACAGAAATGCTTATTTCATCATTTCAGACCGTCTTTTTATCAAAACTGAAAACCATCATATCTTTAGCTCATTTGAACTTTATAATTCAGGTTTTCTTATATCATGTTATTTTTTTAGGGAGATTATAAGCGCTTGTAACTTGTGAATAGATCGGTTCTACATTTCATTCAATGGCTTTTATCTCTTGATCATAAGTATATTTTTTTTGCCATTTTATGAAATCGCCAAAAGGAGATATCAGGTTTAATATCATTGCGAACGAAAGAACTAGGACTTTGACTTTTTTTTGTCTATTCATATATAATTTATACTATTATTTTGCAAAATTATAAAAAAAATATAAGATATTCCAAATGTTTATTATTTCTTTTTTCTTTTTATGGTATTAAAAACCGAAATAAAAGAATTTGTGAAGAAAGTGATGGTTCTATGAATCTTTCTTTCTCTTTTCATTAACCTTTTAGTTACTTGGGCGACATCCACTATGGAGACTGACGTTGCCAGTGCAGCCACAAATGATACAAAATTCAATAAAGTAAATGCCTGATATCTTTGAACTACATGAGTTGCAGTTTCTCTGAATATCTGAACAAAACTAAAAGAGGCCTCAGCAACTCCAGTCACACTTACGACAGAAGTATTGCCAATCTCCTTCATATTGGCGAATAAGAATTTATCCAGAGACAAGATCATCACTTCTAATATGGTCGGTTTGAATGAATATCTGAATGTCCTAAAAACAAATGTTAACTCTCTTCTTGATCAATCTAGGGATAGGGAAGCGATGCTTGAGAGTTACCTCGATCAATTAAGAAGCAGATTTACAGGTACTACAAATCAAATCACAATCTTAAGAGAGCAGGCACGTCAATTACAAGAAACAGCATCATTAAGCGACCAGAAAATCGAGAGATTGAAATGAGACCTTACAACGGCTTATAGAACGCTTGATTACGACAAGACCCAAAGCACACTGGATGAATATCTTCTTGAGAGAGATAAAAACACTTATTCAAAAACATATCTTGTTTTCTTATGAAAATTCATCGATTCATATGTAATACTTAATGAGTATAATAAAGTTCTTCTTGATACTCTTATAAATAATAAGGAAGCCTTAATAAAGAATGTCACTATCGTAATGCCAGATAGCTGAACTAATCTCATGAAAAGGTTCAATCTCATAAAAACTGAAGCAGAATTCAAAAGCTCAATGCAAAATTAATTTTAAAAAATATCCCGATGTTTCATCGGGATATTTTTTATTGACTTTAATTCACCGAAATGATAACATATTGAATATTTATTTGATAATTAAAAATAATTATGATTCACAATATTAAGTCTGATTCTTCATTTAAAAGAAAAGGTTTCACTTTAGTAGAATTAATAGTGGTGATAGTGATACTTTCAATATTAGCTACGATTGCATTCCTGTCTTTTTCTTCCCAATCAGCGTCTGCAAGAGATTCAACCAGGCTGTCAGATATGAGCAATATCGCTAAGTGATTAAGTGTGAATTATGCACTGTCTGGCAAATATCCATTGCCTGACTCAAAAGTCGATATAACAGCAACTTGAATCACTTTGATATATCAATGATACGCCTGATCCAATGTTCTTAATATGATCAAATTATCCAGTTGATGAAAGGATCCGTTAGATACAACCACTTATTACACATATTCAACAAATCTCAGTCAGACAAAATTTGAGTTGCTATGATTCTTGGAAGATTGAAGTAATTCTGCCTTATCTTACA
This sequence comes from uncultured Candidatus Peribacteria bacterium, assembly GCA_964618565.1. Lineage (GTDB taxonomy): Bacteria > Patescibacteriota > Gracilibacteria > BD1-5 > UBA2023 > STC-113. The sequence continues at coordinate 30,612 of CAZUBA010000019.1, read as the reverse complement.
TTCCTCAACTCAAATTTGTCATCCCCGGCTCGATCGGGGATCCAGATTCATCAATCGCCAAACTGGATTCCCGTTTTCACGGGAATGACAGTCCACTGGTATGATTGGCAAATGCTGATCCTAGCAGTTATTCATGAAGATTCGTCATCACTAAATGAGACCAACTCTGAATATTACTTTCATCTGTAACTAAGCTGCCTGTTCAAGAAACCTGAACCTGAGTGGATATCTTGAAAACAAGCACACCATATATCGCGCAATATACCAGTACTGCTTCAGAAATATGAACATGACAGGTTTTATCAAAGATTGTATCTGTAGCCAGAACCTTTAAGACTTGCAAGGAAATCTTTGATATATATTGAAGTTCCACTGTAAGCTGATATTATAAAATAAATCCGACAAACAATAAAGAAATCGATGCATATTGTGATATGTCATTTGATTGATGATGATGGACCAGAGTTATTTACATGCCTTTTGAATTAAATGTAAATAACCCAATAATAAACTATAGCTCATGAGCTTATTATTCACAATATGAGGAGTTTTCTAATTATTCTAAGCTTTTTTCGGAAGTTGAACTTAAGACTGAATTGTGAAAATATTCAAAATGTCAATTATCAACAATAGCTCCTACTTGAAAAAGTAGTTTATATCTTTGTAACTCAAATACAATTAATGTAAATGGAAGTGTTTACACCCAAGATCTTACTAATATCTGTTTTATGGATAGCTCCACCTGTAAAGTAGCAAATGCTCCGACGAATCTATGAGTTAAGACTTGAAATCCAACGTATTCATCATGAACTTATTGATTGGTTTTAGGTGAATTCAAACCATTGATAACTCAAGAGATTTCCAACTATAATATTTCCAATCGTTGGTGTTCTGCTCCAACCTCTCCAGATGTGATCACTTGAATGACCTGATGAGATCATTTTGGGTGCAATACCAATCAAAATATGAAATATTGGTGAAAGAATACTGTCTCGTTCATTTCCGGTTCGTGAGTCACTGACACAGAGCTTCATCTTATGCTTAGGTAGATTTTAACTGCATTGAAATAACATTGAATATACAATATTCATCCACTATAAGTTTTTTCCTTAATATTCCCTTGCATTTATTTACTTTTTTCATATATTCTTTCTGTTAAAAAAACGCTTTTATAATTTTTGAAAATTAAATATATGGTACAAAGGAAAAAATATGCAAATGCAATCAACTTTTATGTGACAGAAAGCCAAAAAAAGAAAATGGAATACATATTAGAGTTAAAATGACAAAATTTAACAGACTTCCTTAGGAACCATATACAGACAACAATCGAGAAGTATGAAGATAAAAACGGTGCTATCAATATATATCAAACTTACATTTCATAATTTAAATAAATCCTAGATAACCTAGGATTTATTTTTTATCTTAAATATTTTCAATAAATATTCAAATACATGGATATTTATGCTTTTAAAGTTTCAAATATTCAGTTAAGCTTTCTAATCATGAAATCTCTCATTTCGGGTCTTCTGTTATGAAGTTCAGGAGATACGCTCTTATCTCTGCTGGATTAGAGGCATTCTGAAAGGGGATATCCAAAACCTTAAATCATTTTGTCTTCAATTTCAGCCTTATGCTTATGGGCCTGTTTTTCGAATACATTATTGTAAAGGTGCTTATTTTAGGAAAATCATAAAATTCATCTCAGATATTTATTCAGTCCTCGTTTATCTCTACTGTAAGGGTATCTGGAGAGTTATTTTCGACAAGTATGTATACTCAAATCACCAGAAGTATAACTATGCTCATTGCATATAATCCTGTTATATATCACCAAATTATAAGTGCAACCGATATTACAAGCGCAATCATGTACCATCAAGCTCATTTTTCCTTTTTCGTAGTTATTTGCCAATTGAACATTTTATAGGTTTGAAATAAATAAATTAACTATGAACCAAGATGATACGGAAACAATAAATCACATTATTCAATATTTTATGGTGTCGGTTGCTTTTTGTTTGTTTGGCGAACTTCATTCAACAGAACCAAGAGAGTATTTGAGTGCTCCAACTATAATCATTATCATTGCAATTGTAGCTGCAAATCACAGAATGAAAGATGTCGCACTTTGTATAGCTTTTGGTATATCAGAGAATGAAATATCTCATTTTTTCAATTTCTCGTTAGTCAATCATGTTATATTATCTCATTCGGCAAAAGCTTTGGACGTGAGCATTGTCAGGAATGAGACAATGAAATAAAGCATCTTCTTCATTTTGATTTTATTAAATTTTATGATTGCATTATAATACATAAGTCCTAAGTTTCCAAATATTTCTTATTTTTTTTGTTTTTTTTGTTTTTTTAATATAATAATCCTCGTTTTGGCACTTTTTATGCCGTTTGAAAATGAATAGAATCCCTTATTTGCTTTAATTACATTAAGTTATGAAAATTCCTCTTAATTGGATTTCCCTTTACTCTGATATCTCAACTTTGCTTCAAAATAAATGAATAACAGATTTAGCACATCTGTATTCGATTCACACAGCAGAAATCGACGCTATTGAAAGATTTTGACAAGAAAAAAAAGTTGTTATATGAAAAGTTATTGAAGCAGGGCCTCATCCTGATTCTGATCACCTGAATATAGTCCAAGTCGATCTTTGAGCCCTTTGAGCTACTCAGATAGTTTGTTGAGCAAATAATGTAATCTGAGCGAAATATGTTCCAGTTGCAACTGTCGGATCGGTCCTGAAATGAGATTTTGAGATAAAATCAGCTAGATTGAGATGACAGGAAAGTAATTGAATGATTTGCAGTGAAGATGAGCTTGATTTACAAGATACAAGAGCTCCATGAATCATGAGGCTAGAAGAATATTTCAATCCAAAAATCCTTGAGGATAATATTTGAAAATCCTTTTTTGATCTTAAGATAAATATTCTGGGATTTAACGGGTTGCCTTATGAATCAGCTTTAAAAGATATAGTTTTTGAAATCGACAATAAATTCATCACCAATAGGCCTGATCTTTTCAGTGTCGAATGAAATGCAAGAGAATTCTCAGCTATTTTTGATTTGCCCTTCGCGAATTATGAGAATCAATACGTTTTCTCAGATAATAAATTGAATGTGAATATCTTAACCGATAAGGTATTATCTTATCATCTTGTTAAAGTAAATGATGTCCAATCCGCTGAATCGCCTTTTTCTATAAAATATACGCTTTATAAATCTTGAATAAACCCAAAATTCGATCTTGTAGATATGACAAATTATGTCATGACAGAGCTTGGACAACCTATGCATGCATTCGATGCCGATAAGATAGTCGGTTCCATAACAGTGAGGCCTGCAAAATCAGGGGAAACTCTGTTAGCCCTCAACTGAGAAACTTATAAATTAGACGAAAGAGACACGGTAATAGCTGATGATGTAAAGGTTCTTGCTATCTGATGAATAATCTGAGGACAAGATTCTGCCATATCAGATACAACAAAGGATATCTACATCGAATCAGCTTGTTTTGAGGCCTCATCAATAAGATTGAGCGCTCAAAGATTATGAGTAAGAACAGATTCATCTACCAGGTACGAAAAATCACTTGATCCATTGCTTACTTATAAGGCACTTTCAAGGGCTCTTGATTTCTTGAAATTCGTATGAAAGAATTGAGATATTTCTGGAGATTTTGAATACCTGAACAAATCAGCATTAAAGAACGTAGAACTGATCTTGGATCCTGAATTTGTAAGAACCAAAATCGGGGTATTCATACCAAATGCTGAAATCGAGAGAATCTTAAAAGCTTTATGATTTGAATTCTTGCATAAAGATTCTAAATATATCGTCACCGTTCCATCATGGAGAGTTACGAAAGACATTTCAATAAAAGAAGACTTGGCTGAAGAAATATGAAGGGTATATTGATATGATAAAGTTCCTGAAACGCCTATGATATGAGAACAAATAGTTTACGGAGATAATAAATCCTTAACATTAAGGCAAAATACACAGAATTATTTTGCATGAAAAGGTTGGCTTGAGGTATATAATTATTCATTTTCAAACGAATCACTTGATGAGAAAATTGGTATAACTGACAATAAGAATGCAATACGCATATTAAATGCATATAGTAATGAGTTTACAATATTAAGAAGAAAAATGATTGCAAATCTTTTGGTTAATGTTGCTGACAATAAGAAAATCTGAGACAGTTTTTCATTTTTTGAAATCTCAAAGATAGAATGGAAGGAGGAATCTGGCTTCAAAGAAATGCCCAAAATAGCGTGAATATCATACTCAACTGCTTTTGCCGCTTTCCAGAGCGATATGATCTGATTTATTAATTCAATGATTCCAAATATCGCATATAGTATCAAGCAATGAACTTCTCTAGACTCTTATCCTTATCTTCATCCTAATAAATCTGGAGAATTGATACTTTCAAATGGAGATGTGCTTTGATATTTCTGATATATAAATCCTCAGGTTGCAACTAATTTTGATTTAGATGATTCAAAAGTCCTATATTTTGAGCTTGATTTCAAATCTCTGCTCGATCTATCTCAACAAACCGATCATGTCTTCAAAGATTTGCCTAAGTATCCTTGAATAGACAGGGAAATTAATTTTGTCATGAATGAAAATACGGCTACATGAGAAGTGGTTTGAATTATAAAGAATGTCAATCCATTAATTAAGAATGTGCGCGTAGTCGATACCTACAGAAGCGAAGAAAAATTATGAATAAATAAAAAATCTGTCACTTTTGCAGCATATCTACTGGATTATGAGAAAACAATAACCGACGACGAAGCTCTCAGTATACAAAATTCAATAATAAAAGAACTTTCAAAAATCTGAATTGAATTAAGAAAATAATAAAATTCCTCTTTCAAAGCAAGGAGGAATTTTATTATTTATGGTATTTTTTTATATTTCCTTCTGATTGGGATGTTACTGAATTTAGCATCTTTTTTTGCATATTTTTCAATAATGTGGTTTAATGACAATAACTAACATTTTTGAAATATGACTGAAAAAAAACAAGACGTATTAACTGGAGTTAAACAAGAGAAAATATCAAATTCTGAAATATGAATGATATTGTCTCAATTGCAAGATACTTCAAAATCCGTACTATCGGAAATAGAAAAAACCAAGTGAAAGCAAAAAATGAATAGATGACCGATAAGGGCTGAGCATATTAAGGATTGACTGTTTGCAATAGAGAGTCATTGATTTAAGACGGAGTTCCTGTATCTCCCTAAGGGAAAAAAAGACATTTGCCATTCTATAACGAATGATAAAAATAATCCTTTGACAAATGATTTTAAATTCCAACTTGTAACACCGGATTGAGTAACTAAAAAGCCGCTTTTAGCTCTTGATTACAAAGATATTATCATCTTGGCGAATTTTATAAATTTTACTAAGAAATTTATTTTAGAAAATAAGGAAAGGCTTCAAACCAGGCAAATCAATTCTAGGAGCATCGGTCCCTTTTTTGAAGAAGAAGATTGACCGGGGCATAAAGCAGTGAAATATTATTCAAAAGATGCGTTCTGAAAACATACTCTGCTTTCAGGCAAAACAAATTTCTTTGATTGAGGCTGAAACACAAGATATAATTTTAACCTCCTTGATTATTCTGAATTCAGGATAGGGGATCCGATTATTAGGATATATGATATAAATTCGATAATTCCGCTTCTAAATAATATTTATGAAACCCAGAAGAAGATGCACATATCAAAGCTGGATATCTGGAGAATGACTCAAGATAAATTAGCATGATTGAAAACGGATGTTGAATCCAATGTCTGATAAGCTTGAATAATAAAAAATTCCCCTGCAAAAGGGGAATTTTTTAATTTAGAGGTGAATCATATCTTCAATATTATCATCAAAATAATCAACTCCATACTTCAGAAGATAATTTATTGAGGGATAGGGAAGCGTATGAAGATATCTTTTGATATTGTTGAATGTTCTCGTGTACTCTTCGCTTTTTTCCATTCTGGATTCAAATAAGGCAGAGAATATGTCAGCTAATTTTACTAGTTTTCATTCTTCTCATGTGAATGGATTAAGCATATAATCCTTGAATTCATTATGGAATTTATAATCTTTCAGATAAACAAGCAAATACTCCTCAAGCATATCCTTCTCTACATCTGCAAGCAATTGTTCAAATCATTTGACGGCTTTTTTCGTTGGAGATACTATATCTCATGTTATCGCTTCAGGTATGTCATGGAACAGTGCTTTTTTCATGAGCACGATAGTTTCCTTCTCAGTTTTTCATTCAATTTTTCAGATAAGATAAGCCAAGAAGAATGAAACATATAAATGAGACATCACAGATATAGGATACATCCTTTTCATCCTATTCCATCTGTAGTTGAATTGGAGCCTTCTTACATTAAGCAGATATTTTTCAAGATCTGAATCTTTCTTGTCTATGTCGATATATTTTAAGAATATGGCATATTCTTTTGATTTGATTCTTGTTGAGATGTTATTCATTATCGGTTCATAAATCTCATCATAAATCTTTCCGTTGAAATGAGCCTCATAATAAGCAACCCAAAGTTTTGCAAAATGATAAAGCCTGTCTTCCAGCTCAAATTTCGGATTGTTCTTATTATCGTGGATGAACTTTATGTCCTCTAAGATATTATCTGGAAGGTTAAGATTATATATGAAATTATAGACTTTCTCCTGCAGAAGCTTAAATATTGCGGAGTTCTTTTCTTTTACACGAAATTGAACATCTGAATTGATGTCTGATAATATATATGTATCAAAAGACTCAAATAGGATCTTTTTGAAGATATATCAAAGATCCACCTTCTTTCATTCTTTTTCCTCTAATATGGAGCTTAATAGAATTATAGTATGGAGAATAAAAGCAAGATTATCATTTGTGGAGATATTTTCTATCCTGGGGAAGTTATTCCATCTATAAATCGATATTCATCTGAATATAAGCCCAATCTGATATCCGATCATTTTATATTGGGTTATAAAATAAAATCTTAAATCACTTTATGGTCTATATACGCCAACAGCTGCAATCGGCTCTTTTTCCGGTGCTCATAATAGGGCATTTATCTCGTGGACAGTATCGGTCGGATGCGCTATATAATACAGATGCATCTCTCACATGTTAGCCTCATCTCATTCTGTCATTATGACAATCTCTCAGAAATTAAACATTGAGCCAATGAAGTTGGTAAAATTACTTGTGATTGTTTTGATTTTCTCTGAATTTATTGTCTGAACATTCCTAAGTATTCAGCTTTGGTTGTAAAATATTATTTTTCCTGGCATAACAAGACTGAAATCCATTTCAAGATTTATCATCCTATTTTTAAATCTTGCCGATAAGAATACCTGCAAGAACAAAAGAACTATATTTATTATTCAATACATTCAAACATTCTCAAATCCCTGTGATCAAAAAATCAAGTCATAAACTATATAAATAGTAATTCAAATCAGTACAAAATAGTTGAATATAGTTCGATTGAAGAATTTTGTAAATGCAGCATCTCATAGTGTAAGCTCTTCTTTAAGTCCTTTTGTATCTATAATTGTTGGTCTTACTCAGTAAATATTCTTGAATTTCTTAAAATAAACAATAACTGAGAATATCCAGTACAAGATATTAAAAACTAATAATCAAATGAGTGTGGTTGCTGTTACTCTGCTTTCAAAATTATAATTGATAAGTATGCAGTTAGTCACCATTATTATAAGGACTAACAGGAAAATCCAAGAATTGAAGATTGCAAAAATCCATGAGCGCTTAATTATTATAAGCTCTTTCACTCATTCTTTCTCAAATCCTTCTACTAGTTTTGTATCTGCAGCCACATCAAATGAGCTGAATATTTTCTCATAAAGGGAGCGGAAATTAAGTATAGTCATTGTTCTCTGATTTAGCGAATAAACTAATTAGCGTACTTAATTATTGATTGCTTAGAAATCATTATACTGATCAGATTCGATTGCATACAGATAATAATCCTCTTCTTTAACTGTTGAAGGATCAATGTCAGCCTTTCTGCACACAAGTTCAAACAAGTCCCTAGGAGTCGATACAAGATTTGCTATATTGGGCAAAATGACTCCCGCCTTTCAAAGTGTCTGACTTAAGATTATAGCTCAATTCTTAGTAATGTCGAATTCATCGATGGAATTTAAGATTCTTCTTTGAGAATCTGCAATTATGTCTACTCTGAACTTTACACTCCTTATCTCAAGAGGATTTTTGATTGCTTCTATAAATCTAGGATCTTTTAAGCAGAACAGGGCATTTTCTATCAGTTCTGCGATTGTATTGGCCTTTTTTGCATTTATTCTTCAGCTTGAGGCAATAATCTTCCCGTCCTTGTACAATGTTACAAAACTTAATTTTTTTGTAAGATTTTCAGGATGAGATCAAACTCATAACTCATCGATTGTTGGGATCTTCTGTTCATTCAGATACATTTCAATTACTTTTTTTGCTATTGTGTGCATTTTGTAAATTATAAGTTAGGAATTATAAATTATGGCTGGATTTCAATGTATTCAAATCTGGGAATCATCTTTCCGTCTTTTTCCACGGTCTCTGCAAACATTTTTAGCGGTCGTACCCATAAGCTATTCTCTTCTCATGTTATTGGATCTTTTGTGATATGTCTGTATACTACGTAATCTTCTATAGTTTCGGAATGCTTTCAGATTCAGATTACTTCTATCTCAGTTCATTTAAAATGTCTGTACTTTCAAAGCTTAACTTCCATTTTTTAATAGTTATAAATTATGATCTTTTCCTTCCTTGATACAGAGGAGGCTAGTTGCTGTATTCTAAGGGTTAGGATTTTTAATTTTCTATTAATTATTTTTAATCGAATTTTTCTAATGATTTTCTAGCTTTTTCTACAAGTTCTCTTTCTTCTTGCTCTATCTGATAATATATATCTCAAAGCTGGTCTAGTCATGTTTTTGAATAATACATATAATAGATGAATTCAAATAATGCTCTTACTGCATTTGTCGCAAGATTTATAAGAATAAGAAGTCAGATAAGGATGTATAGATTTTTTCCTGATTCTTGGAAAGTCAAAAAAACTATAGTTGAGAGAAGAATAGCTATAAGCGATCAGATGAAGCTTCAATAGATTCATAGAAGGACGTATCGGTAACTTGAAAGTATCTCTGAGAATATTGAAGTTGAAAGTATGCTCATTATCACATGAAGGCTGAAAATATAGACTAGAGCCTCTTGTTGCATGCTTGTTGCGAATATGTAAGTTGGAAGGAAGAAGATGAAAAGGAATATTGAAAACAGGAATACTTGTACGAATGTAATTGATCATCTTTTATATTTATCTGGACTTATTGTCTTATTCATGAAAATATTAAGTCCTGAAGTGAATAGGGTGGCAAAAAATGCAGTTATTGCATAAATATAAGGATAAACTCATAAGAATTCCTTAGCATTCTGCAAAAAGAAATATATTGAAACAACAACAACAATTGAACCTACAAATCAAGCAATTATGCTTCAAACTGATATAAGTCACACTTGAATTATATCTATTTTTGGAGGACCAAGCAATTCTTCGTTTGTGGCTACGCTATATTCTTCCATGTTTTGTTTATATATAGGGTTAAAAGTATGATTACTCATACGTTTATAAATATATCACCAAAATTGAAAATTGCAAAATATTTTATTTTAATGAAGTCTGTCACTTCAGAATATAAAATTCTCTCTATTGCATTACCGATAGCTCATCCGAGAATGAATCAGAATGCACAATCAGTCAGCCTTGATTTTTCGTTTTTCTCATTTCTGATATAATAGATGAAAATTATGGCTATAAGTACTATTGTCATAACCTTAAGAACCGCTCAATACACTGGAATAGAAAAGGCGATTCAGCTGTTATGCATGAGCTTGAGAGCAAAAAAATCACTGATAATCGGAATTTCTTGGCTTAAATAATTATTGGCTAAATATTTGGTCAGAATATCAAGCAGGATAGAAATTATTCAAGTCAGATAGAAATACATTATTTTTTATAGAAACTAGGATAAATTTTTCACAGATTTGCGAAACATGGGACCCTGTCCTTACAGACATATATCTTTCATAAGATTCTGACATCGATATACGTCACATCTCAGCTTCATAGTATATCTTTATTGTTGTCATTATAATATTTAAGCATTGCTATTTGCTTATCGATAGTACTTCAAAGCTCTATGACAATCTTTGTTCATGATTCTAGGAATATATGCAGCTCATTCTCCAGCTTGAAGTATACGAATTTAGCGATATTCTTATTTGTAAATACATCTTTGAATAAATCTCTTACATGTATTATTTTTTTCATTGTCATCTCATTTACTCATTCTTTATAATCAAAAAATCATGCCTCAATAAGATTTATATCTACTATTTCAAGATTGTATAGCATCTTATCTATATTTTTCTCATATATAAGAACTCAATTTGAAGTTACTATATATTTTTTTTCAATTCAAGCAAATTGCGTAGAAAACTGGGGTTTGTAAGATTCTATAATGATCTTAAGTCAATTTGGGTAGAGTCTTGTTATATTGACCCTTTTGATATTTTTTTGATACGTGATCAATGCGTTCTTTATACTCTCTTTATCAATCAGAAAAATTGATTCTCAATATATTTTTTCTATTGCTTTATATGCAATATTCACATCAGTGATAGTATCCAGCCTTTCAATAATCAACTTGGAAGGTGAGATTCTGAAATATGGAGAAATCATTATGATATACAGGCTCATCACTATCAATAATCCTCAAATTGCAAAATAGACAAGCCTAAAAGACTTAAGATTATTTCAAGCCGAAACTATATAATTTGAGAATTTTTTCTTACTCTTGTATATATCAAATATCTGCTGTTTTTGAGGCGCAGTTTTAAATAGGTACTTTTTTGATTTCTCAGCTTTTACTTGCTTTTTGAATTTTTTGTTCTTGAAATACTTTTTTATCTTGTATGTCGTGACTCTGATTTTTCTAATTAAGTCCATATTTCGATGAGATTTCATTTATCAATGAAAGAAGGTCTCATGTCTCATTGACATTTTTAGCTACCTTGAATCTGATAGTCGGGGATTTACGTGCTCAAAGCTCTCTTCATATCATAGAACGTAATTCTCATGCATATTTAGCTAAGTATTTTGGAAGATTCTCTGTATTCATGGTGCTTGATACATAGAAATCAGCGTATCAATAATCTTTTGATACCTTTACATCTATAACACTCACTATTCCGAATTCATCTGCCTTTTCATTTGCATATTCTAGAATATATGGAGCTAAAGTGTCTCTTAGAATGAATCAAGTCTTATCTGCTTTATCTGACATATTTTTTTGATTATTTTAAAGTCATTTCATTATATGGAATGAGCGAATAAATCAAATGAAAATACCCAATGTTTTTAAACATTTTCATAAATAGAAACTTACTACTTAAAAAACAGCATGTCGCAATTGCGACATGCTGTTTAAAAAAATATTCATCTTGGATTTCTTATTCTTCAACATTTATCAATTTTCATCCATTTCTTCCAAATACTTCAGTATTATAGAATTCGCTTACTCTTGATGGCTGAAGGTTGAATGCTCATTTGTGCGTAGCCCTTAAGATATAGTTGAATTCATAAATTCAAGGCTGCATGTTATTTGCAAATCAGAAGAACCTGTCATCTCTGAATTCAGATCTTGTAAAGAAATTTTCAAATTTAAGGCTCTTATTCTCAGTGTCCAGATTAGTATTTATAAGTTCGCTTCAAGCTGGAATAAATCATTCAAATGCAACCTGATCCCGAGTTTCAGAAGTGGCTATTTTATTGTATGATACGAGCAGTTGTCATACTTTTATTTTTGCAACAGGATTAAGATATTCAACAACATTTTTCGGGTATTTGAGATTCTTATGGTCTATTTCTCAATTCATGTATTTTGCATACTCAGCTTTTTTAAGTGTTTCAATCTTCCTGTATTCATTGTAATCGAAATAGACCTGATCAAGATAAAATCATTCATCTCTTGGCTTTACCGATGCACTTGGAAGATAGTAGCTCAATGCAAGATCATAATATACTTTTCAATTTCAAGTCTTGTTTATTGTAAAATCATTTTGTTGCCTAAGTTTGTCTCAGGAAATAATTTTTTCAAAGACCTCAAGCTTATTTTTATCGTCTACTTGAGTAGTTGCGATCTTCTCATTATTCAGATTTAATACAATGTTCATATTTACATCTTTAAGCTCTTGGCTTGCGACAATATATTTGGCTGCATTTCTGACCACAGAATTCGTATCATCAGTCGAACCGAATTTTCATTCTTTCTTCTGGCTGATCACCCATTTATTCATATTATCAGTTATTTGACTTACATCTTTGAACTTATCAAATCAGAATTCGCTTAACGCTCAAATGAATTCAGAAGTATTTTTCACCCTTGAATATTGCTCATCTTTTCCAAGAAAAGCTCCTCTTGGGTTGTATACGAGGTAATCTGACAAGATGTTATTTCATCACTGCGTTCATATGTTTTCCAGTTCCTTCTTTTCACTTTCTGAAAGGCTTTTGTTCTTAAGAAGCTTTCAGATCACAGCTAATTTCTCAACTTTTGTACTGAGTTCTTCTGTTTTAAAATCAAGTAGCTTCCACATCTTGTATGCTTCATAATTATCTCATTCAATGCTCAAGATCGCATCGATCGCTTCCAGTCTCTGAGTTTCAGGATATTTGCAGAAATTATTGGATTCCATTGGAGTGCATCATTCAATCTGATTTGCATAGAATCTAGTCTTTATGTAAGCAAGCGCATTTTTGACAGATGCATCATTAAGCGTGTATCAGATTGACCTTATCTCGGAGAATCATTTTAGTACTGTACTAGTCAGGTGGAAATCCGCATAGCTGAACATGTCATCGCTCCAATACAAGAAGCCTCATGAATTCTTTTGAAAATTTTGGGATTCGGCAATATAGTTCTTTATGAGCTCATCTACGCTTATCTCTTTATTTCAAGTTTCTGAATCTACAAATGTTTTGACCATCTTTTTAGTCAGATCAAATGGCAACCCGATACTATTATATAGCTTCTTCAGATACACATTCGGCAGAATGGCCGATTGCTTCTGCTCTATGCATCAATATGGAAATTGGCTCAAGAATTCCATACCGCTTGTTATATTCGAAAGCAGGGTAGGCGCGTATCTTATTACCAGTTTAGCAGATGACAGGACTACATTAGTAAGATCTATTTTTTCTAAGAAGCTTACCGCATCTGTCTTTCAGACCGTTGCCACCGTTTCAAGCGTGGAAGTCGGAACTATCGGCAGATATCTCTCAACCGTATCTTCATCTTGGGCATCTTCAGATACTGCTTTAATTGTGATTCTTGCAAGTGTTGAGTCTGATTGTATTGTGCCTAAATCAGCAACTTTTGCACTCAGATTTATAGTCTTCTGATCTCAATTATTGATTTTGATCTCTTGTATAGGATTTGTGATTCTTAAGTTATCCCCTTGAGCAGTTATCTTAAAAGTTCCATTCTTTCAAGTCTTATTGAATATTACAGGAGAGAATGTTATCGTATCATTTGATCATAGGAATCTTGGAGTATTTTCATTGATCATGACTTTCTTTGATGTGACTATCGTTGCTTCTCATATTCATATCTTCGTATCATCAGCAGTCGATGCCACGCTCTCTATGACCCAAGTGGTAAGGTTATCAGGCAGGGCTTCTGTAGTGATGTTTGCGATTCAATTCTTATCTGTTGTAAAATCAGCTTGCCAGAATGCGGTATCTTTGAAAACTCATCTTTTCTTTTTTGCATTTCCTCATTTCTGTCATTCTCACGCTCATCATTTCTCTCAATCGCTTATATCTTTTACATCCAGTTTTTCTACTAGATTGAAAAGAGATATATAAGTCTCAATTCATAGATATCTCTTCATATCATAGAAGAACGCAAAAGGATTTTTCTTGGGATTTCATTTAAGGGCAAGCAAGCTTTCATCGACTACGCTCACGCTTCAATTTGCATTCGGGACTATATTCCCAGCTTCATCTTGAGTTTTGATATTAAGCTTCACTTTATCTCAAGGAAGGTAGTGATTTTTTTCTGGAGTTATCTTAACCTTGATATTCTTGTAGTCTGTGACAATCTTAATTACACTTAAGGCTCTTTTGAATACTGGCAATGGATCATTGCCATTTTTTCAAATAAGAAACGCCTTTACATAAAAATTAGGATAATAGGAGTCTTTAACAGGAACGCTTATTCTTGGCGCACTTGATGTTATATCTTGGACAAAATAATCCAATATTCAATCATCTTTTTCGATTGCAACGAAAACCTTTCAGCTTGCAACAGGGGATTTAAGAGTGAAATTAGCCGTTTCTCAAACTTTAAGGATTGATTTGTCGGCTGTAAGATCCGTGGTAGTGTTATTTCAAGCATTCCAATAAGTCACCTCATTTCAAGCAACATATATGGTAGTGGAACTAGTATAAGATTTTCAATTTTTTCATGTGTAAGTCGCTCTGACCTCATATTCTCATTCTGATTTTGTTTTAAGCGTATCTCCTATTTCTCAATTGCTTCCAGAAGTCATTGAGAAATTTCATTCATTGGTCTCTTCTATAGTATAATCATTATAGAAAACTCAATCCACTCATTGTTTCTTGACTTGTTTCCACTCTTTTCTTATAACTTCCACATTAACCTTCTTTCATGCTAAAGCTTGAGCGGAATGGTTAAGAACGATTCATGAGAATTTTATTCAATCCTGCTGTTTTGAATAATAAGGCACTTTCACTCATACATACGCATCTGTGTTATGCAGGATAGTCTCGTAGCTATTTGTAATTTGCTTCTTTGTATCGGGATCTTCTATTGTGACATTGAAGCTATATATTTTCTCTCATGCAGATTGCTTATTGTCATCTGTTGTTTCTGTCGGAAATTTATAATTCCATGTTTCGTCACTTCCTGGCTTGATATCTCATTCTCACTCTGATGTCATATTATCTTCGTAGTTGCAGTATCCCCAGTATAAGCACTCAAATGATTCATATGTCGTTCAAAATTGGAAATCAGAATAATTCTTAGCATCGAAGAAATAATTTTGCGTAAGGATTCATTTGTAATAATGTCAGCTGGTAAGTTTTCATCAGAAATAATATTCTCAATTGAATTTAAGTTCTATAGAATCTCATAATACGGCCTCTTTTTTATCTCATGTAATATTCACTTTGAATACTGGGTTCTTATATTCCTCAACATAGAAAATTCATTCTCATGCCTGAATTTCATCTTGTCTTCATTCGGGCAAGAAGGATATCATATATTTTCACAGCTTCATTTCCTTCGGAAGCTCGAATTTTCATGCAAAATTTGAATTCTTATCAATTGTAACATCAACATCTTTGAAGAAGGTGTAATTTTCATCGGCAATCTTCATTTTTCATTTCTTTATGTCTGATCTTTTATATCCTTCAAAATTGAATGATCTCAGGATTCATTTGAAGAAAACTGTTTCTCCTGGCTTATAGAGCGGCCTTTCCGTATAAACATAAAGCAGATCTTTTAAGCTTGAATCTAATCAAGAGATGTACTTGAAATCGTAATTCGATGTCTGGTCAATGAATGTATTTACGACTCAGAAATGCTTATCGTTTTTTGCAACTATTGCAGCATATCATCATCAAGTCATTTCAAAAGTCTTCTTTGGCGCATTCCAGCTTATTTTTACATTTTTATCTTCGCTTACTTTTTTTGAATTATTATCATACTTATAAGCCACAACATTAAGATTGCTCGGAATTTCTTTCCCATCTAGCGCAGATGCAAATAGAAGCTGCTTATTTTTAGCGTCCTCATAAGTCAATGATAGATTTGATCTTATAATCACATGTTCAAATCATTTTGAATCCGTTCATCTTGAATAATCTCATAGCTTGGAGCTTATGATGTATATAGGAGAAGCTATGGCACCTCACATTATATCTTTTTCTATATCGAATTTATTGTTCGATAAATGCCAGTTCTTATTTATAAGATTCACGGTTTTAACTGTTCTTTTGCTGCAAATTGGCAAGAATCACTGCTCGTAATGCCTTGCAGCGTAGTCTACATATCATATGGCGTCCATTTCGCATATTTCAACGTCTAGCTTATCAAGATTGACACCTTGTATGTTTATGATATTCGGAACGTCTTTCGGAAAAACATTATATTGTTTTTGGAATGAGGAATAAACATATTTATCTTCTTGTTTGATATCTCATGACTTAACTTTATATGTATAATCCTTCTGAAGCTTATTCCCATATGCATCTTTAATAGTACCTTGGAACTTAACTTCATAATCTTTAAACGTCTCAAGCCTGAAATTCACCAAGTATCATAGCTTTCAGTCTTTTTTAGGACATGTTGTGGCTTTTGTATCATAGGCTTCTCTGTCTTTTGTTATTCATCTGAAGATCGCTTTCGGGGTTGTGATTACGGCATTCTGATTCGTGTCAGTCTTATTGCCGTACATGTATTCATAGTAATCGCCTCATGACTCTCAAGTCTGTCATAGGAGATCATTTGAGAAATATGCACATCCTAGAGAATTATCCTTATAATCGAATGAAGTCAGCCTGAATTCTGGGGCTGTAGTGAAATCCATCACCTCATCTTTCGGCATATGGGGATTTGATCTTTTCAGGATTGTAAGAGAATATCTTGTGTTCTGGAGCAGATTCTCCTTTAGGGTCAGAAGTACTATTTTTTTGTTTTCCTTCTCTATAGGCTTGCCTGTTTTATCGAATCATTCAATATCGGTTCAGTATTTGAGTTCGAATCAAAATGTTTTTCATTTGCTGTCTGTGATAGAAAATAGGTTTTTGTCGAGAGCGACCGTATCATCAAAGTACATCTTGAATAACAGATTCTTATTCGGCACTTTTGATTTGTCGCTGAAGCTAGGCGTATCGACTAGAACTCATGTATCTGAATATTCATTCATGAGAACTTCAGTGCTGCTCAAGAAATTTATGCTCTTTAAGCTTTTCACAACAGGAAGCTTTGTTGGAAGGTTTCAATATTTTGAAGATAATCAAATGGGTATTGTGAGTGAATAATTCTTTCAATATAAGAAATTTCAGCTTGATGGCCAGATCACGTATCTTGTCTCACTTCATTCCACTGGTTTTAATGAAACAGGAATCCTGAGCTCTCACTCTTTAAGCTCAAATGATTTCTCTACAGACTTGGAATCGATAGGGAAGTTTGATCTGAAGAAGATTCAATTCTTTGGAGAGAATGTCTCATCTGTGAAAAATTGAAGATCAGGTGTCTTGAAAGTGATTTCTTTTGTTTCCTTGAGAGGGTATAGCAGTCAATCTGTAGCTTTGACGCTTATCTTATACTGTGTTGCTCATTGCCAAGAATCTTTTGGAATGAATTCTAGGACATTTCATCCTGTCCATTTGCATTTTCATTCGAGCTTAGGTGAAATTTCCACAGGGCAGGGAAGCTTATCTTTATTATCAAGACTGGTTAGGGCAATCATAGGGATATTGAAAAATATGATTGCATTTTGTGAAATGTCATTCAGAGTGTTTTCGGGAAGTATTTTGGTTACTTTTGCTCATGAAATGGCTTCGAATATTATTGTGTAATCTTCTCATATCGCTCTTCAATACATTGATTGTATATCTTTGCTGACAGTCAGAGCATATTCTTGTCATATCTCCAGATTCTTACTCAATTCATAAGAAACGGTATTCCCAGATTTCAAACTGATTTTTCATTCGATGAATGGACTTAGTGTTATGCTTTTGGGATTTATGGATTCTTGTTTCAAATCTGTTGAGAAGCTGATATCTAATGATTTTGTATCAAAAGGGACTTTCCTGTATTCAAGTGAAAAATTTGCTCAGCTTACAATCGGAGCCGTGATTCTTTTTGAAACGAATTTATAAGCATTTTCTCATCACAAGTAAATTATAAGCATCACTAGCAAAATAAGCGGCAAAAAAACCCTTTTGTCCTTCAATCTTTCTTTTAAGACTGGAATTGAACCAAGGGTTATATTTTTTAGATCTGCCCAAATTTGTTTGAATTTTTGCATAGAAGATAGAGTTAATGATATTGTGCATTATTATAACAAATTATTAGCTTTTGCAAGGGCAAACAAAAAAAACTCCCCTGAATTTCTTCGGGAAGTTTTTTCTTAAAATATGCTAATTATTTTACCTCTTTAAGTCTTGCGGCCTTTCCGCTCAATTTCTTGATGAATGCTATATTAGATCTTCTAACTTTGAACTGTCTTAGTATTGTTATCTTACCAACACCTGGAGAGTGAATAGGAAAGATTTTTTCTATTGCGAAACCATCAGTTGTTTTTCTTACTGTAATGCATTTTTCTAGAGGAGTCTTACCAGCAGTCTTAATAACAAGACCTTTGAATTTCTGAGTTCTTTCTTTTGATCATTCCTTGATGATTGTTTCAACCTCAACTTCCATTCCTGTCCTTATAACAGGAGCATCAGCCTTTAAAAATTCCTTTTGGATTTCATTAATTAACTCAGTGTTCATATTTCTTGATTAATAATAACTTTTGGTTTTTAAGTGGAGAAAATATATGCAAAAAATATTATAAATCAAATTTATTTTCAAAAAAAGTTTTTTATTAAAACGATTATTATGAATTATAATATTTGATGCAACATAAAGTATGATTGAAATTGGGTGAAAATAAGGATAATAGGCAGAAAATCTTGATCATTTATGAAGGTTTTCAATATATCGCTCAATGAAGTAGTGGCAAAAGAATATTGAATCCTCTGACAGAAAATAGATTGAATGCAGCTATTCAGGCCGAACGATCCGATAACAAGAGCGGAAGCGCCGATTCAAGGTACTGAAACTGGGTTTTTTACGATTTGTGGCCTGTATAGTCTCATGATTGTCAATGATAGTTTGATCCCCAACATTTGACAATACCGTCGCTTATCATAGCATAAGTAAAATTGTTTCAAGACGATATTGATGTTACGTTTGTCAAAAAGACGAAACCGATACAGGAACAAAACTTGTCACAGTGGTATTGTTTCATAACTGGCCACCATTATTGTACCCCCTCCAATGTTGCTGCAGTAAAATTTCAGAGGATTATAAAATAATCAAATGGTAATTCAAATATAATTATATAATTATATTAATAATCTTTTACACATCGAACAGAATAAGCGACGTTGCTTCCTGATTTATAATCACGATTAACAGTATCGTATGAAATACCGAAAGAACGATAGAAATACCATCAAGCAGAATATGTTTGGGTAGATGTCCAAAAATTTCAAACATTTCAACGATCAAAACACCCATAAGTTGGCTCACATCTTCCAGCAAGTGGAATTCATAACGCCTTTATAATATTATTTGAATTGGTTCTAGTACTTTGATTTCTCCATCCAAGTCAAGTACATTGCCAGCCACGTGAAATTTCACAAGCAGATCCATATAGTGCTGTAGAAAGTTGTGTAAACTCAGAATCACTTGGAATATGCCATCAAGATGGGCAAGCACAATCTCATCAGCCGTATACAGTTTGTCATCATATTGTTTCTGTATTACATTTTCAGCTACCTTTTATATCAGTATCGAATTTATAAAGCTTGCCATAAATATTATCAGTCTGAGTCGGTGTGAATTCGGTTCATGTTACTATACCCGTCCAATTCTCTTTAGTTGACGAACCCTGACATCAAGCTACAACTCAAGCACTCGAACCATTATAATTTAAACAGGATCAAGAATATGAATTCAAGCTAATAGTATTCATTGTTCCTAGTGTGGAATTACATCATGCCCACGTCAATCAACCTATCGTTATATCTGGTTTTGTACAATTTGTTCAAGCAATATCTTTCCATTGTACAATAGGCGATGGTGTTACATTTAATGATTTCGCAGCTGAATCATCGCAGTTTCATCAAACTTTAGTGATGTTGGTAGTTCAAGACGATACTCAAGTGATAGTCGTTCATGCTATTGTGGCTACGGCTGTGTTTGAGCTTACATAGCTTGTTGGATGGGTCGAACAGTTATCAGTGATTGAAGAGGTATTTCAAACTTGTACTGATGTCGGAGTCAGCGTAAAGGTGGTCACAATTCAAGTTCAAGTCAGTCCTCATCCTAATTCATTTGAAACTATGTTTGTCGAAAAGCTCAGCAAAGCAGTAGTATCCGCAGGATTTATCTGAAGCAAGTTCTGATATACTGGTATCGATGCAAAAGTTGTTCAAGTATAAGCATTTTGAAGATTTTTTGCCATCTGAATTACTTGTCATGAAGAGAAATTAAGATTCGCAGAAGTCATAACAACTTTAATCTGGAAAACTCATCCTCAAGTCATAGTCAAATTAGAATTCAAATATGAATCCGGAAGATTTCATTGCCCGTCAACAGACAAGTATATTCAAACTCAATCATTTATTGATGATGGGGGATTGGAAGATATGATTGATGGAATCGCAAGTATATAGTAGACTCATCAAGTGAATACTTTTGCTGTCATTCAATTATATGTACCGATAGTCATGGCCTGAAGATTCTCTCATGCTGCATGGGCTTCAAGAAAATGATTGAAAGGCACGAATTTATTTCTAGCCATTTGTTTATTCTCCATTGTAGCGGATAATTGATATTCAACATCACTATTTAGTGTAGAGTATGTATATTCAACATTGAAAAGAGGGTCTACAGGTGCTTTTGATATTGAGGAAGATGCTCTTTGGGTAGATTGTCAGAATGTTCCTTGGGTCCATATTTCCGCTCATGAGAAAGATACAAGTTTTCAAGAAGATGGATTTGGATATTTTCATGCATTTGTTTTTGTGAGTTCCAATGCCTTAGAAATATTCCGAAGATCAGAAAGCCGAGTGGAATTTCTTGCGGCTGAAGATTGGGAATTGAAGGAAAAGAAAGCGATAGTGGCTAGAATCGCTAATATAACGATAACTACAATCAACTCAACTAAAGTAAATCAAAATAAACTTCTATTATTTTTTATCCTCATAAATAAGAATTAATAAATTAAATAAAGTTAAAAATGACAACATAAAAGAGCGGTATCTTTTGCGTTGTCATTTTTAATTTACAAGATTAAAGCAGAAGTTCTATAAAAAGTCAAATTTACTTTAATTTTACTTTAATTACTGATTATTATTTCATATTCTCTATCGCCTTAATTATATCTTCATAAAGATTTTTCTTTGATTCTGTTAACTTCGGCTTCAAGGCTATGATTTTTAATTTAGATAATAGATTATCGCGTTTTTCTTTGGAGATTTTTTTAAGGCTGCTGCTTAATGAGATTACTTGAGTTTGCTTCAATACTTTATATTTTACTTCTGGAGCCGTAGGATTTGGTGAGATTGTTACGGCTTTTGAATTTCAGCATTTGAAATCATATAGCATTACTTCTCTGGTATCTTTAACGAAAGGAATAGCAAGGAATCTGAAATTATTCTCTGAGTCGAAATACATGTCGTAGATATAGCTGAAGTCAATGCTTTTCACTCAATTTTTTAAGATAGATGAAGATGATCATACCACATGTCTTCAAGACATTGCATCATAATTGGCAGTTACATTGTTTAATGCAAACTCATTTGTATTCCTTGAATAAGCGAATCAGTTAAGCGAAAATCAATCTGATTTTATTTTAGTGTTTATTGTCTTTCAATTCGATGTGAAATAGATTTCTTTATTTTTATTTCATACTCCGTAATAATTATTTCAATTTACTGCAAAATCTTGTCAGATATTCAATCAGCTATCGATTTCCTTTCAGTTTTTATAAGCTAATATATTTGATGTCTTTTTATCAAATGCCGTATAATAAAGATCTTTTCAATTTTCTGAATATTCCAAACTGTAAACAAGCTGATAGCTTCATATTTCTTTTGAATTCATAAATACTGCATATTGTTTATTTTTTTCAGTCACGTATGCAACTTTTCATTCTTTTGATACTGTTGCATACAAAAAAGATGAATAGGGAGTTTTATGCTCTATGAAATCTTTAACTATAGAGAATTTTTTTCAATCTTTCGATCAGATGAATATGAAGCTTTTTCAATCAGATGAATAATTTATCCTAAAGTATTTTATATAATTCGTATATTCTTTTCAATCTTTGATCAGTATTTCCTTTCATTTACTAGTTGCGATATAGGCATAGCTTTTTCAATCTTTGGATAAAGTCAAAGAGTAGATATTATCATATTTTTTCTCTTCAGAGAATTTATTTTCTTCAAAGCTTCATTTGACCAAGAATTTTTTCTTATCTGATGATTGTTGAATGAAATAAAATATTTTTCAATCTTTTGTAGTCGGATTTGAATAGTAATTTGTGTATGAAGTGGAATATTCTTTTCAATTGCTGATGTAAATATCTTTTCAATTCTTTTTTAAGATGGAAGAGAACTTATTCAGATCTTTCAGATAATACGGGAACATTGATATGGAAGAATAATCAGAATATTTTTTTGTAAACTTTTCACTGAGAGATCAATCATAATGAGCTAAATTAACTTGATTTTCTATCTGACAATCTTTTCATAATCAAGTGATATCGGCAAGGCTTGTTTTGTCTTCAATATTTATAGAAGTTTTTGTAACTTCGTATCAATTTACCTTAGGATATGCAGAAATCTGATATTTTCATTTTTTCAGGAATTTAAGCTTTATCGTTTTTTTTCATCCGTCAGTTTTACTGAAAGCTATTGTTGGCAGATATCATTCCACATCTGAAGATATATCATTTTTATTTCATTCCCACTCATATTTTGGGGGATTAGTTGAATTTCATCAAATCAGCAAATTATCCAAACTATTAGCATCTCATCATTTGTTTACAAATTTGAATTCTCATTCATTTATTCATAATTCCACTTCTCATTCATAATTTTTTGCAATATCTTTGATGGAATTAGGTCATCATCAGGATGCTATTGTCAGTGTCATGATGATTTCTTCTCATGATACTACATTTACAGATTTGTTGAAATCAAAAAAAACATAATTCTTACTTGTCCTGACGTTGAAGTAGTCATTGGTAGTAATTGATTTTGACGGTTCTCAAAATTCAGTTATCAGATCAAGATAATTTTGAGCATTAGCATTGCTGATTATTAGGATATGAATAAGAAAGAATATAATGACTTTTTTCATAAGAATTATTATTAAATAAACCTTAAAATTATATTATTTATATTTATTAATCAATCAATTTGATATTTTTAGATGGTGCAATGGCATTTTTTATTTTTAATAACTTTCAACTTTTTTTCTGATGGATTTTTTTGAACATGAATAACTTCATTTAATCACTTTATATTCATAATAAAATCACAATAACTACTACCGGCATAATTGCGGATTAGCTTATTTTAAGTATAATATAGCCGTGTTTTTAATTTCTAACAATTTAAAAATATGAAAAAATCATACTATAAAAAAATAATTAGCGTCATTGGCATATTGACTCTAATGGTTTCGGCTTTTAACCCCCTGCAGACATTTGCAGTAGTTAATAGCACTTGAAATACTATAACTCCAGGATTTATAAATGCATCAAATTCTGGCAGTTATAACTTCGATGTTGTATTAAGCTGATCTCTTGAGGTATGAGATACAGTTAATGTAGATATTTCTGATTCTACAGGAGCAGTCGTATCTTTAAGTTGATCAAATGCTTGAAGCTGATGAATCAGTTTTAGTTGAGTTGATTTATCTGCACTTGCAGAATGAAATATAAATTTTAGCTGAAGCGTTGTTGGTACGGGGCAAGTAACTGTCGCTTCTTGAATTACGGCGACTGGAACAAAAGATACAATTGCTCCAACAGCTAGCCTTTCATCAAGTACAGCTACATGAACTTCTATCCTAAGCGGTTCAGTAGTCTCAGTTTCTTGAACTTTAAGTGAACCAAGCACAAGTTTCAATTCGGGTTCCATAACAATATCAAATTGAATAATAAGCAGTTTTTCGGGAACATGATCTTCATATGCATTTAATGCCACATTTACTTGAGGTACTTCTCCGATGACTATACAGGTTGGTAGTTGAAGCTTTTCAGATATAGCTTGAAATCTCAACTCTGCTGCTTCAAATATCCTTTCGTTTTGACCAGAAACAGAATGACCGGTAATTACATGAAAAATTGTTAGGAACATTTCTCAAACAGGAGCTACAATTGACTTTAACTTTACTGATGCTAATTTTTCCAGTTGAAGCTGATATGTGATAGCTTATACAGGTTGAAGCCAATCAAATTTTGTCTGAACCTGAAGCATAACTTTGGCATTCACATGATGAATCTGAAGCTGATCATCAGTTTTGAGCGGATTGACTTGATCTACAGCTTATAATTTCCTGATCCATCTTGCTGATGATCTTTGAAATATAACTGAAAATACTTGATCTTTTGCCACATTATGAGTACCGGTAACTTTAACTTGAAATATCATTAGCACATGAGCCATTGCATTAACATGAAGTTTGGCAGTTTGATCAACGTTGAGCTTGAGCGGCGTGACTCTCAATATAGCATCTGATCCTAACAGTTCCAATTTCTTAAGTTGATCTTTGACTATTTCCGGCGTAAGCATTACTGTTAGCTGATCAACTGCATGGAATTGAGTATTGTTACCTCCTACTTTAATCAACAGTTCTTTTCAGCTCGCGGCAACTTGAAGTGAAATAGGAACTTGAGTAACGGTTTTAACAACAGTTATGGCATGAGCTGAATGAGCGACATTAATCTCTAGCTGATGATTCTTTAATGTATCTTTCGCAGTTCCATGATCATCATCATGAACTTCAGTAAGCCTTTATAGATCTACAGATTGAACAACATGGACCAGAGTGACTCCTGATTGAAGCTGCACTTTAACCTCTGATTTGATTTGTTCCTTCAGAACAGACCATCTTTCATTGTTTGCAGTTACAACATTAACTCTTCCATTTAGTTTCACAAATGTTACAAATGCAGAATTGAATACTGTCTATACAGCTACTGCTACAGTTTCTTGAGTAGGTACCTGATCGGAAATAAGCATTTCCTGAGGATGAGAATATAGGATTTGAACTTGATCATTTACCAGTGCTACTTGAACGGTAAGCAATTGAGATGAGATTACAGTAAGATTGACTTCTCCAAACGCATTCTCAAGTACAGCAACTACGACTTTAACAATCTGATGAGCTAGCACTACATTCAGCGTAACCACAAAAGCATCCGCATGAGGTGGTTGATGAGGCGGATGAGGCTGATGATGAGGTGCCGCCTTCCTAGATGTTTGTCCTGGTTGAGATACATCTCCTAGCTACTACGATAAATTATGTGCACCATGAGTTCCTTCTCAATGAACAGGAACATGAGTTACCTGAACATGAGTTACCTGAACATGAGTTACCTGAACATGAGTAATATCATTCAGTGACATCGAGACTTCATTTGCAAAAGATGACATACTTGATTTTGCTAGAAAATGAATACTCAGATGATATCCAGATTGAACATTCAGACCGAATAACCCTATCACAAGAGCAGAATTCTTGGGCGTTGCAATGAAGACCTTAAATATATCTACTGATGTCAATGCAACTGTTGACTTCGTGGATATTCCAAGCGAATGATTTTGGATGATTCCATATATTGCTAAGGCTTGAGAATTATGAGTCGCATATTGACAGATTATCGATTGACAGAAAAAATTCAGACCGAATGACCCTGTGACGAGAGCGGAAGCGCTTACAATGTTGCTTAATGCAGCAAAGATATCGTCTCCATCAGGTGTAACGACTAATTTTGTAGATATTCCAACAGAAACAAGTTGGGCTATAAGATATATAACAAAAGCTCAAGAGCTCTGAATCATAAGCTGACAAATATCTGTTTCTTGAGATCCGATTTTCAGGCCAAATGACTCGATAACAAGAGCCGAAGCTGTAAGAATAATTAAAAATACTCTAGCTTTAACTGCATTATAAAATTTGCAATTGAAAAAATTAATAAATCCCATACTTGATATGGGATTTATTAATTTTTTATTAGCTGATCTATATTCTAACAGTAGTCATCAATTTAAGATGTTGTAATTTTCAAAAACTTGATTATTATATATTTTATTTACAATATACTTTATCTATTTATTGCATTTCTCTTTTGGTGTGATTTTACTCTTCTATATTTTAATTTATTATAAGTGAAAAAAAATATTAATGTTGCATATTTCAGTATAGATTATCTAAGATATGAATGATTCCGAAGCGGTGCTTTGGTATGAGTAAGGGAAATGCTCAAAGAGCTTTCAAAAGATTCTTATGAAACATTTATTTTTTCTGTTGCCCATAAAAGCAATTTGACACCAAAAGATGCTTTTCATTTCAATGATAAGCCTACGCTATATTGAAATACAAAGATCTATGAATTAGATATTTGAGAAAATTATGAAGTTGAATCGCTCCGAAAGATAATTATAAAAATAATATATGATTTTGATCTGGATTTGATTCTGCTTGAATCTCCATCGGTTGAATTAAGGAGATTTGATCTCGACTTCTTGAAGCTTGCAGTTGAGAATTCAAGCAGGACAATAATAATGATACAAGATGAGCTTTTTCCAGATTATACTTTATGAAGAGATACTGACCTTGTCTGAGAATATATTTCTCACATGAGAAATATATCAGCAATCTGCCCGACACTAAAGCATAGGAATCTGATTTATAAATCAATTTGAGTTAAGTCAGAAGTCATAAATAATATTTTTGATATAGATTCTATTTCAGTCGGGCCAAAAAAATGAGAATATATAACTTTGATCAATCCCATACCATTAAAATGAATAAAAATCTTTGAAGAAGTCGCAAAGTCAATGCCTGATGAAAAATTCTTGGCGATTGAAGGATGGAGACAGGAAAAATCATATGTTTCTAATTTTGATAACCTTCAAGTATGGGATTTTGTTCAGGATCAGAAATTAATTTATGAAAACACAAAAATACTTTTAGTTCCTTCGCTGATAAAAGAAGGATGACCAAGGGTTATCGTTGAAGCTCTTTGCAATAATATTCCTGTCATTGCTCATGATATCTGATGAATCAGCGATGTCGGTAATTGATGCATAAGTTTGTTGCCTCGACCTAAGGATTTGCTATGAAGCGTAGTAGACCCTTATCTATCCCAAGAAGATCTTTTATGTCAGGCAAATCTTTTTATTGAAGAAATTAACAAGATCAAGAGAAACGCTTCAAATCTTGCTGATACAAAAGAGGTTTTTCATTCAATTCACAATAGATCCTTATTGCAATTGAAAGCTTTTTTTAGTTGAGTAAAAAATGACCTATTTGAAAATAGATTAAAGTTTTTGGAAATAAAAGATATTCTATCCGATTCCTCTATGGAAAATGACGCTTTGCAAGTCAGGCTATTGGCAAAGTGAAATAGGAATAATATATTCTTGATTTCTGATTGAAAGCAAAAATATGTGTGCAGAGAAAATATATTCAATTCAAAATCTGAGAATATCGATATTGTTAAAAATGAAAAAAACATTCTTGAAACAATCAGCGAGTTAGATATGTCTCCAAAGATAATTTGTCAGAAAAATGAATGAAAATATCTTTTGATTGATTACCTTGATTGAAATCAGTTTGATATGCTGAGTACAGAATTGATAATTTCACTTGCAATTAGCCTAGGCAAACTACATGATTACAAAGCATTTCAATTTCCATGACAGTATTTTTGAATTGAAGATAAAGAGGAATATGATAATACAACAATACTACTTGAGCATTATTGAGCCGCAAAGCAAATCTTAATTAAATTATGATATGCAGAAGAGCATAACATCCTTCTTTTGATGGAGATGATTTGTGAGAAATTGAAGAATCATATTAAGAGTCTTAATTGAAAAAATGATAATAATTATGTGATTTGTCACTGAGATCTGAAAAAAGAAAATATAGTATTTTGTTTTTGAGTTGCAAAATTCATAGATTGGGAGGCATCGCACCCTGATATCAGGGAAGTGGATATCGCCAAGATTTTCTCAACATTCAATTTTACTCCCGCTAAAGAAACTCTATTTTTGGATAACTACTGATATTCAGGAACTGGCATATTTTTTAAAAGATTAAGACTGTTCAGGAAAATATTTGAATTTTATGAACTTGCATTAAAGCATCGATATTCTTATTGAGCGGATGAATCGTCATTTGAAAACGAACTTTTGTCTTTTTATGAAAAAATATAATAATTTATAATTAAATGCCTAAGCTTTTATGAATTCGGAGAAACATAAGGATTTGAAAATGGATTTGATTGATTTCGAACAATGAGTCAGTTTTCTTTTGCGTTTGCATAAAGACGGTTTGCCTAAGGATAAATTATTAAGATGAGTTACATGATTCAATGATGATTTTTCGTGGAGATTAAGAAGGGATTGCATTTCTTTATGATTAGGGATGAATTATGTTGCTGAGTCACTCGCAGGCTTAGGTGATGATTTTTCATACGAAATCAGAAATCTTTTATTTGAAAAGAAAAGAGTATATACTTGATTTATTGCGAGATCCCTTACTTGACTTAAGGATTCTCGTTCAATGGAATTCAGAAGCTTTTTGCTTGAGAATTGAACAAATCCGGATTGTTTAGCTTTGAGCTTAGCTTGAAAAGAGAATGATCATATTTGGGATTTTATAGATAGGCTTTCAGATAATTGAGTAAATGAAAATTGCATTGCTATTTGATTAAGCTGAAATGATTCGGATAGAGCTTGGGAATGGAGAGAAAATTTCTTGAAAAATGCGCATACAGATAGCCGAAGGCAAGTTGATATCGATTCTCTTGCACGCTCAATATATTGACTTGATTGTGAGAAGGCAATATCATTAAGAGAAAAGCTTTTTCAATTATGAGCTGACCTTAATTGGCTCGCGACTTCGATTTCTTGAATAAGCGAAGAAGCTTATTGGCAAAAGTGTGATTTGGATTACTCTGGCAATAAGGCATATGAAGGTACTTGACGCTGACTTGTGAGAAGGTTTTCGCTTAGAGCATGGCAAAAAAGAGAATACTTATTGAAGTGCGGGGTTTCTAAGGAAAATATCGCGCTTGGGGTTTTTTGAGATTATATAGCACAATGAGTACTTTGAAGAAGCTCTTATCCTGAAATGAACAATCACATTCATAGCGATGAGATAATCTCTTTGCTCACCAGATTACCATCTATGCATATTCCGTATATTAATTCATGACTTATAAAATCAAAAATTGCCGGTGAATATCTATTGAAAAGGCAATTCTTCAAATCGATAAAGTTTAAAAACAGACTCAAGATTCTGACAAAAGCCAAATGAATTTCTACAATATTGGTGGCAAGGATTTGAAGCATCGGTGATGCGATAAGGTCTACAAGCGTCATCAAAAATCTGAAGAAGAAGTATCCTAAGGCAAAAATAAGTGTACTGACTTCTGATTATTGTGTCCCGATTTTTGAAGGCAACCCTAATATATTCAAAATCCATAAAATCGATGATTTTGATTTTAAATGTGATTTTGATTGGGTTATAAATCTTCAATATTTCGCTTTCACTGAGAATTTCTGATGAAAGATGACTTATGACGGATTTTTGCTTAATCTTGAAAAAATCAAAAAGAAAATATTTACCTGAAGAACATTAAGTCAAAAATGAATGGATACGGATACTAATATCTTATTCAATACGACTTCTCAAGAGCAATTGTTTGATATTGCATTGCTTGATTGGGATAAATATTCGATAAACGATACTGAGATATTCTTGGAAAAAGACTTCATTTCTGAAAATCTTATGGAATTGAAAAACAAAAAAGGATCAAATAAATTAATGTGAATTTTTCTTGGGTCTTATACAAAATGAGATTATGATAATTGATTCAGGACTTATTCCATTTCGTATATAAAGAAACTTTTATCTACATTTGGGAATGATTTCAATATCGTGATTTTCTGACAATCAAAAACAAAAAGTGATGAAGATATCAAAAATTTATATGAATTCATCAAGGGATTCCCAAATGTTATAAATTATATAGACAAGACATCATTAAAGGAACTCTTTTATATAATCAATGAATTTGATTTGCTGATTACCTCAGATTCATCACCTCTGCATATCTGAATGGCCAGAAAGATTCCTACTATATGATTATTTCCGAATAGTTGAGCTTTTGAAATTTCTCCCGCCCTTAGTTGAGCCAAGTATTCGATAATCAATAGCTTCAGGCCATGCTCAAAACATAATTATGAATCAAAATTCTTTTGCCAGAATTGCAATGATTCTCTAGCGGGAATATTTGATTGTTATCATTATAAATGTAATAATGCAACAAACGGGATTCCTATTTCTGCCATAGTAAAAGAGGTTAACAGGCTTTTGGATATTGAATAATTTGATAATATTTAAATAAAAGCTTACTTT
>CAZUBA010000018.1:0-37130 GCA_964618565.1 uncultured Candidatus Peribacteria bacterium | reverse complement strand
AGATTATATCAAACCTCCAGTTTTAAAAAAGTTGCATTTGGTGATAGATTGTATCTGATGCATTTTGACATTGATAGGAAAATTGTTATAATGTAGTGTTTACTTATAAAATGGTGATTATGAGACAAATTTGGACATGAACTATAAGCTTTTGACTTATACATATTCCTATAAATTTATATAATGCGACACAGGAAGAGAGATTGAGCTTTGATTATTTACGAAAACAAGACCTATGTCAGATAAAATATGCAAAAGTCTGCAAAGATACCTGAGAAGAAGTCCCCTTCTCTGACATAGTCAAAGGATACGAATATGAAAAAGGCGATTATGTGGTGCTTACTGATGAGGATTTCATTAAGGCTTCACCTGAAAAAACCCAAACGATTGAAATACTTGAATTCATTGATGACAAGCAAGTAAATGATATGTATCTGGAAAAACCATACTATCTAGAACCGACCAAATGAGCGCAAAAGGCTTATGTGCTTCTAAGAGAGGCAATGAAAAAATCAAAAAAAGTGTGACTTGCAAAATTTGTCTTAAAGACAAGGGAGCATATATGAATCATAAAACCTGACGGCAATATTTTGATTCTAGATCAGATGAGATATGCAACTGAAATCCGAAGCAAAGACGAGCTCAATATTCCAGAAAAGGCAGCTTATAATCCAAAAGAGCTTGAGATGGCAATTCAATTCATAGATGAGCTTACGACAAATTTCATACCGGAAGATTTCAAAGATACTTATACAGAAGATTTATTGAAGATGATAGAAGATAAACGGAAAGGAAAGACAAGAAAAATCCGTATTGAAACAAAAACTCTTAAGGAAGTTCCAGATATCATGACTCAATTAAAAAAGAGCTTGGAATTAGCAAGAAAAAATAAAGCTTAAGCTTAAGGAATATGTTAGAAACTTATAAGGAAAAAAGAGATTTTTCAAAAACTCGAGAACCTTCTTGAGAAAAAATGAAAGAAGGAAAGAATCTTTTATTCGTCATACATAAGCATGCTGCGACTCGGCTTCATTATGACTTAAGGCTTGAGCTGGAATGAGTGCTGAAAAGTTGGGCTGTTCCAAAATGACCAAGCTATAACCCGGATGAGAAGAGGTTGGCGGTCATGGTTGAAGACCATCCTTATGATTATAAGGATTTTGAATGAACAATACCAAAAGATGAATATGGATGATGAACTGTAATGATATGGGATTATTGAACATATCAGCCTATTTATTCAACATGAGATAAGGGAAAAGATGAAAAAGCTGCAATGGAAATGCTGGAAAAGTGAAGACTCAGCTTTATTCTAAATTGAAAAAAACTTAAATGAGAATTCAGCCTAATCAGATTGAAAAAATGAAAAGAAAGCGATTGGATACTTCTGAAAAAACATGATGAAACAGCTAATTCTATAATCAATAATGATGATGAATCTGCCCTTTCTTGAAGAACCATGAAAGAGATTGAACTTTGAATAGAATGTGTAGATCCTGAAGATTATCTTGATGAGCTAAGTAAAAAAAAACTGAAAAAATGAAGCATGCCCAGAGAAATAAAGCCGATGTTGGCTAAGCTAGTTGATAAGCCTTTCAATAAAGATAATTGGATTTTTGAAATAAAATGGGATTGATATAGGACTATTTCAGAAATTGAAAAATGAAAGATTAATTTATATTCCAGAAATTTCAAATCTTATAATAAAAAGTTTAAGGAGATAGCGGATTCTCTAAAAAAATTGAAATACGATGCAGTTCTCGATGGAGAAGTTGTCGCTTTCTGAGATGACCTTAAGCCAAATTTTTGATTGCTTCAAAATTATGAAAACGAGAGTTCATGATCTCTTATTTATTATGTGTTCGACATACTATATCTTAATTGATTTGAGCTATTTGAACTAGGGCTGATTGAAAGGAAAAAACTGCTGAAATCAGTAATATCATGACTTGAAAATGTAAGATTTACCGATCATGTTGAAAAATATTGAGAAGATCTATATCAGGCGGTCATATCAAATTGACTGGAATGAATCATCTGAAAAAAAATGCAAAGCTTCTACAGCCAATGAGAAAGAAATGATAATTGGGTAAAGATTAAGAACGTCTCGACTCAGGAAGCTATAATTTGCTGATATACGCGTCCTCGTTGATTAAGAAAATGAATTTGAGCGCTGATCCTAGGCATTTACGATAAATGAGAATTAACATACATATGACATACCGGATGATGATTCGATGATAGAATGTTAAATGAAGTCAAAGAAAAATTAGATACCATCCAAATTGATCATTGCCCATTTAAAACAGTTCCAAAAACCAATGAAAAACCAACTTGGGTTGAACCGATAAATGTTTGTGAAATCAAATTCAGCGAATGGACGAAGGATTGATATTTAAGGCAACCGGTATTCCTAGGATTCAGAGAAGACAGAAGGGCTGACGATATAATCAGAGAAGTGCCCGAAAAAGAAGAAACAATCAACGAGAGAGATGCTGAAGTGAAATCAAAAGTAACATTCTCAAACCCCAATAAGATATATTTTCCGGAAAAGAATCTGACCAAATCTGATATAATCGATTACTATAGGAAAATATCCTCTTACATCTTGCCATATCTCAAAGATAGGCCTGAATCACTAAAGAGGTATCCGAATTGAATCAATTCAGAAAGTTTTTTTCAGAAAAATTTTGAACCTGGCTTTCTTCCGAATTGGATAAAGTCGGTAAAGGTTATCTCTGACAGCGAAGAGCGAGCCTTGAATTATATGTTGGCACAGGATATCGATAGCCTCCTTTATATGATAAATCTTTGATGCATCGATATAAATCCATGGAGTTCAAGAGTCGGAAATCTTGATAATCCCGATTATGTGATTCTAGATTTTGATCCGATAGATATAGCATATTCTGAAATTGTAAAGGCGGTTAAAGAAACCCATTCTCTTCTGGAAAGATTATGAATCGCATCTTTCTGCAAGACATCCTGATCCAAATGAATGCATATTCTAGTCCCTACTAAGGCTCAATATAGCTATGATCAGATTACAGACTTTGCAAAAATCATTAATATTTATGTAAATAGAAAATTGCCAGATACAACAAGCATGGAAAGAAAGACGAACGACAGGAAAAAGAAGGTGTATCTTGATTATCTTCAAAATAGAAAATGACAGACAATTGCATCAGTATATTCGATACGTCCGCGCAAAGAAGCTACTATATCCACTCCCCTTTCCTGGTCAGAAGTCAATCCAGGAATTTCACCCCTTGATTATACCATAGACAATATCTTTGATAGGCTAGAAAAAAAATGAGACGTCTGGGAATGATTCTTTGATGTATCTTTTGATATGGAAAAAGCCCTGGATAAGTTGAATGAACTTTATTGAGAACTGTAGATTTTAATTGTCTGATTTAAACAATCAAATCAAATAATCCGAATTCTCAACTGCATTCGCATCAAGATCATTGTTGAAATATATATAAATCCTTTTCAAGCCAGCAGAGAATTTATCGATTTCATCTTTCCAATGCTGAAGCTCTGATTCGCTGTATTTTCATAAGAACATATTTTCAGGTCAATGGAATCTCATGTAGGAGAAATCTGCAGTTGTTTTTACTTCATATGGATATCTGGATGAATTTGCTATGACTAAGGCTATATTGTATTTTTTTAGAATATCATAAGTTTCGTCTTTAAACCAGCTTTGATGCCTGAATTCAAAAGCTATATCTGGCTTTATATCTTGTTTTATAAGTATTTCCTGAAGAGAACTAAGAAAGATATCCAATCTTTCTAATCTTTCAGGGAAGCTTTCAGGAAGCTGAAAAAGAATAGCTCAAAGCTTATCGCCAAGAGACTTGAGGCTTACAAAAAAGAGATTCATTGAATTCAGAAGCTCTTCATCTATTTTCAATCTTTTTATGTGAGTATAATATCTTGATGCTTTAACTGAAAAAGTGAATCAAGGAGCAGATTCATCATGCCATTTTTTAAAAGTGTCCGATTTTACAAAATGATAGAATGATGTATTGACTTCCAAAGTTTTATAATGATTTGATATGAATTCAAGTTTGTGTTCATTTTTTACTTCAGGAGGATAAAACTTCTTATCCCAATGTTTATACATCCATCCAGATGTTCAGATCAATATTTCAGCCATATTAATTAAATTATCCAACATTGTATTATAAGCAAAAATCGATTCTTTTCAAGAAAGTGATGAGTGAATGATAATTAAATCCCAAAGAGTGTCGACAATTTTACTTATAGCATTTTTTGATTATAATATGAGCATTTCTAACGGAGAATTATGGTCACTTATGAAATAATAGAACATCCCTCAGAACTGAGGATACGCGTCTATTGAAAATCAATTGAAGAAATTTTTACAAACGCTGGTAAAGTGATTTGAAAAATCTTGAAAACCACACCTTTCCCTCGCACAAATAAGAATATTCATCTTATTAAGATAAAATCAAGCGATATGAATAATCTTCTGATAGATTTCCTTAGTGAAATTTTGACTTATTCGCATATAAATAAATCCATTTACACCAAATTCAATATTAAATCAATTCAAGAAACCGAAATAACCGCTGAGATATTCTGATATCGTGTCCAATGATTCGATGAGGATATAAAGGCGGTGACATATCAAGATGTGAACATTATGAAGACTGGCAGATTCTATTTTGTTTCAGACTTTGTTTTAGATGTATAAATCAGGGGACTATGGAAAGAAATAAGCTGTTGCAGCTATCAAAATACCTTTGGGAATTCCCAAAAGATTCTAGATTTGATATGAGAGTTCCAGCTAGAATTTACGCAAGTGAAAAAATGTTAGATGACATATTCAAGGACAAGAGCCTTGATCAGCTTGTGAATCTTACAACTTTATCTTGAATTAATAGATATTCTATAGTTATGCCTGATGCTCATGAATGATATGGATCGCCAATCTGATGAGTATTCGCTACAAGAGTGCCGGATTGAATCATCTCACCAGGCGCAGTTTGATACGATATAAATTGTTGAGTAAGACTGCTATTGTCAACATGCGATGCGGATGAAATTTCACATAAAATAAAGGGTCTCGCTCAAGATATGCAATTCACCGTCCCCTCTTGAGTCTGAAAATGACATAAATTGAAAATTTCAATTAATGAGCTGAATGATATTTTACGAGGATGAGTGAAGTATTTAGCTAAAAAATGATTTGCCACAAGCGAAGATGTTGAAAATTGCGAATCCAATTGAAGCTTGCCGGATGCAAATCCTGATAAGATTTCTGAACATGCCAAATTAAGATGACTAGATCAGGAATGAACTCTTGGCTCAGGGAATCATTTTCTTGAGGTGCAAAAAGTAGAAAAGATATTTGATGATCGTATAGCAAATATATTCTGAATCAGAGAGAATCAGGTAGTAATCATGGTTCATACCTGAAGCAGATGATTGGGCCATCAAGTCGCTACTGATTATGTGAGGATCATGCTTCAATCGCAAAGCAAATATTGAATAGAGCTCGTAGATAGAGAGTTGGCCTGTTTGCCATTCAGTTCTCCAGAATGACAAGATTATTTTGCTGCCATGTCTGGAGCGGCGAATTTTGCTTGGGCGAATAGACAAATGATAACCTACTTGATAAGGCAATCTTGGGAAAGGGTAATTGGAAAATGAGAATTAAGGCTTCTATATGATGTTGCGCATAATATCTGTAAAATCGAAACACATCAAGATGAGAAAGGTCATAATATAGAGCTCCTAGTCCATAGGAAATGAGCGACTAGAAGCTTTCCGCCACACCACGTGAATATTCCGGCCCGATACATGACAAGCTGACAGCCAGTCCTCATTCCTTGATCAATGTGAACTTCCTCCTTTATATTAAGCTGATGAGAAAATTCAAGCGATAGCTTTTATTCAGCTTGTCACTGAGCCTGAAGGTCAAAATCAAGGCATCAGGCCATAAGGGAATATTCCTGAAGGCAAATTATTGATGAGCTTCGAGCAAGATGAATAGTTGTCGAGTGCTCTTCCATGAGATGAATAGCTGAAGAGGCACCATGAGCTTATAAGGATATAGAAGATGTGATAGAAATTGTTGATTGAGCCTGACTTGCAAAGAAAGTTGCCCAATTGAAGCCCATAGCTGTGATCAAAGGCGAATAATTATCAATGTTCAAAAGAATTGATACCTGAGGTATCAATTCTTTTTTTATAAGTTCTGTCATCCTATGGTTTAACACCATAATATTCCTTTTTCTAATAATGAATAAGAAGAATGGCTTTTGTGAGATTATTTTAATACTGAAAAAACCACAATATTGACCAATGAAAGCACAATGCTAAATAAAAGCGCCCACCAAAATCCATTAACTCTAAATCAGGGAACTATTTCTGAAACTAAAAGAATCAATAATGCATTTATAACAAAAGTGAACAATCAGATTGTAAGAATATTTATTGGTAGAGTTAGAAGTAATATCAGGGGCTTTATGAAAGTATTCACTATTCATAAGACAATTGCAACCAAAAGTGCTGTAATAAAGCCAGAAACAACAACTCAAGGCAAAAGGTATGCAGTTATTATCACAGCTAGCGCACTGATGAGTAAATTTATAATGATTGACATAGAATATATTTATTAAATAATAAACACTACATTATATTCCGAATAAAATATTATTCAACGGTTGAAAACAAAAATAATGCGTATAAATTGCGAATTATCTGTGAGTAACAAGTGAAAATTGATTGATATTATAAAGTATCTAGATACTTTTGACATGAATATAGATAGAAGTATAATTAATTGTTGATTTTAATAATCAACCATATAAATAATTGAAATATATATGCCAAGAAAATACGGTAAAAAATCACAAGAATTTGTGAAAGAAGCTATGCACGAATTCAAGCGAGGAGAGTTGAAATCATGAAAAAGTTGAGAACCGGTAAAAAATCCAAAACAAGCTGTCGCAATTGGATTGTCAGAAGCTAGAAAGGAGGGTGTTCAAGTACCGAATCCTCCAAAAAATAAAACTAAATCTCCAAAAAATAAATAAGGCCTTAAGCATTCTTTAAGATTTTAAGGAGAATTTCTTTTGACACAAGCGCAGTAAACAATATAAATATGCGAAATAAAGATAAAAATCATGAAAAAGAAAATATATATACTCTCCACAATGATTTTCTCCTGCATTCTCATATCAATATTATTTATGTTGATTCTGTTGCTGCTGATGAGATTTGAGATTTTGGATAAAAGTTTTTTATACAGCGTTTTTGTAATGAATAACTGAATCCTATACTTGTCATGTTTGATTTGAGTAGGATGAGGTTTTAAATTGTGAAATTTCTGGTGGGAATATATTTATGCTAGTAAAAAAGATAGGAAGTTTAATAAATAATAAATCAAAAATGCAAGAACAAGAATTAAGAGAATGAGATGTTATCGCCGTAATAGATACCGCCTTGTGAATAATGAAATTCAAGCTGTTTCCTGATATAACTTCAAAGACATTCGAAAATTTCACAACACATTCAATGAATTGATATTATAATAACACAGTTTTTCATAGGGTAATAGCGAATTTCATGGTTCAATGATGAGATCCGACTGCAACTTGAATGTGAGGCAAGAGCATTTTCTGAGAAGAATTTGAAGATGAGA
This sequence comes from uncultured Candidatus Peribacteria bacterium, assembly GCA_964618565.1. Classification (GTDB taxonomy): domain Bacteria; phylum Patescibacteriota; class Gracilibacteria; order BD1-5; family UBA2023; genus STC-113. Next base: position 29,449 of record CAZUBA010000018.1, on the reverse strand, counting down.
TAAGTCCGAATCTGAGACATATAAAGTGAGCCCTATCGATGGCAAATGCATGACCAAATACTAATGGAAGCCAATTCTTCATTGTACATGCGCCAAAAACTCCTTGGTTAGATTGACATCATACGGTTTTTTGACAGATAATCGAAGGCATGGATATTCTGGATATAATAGCAACTCAAAGAACAAAAAGAGATGATCGTCCTCTATTTGATATAACAATAAATTCTGTTGAAATAAAATCCTTAAAAAGCTGAGAATTCATTCCATATGCTAAATCATAATTTTAAAAAATCCTTTCTTCAAGAAAGGATTTTTTAAAATTATTTCAGTTAACTGCCATTTGGGTTATTTTGTTTTAAATTCATATATTCAATTATTGACTATGATTTTCTCATCAATAATATCCTGACACCTTCTTATCATTATGCTAGAAGGCAAATCTCAGATATTATCCTCAAAAACATTCTTAGCTTCAATATATTTTCATAGATAATATAATCCTAATCACTTTTCGTAATTTGAAAATTTTGAGATATCAACTGAGAAATCATCCTTAAATCAAATAAGCTCATAAATCCTGATTCAAGCTGTTTTTCCTTTTACTTTGATCATATCCAGCTCCCTAAATATATATTCATCCTTTGATTTAATATATGTATCCTCGCTTACGCAGATTTTGGTCAGATATTCCTTATTGACTCATTCCAGCCGTGAGGCGAGATTAACATGATCTCATATGACGGTATAATTGAACCTGTCTTTGGATCAGATATTCCCAACCATTGCTTCTCATGTTGCAATTCAGATTCTTATGGAAATCGGCGGGAAATCATTCTTCCATTTATCATTTAAGATTTGAACCTTAATCTGTTGCTCAAGTGCTGTTTTGCATGCTAATATCTCAGGATTATCTATTGTCAATGGCGCATTGAAAAATCACATTACTGCATCTCATATATATTTATCCAAAGTTCACTTATTGCCAATCAAAATATTTGTCATCTCAGTAAGATATTCAGACAAGAGCTGGAATATTTTTTCAGTTCAAAGCATTTCTGAAATCGTAGTAAATCAGACAATGTCAGAAAAGAATATTGTTATGTTTCTTTTTTCTCATCAAAGCTTCAATGCATTTGAATCTTCTGCAATCTTGCTTACAACTTCAGGAGAAATGTAATGTCAGAAAGCATTTTCAATATATCTCTTATTTTTATCGACTATAAAAAACTTATATGCATAATTTACCACAAATACCGAAACTCAATAAATATAGAAACTGAATATATCAATCAATATTCATTTTTGGTTAAGAAGATATCTTCAGAAAATCAGAAGAAGGACAAGAAAAATACAGATAATTCAGATACTGAATCTCAAAGACAATAAATAATATACTCATGCAAAAATTAACAAGATCAAGAATATTGTGAGATATTTTGAAGCCAAGGTCTGTTCTCTCAAAAATTTATTTTGGATTATTGAATCAAGCGCATTGGCATGAAATTCAACTCAGGGCATTTTCACAGAAGAATCAAGCGGACTGAAATGTGAATCATGAATAAGGGTTCAATATTCTCAAATAAGCACAATCTTGCCATCAAATTCTTTTTTATCAACTTTTCAATCCAAAACATCTATCAAAGAAAAGCTTTTATATTTTCATGGCTCATTGAAGAACTTGATCAATATGTCATTAGAGTTATTTAGAGGGATTTTCTTAATTGGATTTAAGTTGTAGTATCAATCGAAAGTTTTTCATAGTCAAGAATTATCATTTATATATTTCCTATATAGAGAAATACTCATTGATTCTATAACTTTTCAATCAAAAGCATATTGAGGCGCAAATCTATTTAAAGTATTTTTCTGTAATTTAAAATCAATTGCTCACCAGATTGTTCTACTGAATTGCTCAAGGGGGAGAACTCTGTCATATGATTCATTTCATTTTTCTCAGATCTTTGCTCATATGACGATATTATCATATTTATTCAAAGTATTCAGAAGCTTATCCGCATCTGGAGCTAAATTTGCAAATACGATATCAACTCATATTGCTCATACCTTATAATTTTCTAATTGTTCAATTAGATTCGAATATATAGTTTTTGAGAAGTTCAGTACATGCAAATCAGTTTTTTGCAATTCATCCAGGCTTTTATTATCAATTTTAATGATAACAATCTTTCATGAGGATTGATTGTAATTGGATTTATATAAGAAAGTATTATTCAGATCAATGCCGATGACATCTTGTAAAAGCAGATCTGCCAAATATCAGATAAAAAAACTAAAAATAAAAATTATAGATATATTCAATATTTTCTTGTATTTAAACATAATTATTTGATAAAATCAGAAAGTAGATTACTATTAGCAGAAATTTATTTTATTATAAAGATTATATGGAAAAGTGAAATAAAAAAATACTTTATGTTGGGCTTATACTTATATTGATATTTGCTATTTCATTTGCATTTTTAACTAAAAAGAATAATAAAAAACAAATCCAAGTAAATTTATCAACAAATACATGAGCTTTGGCAGATTCCTGAATTACCACATCAACATGAGCTGAAACGCCTAAGATCATTGAAAATATAAAAAACAATGAACCTCTTGCATATGTAAATTCTTTTATTTGAACTGCAAGCAAAAAGAATTCGACAAATACCGAACAATTAGCTGATTGAATGACAATAGAAGTCAATGATTCGATAATTACTTGAGCTGATTGAGAAGCGGAAATTATTTTTGCTGATAATTCTGTTATCAGATTAAATAAGAATACCACCCTTGCTTTTACAAAATTAGATAAAGAGTCGACTGAAACAAGTTTGGAGGATTGAGAAATATGGGTCCGCATATTGAAGCCCATCTTCGATAAGACTTTTTTCAGCATCAAGACTTCTGATATTTCTGCATGAGTAAGATGAACCTCTGTAATAATCAACAAAAATAGGAATTGAACAGACCTGAAGGTTATAGATTCATATTCCAAAATAAAATGAGATGAATGAGTGATTGTAAAATTATTAACCAAAAAGAATAATCCTTGAAAAGATATAATAGTTAAGCCTGAAAATTGAATTAAAGTCTTAAAAGATAGCATTATTCCAAAAATAGAAAGCTTTAAGACTAAAGATATATTGCTGCAGAACTTCATCAGAGATAATACATCTAAAGATATTGTCTATATGGATGACCTCAAAAAGAAAATAGTAAATGATAATGATTTGAAAAACAAAATCCAATGAGAATTATTGCAAAGTTTGCCAACAAAAGATGAAGTGAGAGTATTTTTTAAAGAAAAAGCTGTAAGGGAAAAAGTACAAAGATATGTAAATTGATGATGAACTATCAACCCAAATGCAATTATTCAAGATGTTAAAAAAGAAAATATAATCATCTGAACAAGATGAAAATTAAATATAAATAAAGAACTCTTACGAAAAGAACAAGACCCAAATAAAAAACAGCAAATAGAAAGAGTAATAAGACAAGAAGAGGAACTATTAAACAATACTCTGAAACTGATAATGAATAATCTGAACGAAGAAACTCTTCCTGTTAGACCTGCTGTTTCTCCATTGCAACAAAAGCCTGTCCTACCTGCACCATTACCGATTAAGCCAGCTCCAGTCCCTGTTCAACCAGCACCTATTCCGGCTCCGGCTCCAGTTCCTGTTCAACCAGCACCAACCCCATCCCCTACCCCATTGCCAAAACCTCCTATAATGTCAGATGAAACTTCAATCAGATAATAAGATTAAAAAAATAAACAGGCTTAGCCTGTTTATTTTTTTAATCTTATTGACGAAAGGCAGTAAATTAAAATCAAATAATGAGAAACAGAAGGTATATTAAAAGAAAAGAAAATGAAAAATAAAATAGTCGAATGCAGTAAGTAAATATTGTCGGCTCTTCTCAGTAACATAAATAAAGGAAGGAAAATTCAGATAAATCATATCAATCAGACACTATATAGGATATCAATAAAGACATTATGCGAACTATCCGCTATATAGTTATAGTCTTCATAAATATTTAGCATCGGATCTTTGAAATCTTTATAAACAAGATATAGAGTATCAAAACCATTTCAAAATAAAATTGATTGAAAACTATTAAAATATGCATTAAGTGCAGTCTTTATGAGATAAAATCTAGAAAATGCCGAGTATAGCTTCATATTTCAGATGTTGTATTTCAAATAGAAATAAGATGATATGGCAAGGAATGATAAAAATACTGCAGTTAAAAGGAAATGCTTGCCTTTTAACTTGCGGCTATTGAAAATCAAATATAGGCTATAGCACATAAGAAGAATTATTCAAAACATGCTTCTTGTAGCTATTAATACGATTCAAAATATCAAAAATAATGAAAATTTTAGACGATTTGAAGCCTTTAAATTAAATACCAGTGGCAATAAGATAAGCATGTATCAAGCCAAGTAATTCGCGTTTCAAAAAGTTGAAAAAACTCTTTCCAAAGGCACTCTAGTTGTGTAAAGGGAAAATAAGGGATCCAGTCATAATAATTGTATCAATGCATACAAAGATACAACTATTCATGTGGATAAAATTACTTTATTGAAAAACTCAGATAAATATATTTTTTTAGGCAATATATCAATTAAAACAAGATACAGATAAATAAGTGCTAAATAAAAGATGGCTCAATGGGATTTTTGAGGCGATCAGAATAATGATATCTCCTGATTAACAGATAATGAAGAAGAGATCAGAAATATTATGAACATCAACAGTAAATATATCGTTCTTCTGCTGATTTTAAATTTAAAAGAAAAAATTCAAGACCTGAGCAAGCCAAAAGTTCATATGCCTAGCACGATACACAAGAAGGCTAATACTTTGATTGATTCATAGGAATATGCCGTTGGCAGACTATAATTAATTCAAAATATATATAAAAAGTGAGAGAAAATAACAGGCACGATTAAAAATATCAAAGCTATTAAATAGTTATTGATCATAGAAATATTTAATCGTGATTTTTCTGCAGTTTTCATAAGTTTTCTTAATGGATACAATATAATAGTAAGATTACTTTATACAATTTATATTTTAAAAATTCAGACAAAAATATGAGTTTGACATTTGTTACATATTTATTATAAAGAAACTATTAATATCTTATGCATATTTTAATGGAAAATTCAAGATTTGGTCAAATCAGAGGACTTAATATGAGAAGGAAGGAGTTAGTATATCATATAGAATGAATAAATAAACCGATAATCGCTGAAATCTGAGAAGAAAACCTTAACAGATTCATTTTAGAAAAAATATCTGAGCTTTCATTGAATGACATTGAGAATATAAGAATAAAACTTCTGAATTTTGAATGAGTCAGAACTCCAAAAGCACTCAAATTAGTACAAATTTTCTATACCCTTCTCACCAAGAGGATTCTGCTTCCTGATTCTGTTGACAAGAAAGATTATTGAAAATTAAAAGAAGTACTAGGTGAAATTGTGGACAGATATAATAAGAAGCTAAATCAAAGGATTACCAAGCTGGACGACAGTTTTTTTAATATAAGCACCTGAGATATAGAAAGTCAGAATTTTGAACTCGAGATTGAGTGAGAGGTTATGCCAAGAGATTTTAAAATCTGAGGAATATTCTGAAACGTCAGCATGTGATTTAACGAGAAAGAAGAAAGATATGCAGTTGAGATTCCAGTGAAATTAACAGTAAAAAAAGATTCGGTTGAACAAAAATTTGTAAATGCCGATGAAATCAAAGCCCTATTGGCAAAATACTTTCCAAAGAAAAGAAAAGCCGGAGACAGATTTGCTGAATTCAAATATAAGTCATTGAATAAGGTCGATAGAGATGAGAAATACTGAACTAATCCTGATACTTCATATTTCGTAATAACAGTTTATCACACCAAACATAAGGATCTAAGCACTATCAATATGGATCAGGATGATATATCTAACACATTAAAAGACTATATCGACCTGACCAACTGATTGATAAATGATATTGCCAAATTATCATCAATAAATCATGGTATAAAGCATTACAGCTTTTATTCTTCTTTTCCATTTCTTTATGTAGAATGAGATTCATCACTTAAAGAAGAAATCGATCAGAAATTCTCAAAACTTCTTGTAAAAATGCAGAAGCCGGTATATATGGCTGATATATGATGAAATGAAAAATCAAAGAAAGATATCAATAAAATAATTCTATGATTAAAACATAGGGATGTTATGGAACTCTGGTGATGAAAAACTACGACCTGAGCACTGCTTTATTGACCTCCATGAACAGGTAAAACACTTTTGGCAATGGTTATTGCTACAGAAGTGAATGCTGACATATACAATATTAAAATGACCGATATTGCTGAAACAGCACTTATTAATGACGGAGCAAAAAATATTAAATATATGTTTGATTTTATCAGGCATAAAGCAAAGGAAAATCCAAACAAGAAAAATATTATCGTACTGGATGAAATGGATGCTCTTCTAAAAAAGAGAACTTGAGAAAGGCAAAGTGATGAGGATATAAAAATTGTTAATACATTTTTAGCCGAAATGAATTGATTTGATACTATAGATAATGTGATATTCATTTGAACCACAAATAATTATCATAAACTTGATTGAGCTGTAAAGAGATCATGAAGATTCAGCACGAAAATTAAAATAGAATTGCCTGATGATGAATGAAGAAAAGAGATATTCTCAATTCATATAAATAAAGCTAAGAAGGCAGCAAAACGAAGAGAGATATTCGCCCAAGTGATAAATCTCAGCGAATTATCCAGAAATAGCGAAAGCTTAAGTTGAGCCGATATAGAAGAAATCATAAGGATGACAATAGAAGATAAGGCGATAGAGCAAATCAATAAGATTTGAACTTGAGAAGAGGTTGATGTAATTAATGAAGCTGATATTATAAGATCTATAAATGAGATGAAATCCTCAAATTGAAAAGCTAATGAAATAATAAAAAGTTTTTCAAAAGAATGGCTATCTAAAGAATTGAAATGACCAAATCAAGAATATCTAAGAGAGGCAATCTACAAAGTTTTTCTGGAGAAAACATCAGCCGAATTAAACGGTGCTGTAGATTCAGGCAAAATAAGCACTGCCCTGCTTCTTGAGATTTTTGAGCTTACTTTATCAGGCTGAAAACAAGTGTGATTTTAAGAGGATATCCGATTAAAAAAAATTCTCCCGAACCAGTTCGGGAGAATTTTTTTTAATGATTTTTATTATTTTACGGTAACGCTTTTGGCAAGATTCCTTGGCCTGTCAATTTCATGGCCTAGAATATTTGCAGTATGATAAGCGAGTAGTTGACCGGCAACAATTAATGTGAATGGATAAAGGGTATCAATTACTTGTGGAGTTCAGATGATCCAATCAGCTGTAGAGATATTTGAATCAGAAATGGCTAGGACTTTTCACTTCCTTGCTTTAATTTCTTGTATGGAAGAAAGATTCTTTTCAAATAGAAAATTTTTCGGTGCGAATATGACGCATGGGAAATTATCTTCAATCAATGCCAGAGAACCGTGTTTTAGTTCTCAAGTAGGAAGAGCCTGAGAATTAAGATACGATATTTCTTTGAATTTAAGGCTTGCCTCATATGCTATCGGAAGCTCCAGATGTCTTCATAAGAAAAAGAATTGCTTATATTCAGTCAGTTCATTTGCGATTACTTTAATTCCTTCGGAAGTAAGGATGACCTCTTCTATTGCTTTTGGAAGATTTCTGAGCTCACTTATTATTTGCTTATATTTTTGATGATTAAGTCATTTTTTGTTTCAGAAGTAAAGCGCCAACAGCAATATTGTAGCAATCTGAGCCAAGAAAGCTTTAGTCGAAGCAACTCAAACTTCTGTTCAAGCACGTGTGAAAAGTCAGAAATCCGTTAGTCTGGAAATTGTCGATCAAACTACATTAACTATTCAGAAAGTCTTGCCTCATTTTGATTTGATATATTTAAGAGGCTCTATTGAATCTGCAGTTTCTCATGATTGAGAAATGAAGATATATAGAGTATCCGGATCTATTGTTACATTCTTATATTCAAATTCACTGGAAACCTCAACTCTAGCGTCCATTGATGCCAGATCTTCAAGGAATAATGAACCCAGCCATCAAGCATGATAGGAAGTTCCGCAGGCGATAAAAACAGCTTTTTTGAAATCATGTTTATCAAGATCTTGGAAAGCAGACGAATTTAGCGTGCTATTATCAAAATCAACTCTTCATCTGAAAACCTCATTTAGAACATTTGGTTGTTCATGAATTTCCTTAAGCATATAGTGAGCAAAATCTCATTTGTCATACAGATTGCAATCGATATCGATTTTCTCAATTGATTTGACTATGAGTTTCCCTTCAGATTTTATTATATAATCTCAATTTGATACATATGCAAGCTCTCAATCATCCAAATATATAAGATCTTCTGCATAGCCCGCCAAAGCTTGTGTATCAGATGAAAAGAAGAATTCATTAGTTTTTTCTGAATATCAGAAAACCAGAGGGCTTCAATACTTCACTCATACTATTTCATCAGGATTTTCTTTTGAAATGAATAAAAATGCATAAGCTCATTCAAATTTCGGCAATACGAACTCAATAGTTTTAAGCAGGCTTCATTGCCAATTAGCATCTATATATTTCGCAACGACTTCTGAATCAGTATCTCAATAAAACTTATATCATTTTTTTATAAGCTCGTCTTTAAGGGCTTTGTAATTTTCAATGATTCAATTATGAACAAGTTTAACTCTTGAATTATCATCATAATGAGGATGACAATTTGTCTCAGTTACTCAGCCATGAGTTGCCCAACGAGTATGTGCTATTCAATAACTGAAAGTCTCATTGTCTCATAATATAGAAGATTTTTTCTCGGCTAATGATGAGACTTTTCAAACTGCTTTTATTACTTTTATATCTTCTCAGTTATTTCACAGAGCCATTCATGCCGAATCATATCATCTATATTCTAGTTTTTGCAGTCAATCCAGTAGTACTTTAGATGCGTTTCTTTCTTTTCATATATATCAGAATATTCAACACATGGATAAAAAAATTAATGATTAATCCTTCTTTAATATATTTACGAATGTTTCAGATGGTATGCTCACCTTACCGAACAGTTTCATTTTTTTCTTTCATTCTTTCTGTTTATCAAGAACTTTCCTTTTACGGCTTACATCTCATCAATACAATTTTGCAGTAACATCTTTTCTTAATGCACTTATATCTTCACGAGCTATAACCTGCGCTCATATTGCTGCTTGAAGAGTTATCGAGAATTGTGCCTTAGGTATATTGTCTTTGAGTTTTCTGCAAATATTTCATCCGATAGTTCTGGCCCTATCCTTATGCGTCATCATAGATAGTGCCTCAAGCCTTTCTCATGCGACCAAGATATCCACCTTAACGAGTTCATCCTGCTTATATTTGATGAATTCATAGCTCATCGATGCATATCAGCTGGACAGGCTCTTAAGATCGTCATAGAAATCTCATACTATTTCTGCGATTGGAATTTCATATACTACAACAACACGGGTTGAATCAAGATAATATTGATTTACAAAAACTCATCTCCTTTCTTGTGCTAACTGCATCATATTTCAAGTGAATTCTGTCGGAGTTATAATTTCAAGTTTAGCTATCGGTTCTTCAATATGAATAAATGTTCATTGCTTAGGGAGGTCTTCAGGATTTGAAATTGTGATATATGTCGCTTTGTTTCCAAGATTATCAATCAATTCGGGCTTATATCTCCTATATTCCTCGACTTTATCTCAAGGAAGAAGTACTTTATATGTAACTTGCGGCGAAGTGATAATGACATCCATATCAAATTCTCTCCATAATCTCTCTTTTACAATATCCAGATGGAGAAGTCATAAAAATCAGCATCTGAATCAATATCCTAGGGCTGGCGAAACTTCATGCTCGATCTGAAGGGAAGAATCATTCAATTCCAGTTTTTCGATGCTATCCTTCAATTTTATATATTCATCATTTTCAACAGGATATATTCAGGCAAAGATGAATGGGGTAATTTGTTTGAATCACTTGATAGGATTCTTGTGCTCTATATTATTTCATCCATATAAAGTATCTCAAACTTTGGCATCGGTAATTGATTTAAGTCCAGTTACAACATATCATATCTCTCATTCATTAAGAGAACTTGAAGGATTATATTTTGGCGCAAAAAATCATACTTCAAGAACTTCTATTTTTGCTCAAGTATTAAGAAACTCAAGCTTATCTCATCTTTTGATATTTCCTGAGAAAAGTTTCAGATATACAACTACTCATTTATACGGATCGTATTGCGAATCAAAAACAAGAGCTTTGATAGTTCATGCATTATCAACATTTATTTCATTCAGAACAAGATTTGAATCCTTGTCTAGCTTTTTTGGAAGAGGAACTTTTTCTATTACTTCATCCAAAACAGATTCGACATTCTCACCTGTTTTTGCACTTACCTTCAAAATATCTTCTCTTTTACAGCCAAGCAATGATATTATCTCATTTCCAACCCTTTCAACATCAGCTGAAGGAAGATCTATTTTATTGAGTACCGGTATTATCTCCAAATCGTTCTCTAGGGCCAAATAAACATTACTCAGAGTCTGAGCCTCAATTCATTGAGTGGCGTCAACAACAAGAATCGCTCCTTCTACGGATGCAAGGCTTCTTGAGACTTCATACTGGAAGTCGACATGTCACGGAGTATCAATAAGATTCAATTGCACTCATTTCCAATTCATTCTTACAGGAGTCAATTTAATCGTGATTCATCTTTCTTGTTCGATATCCATGCTATCAAGGGTCTGCGCATGTTTCATATCCCTTTTTGCTATTGTTCAGGTGATTTCCAACATCCTATCTGCCAAAGTTGACTTACCATGGTCTATGTGTGCGATTATGCAAAAATTTCTAATTGACATTTTGTGATTTAAAAGCTATAATTAATGGCATTATTGTATGGATAATACGAAAAAATCAACTTATAATTTAAAACATTTTAGAATGAAAATCAAATATATGCTCGCGCCAACTGACCTTAAAAAATTTCAAATTAATTATCTTCTAACTTCAAAATCAGTAATAATATCCATATGAGCAGTCATCATATTCATAATTGCAAATATCGCATTCCTCTACACTGATGTCTATACACGATATGAATGAATAATTAGAGTTCTTTACTATATCCTCATTGCTCTTGTAATGTTATATATCGTCCTGCGCAAAATTCAGAACAACAAAAAAAACAGCTTCATGTTCTGAAAATATGAGCTGGAAGTTAAAGATGATACTTTCCATTTCATTAAAAATTGATATGTGAAAAAGGTCAGGATTGAAGACTATATAAAATACTCAGAGACAAAAAATTACATCTTTCTTTACATTACAAAAACTTTCGCGAATATAATCCCGAAAGCCAATGCAAAGCCAATTAAAGATATGGAGCAGATTCTAGAAATGATCAAAGAAAACATCCCTACAAAATTCAAGAAAAAGTCTAAAAAGAAGAAATCTTAAGAATTGAGAATATTCCTAAGTGCTGCGATATTAAATGCATAATCCATTTTAAGTGAGCCTAGTATTCACAGATATCAATCATGTCATTCTATATTGATTTTTTTTACTATCATTGCATAGCTCTCAAGATCTGGAATGATATTTTCTTCTCAGATGAATACCGAAACCTTATTTCAAATATCCAGATTATTAAGAAGGCCGATGAAATTATATCTGTTTTCAAGAACTTTAATGACATTATATACCTGATCTCAAAGCGATTCTGTATTCTTTTGCAGAAAGTCGGATAATCATAAATAATAATTCTTATCTAGGCCTGGGACAGTAGCAAATGTTATCTCTCAAGTAATTTTGGTTAATTTTGAAACCATGAAATAGATAGTATCGTCTACCTTTTCCCTAAGCAGTCTTTCTTGGAGATCTTCCTCTCATTCAAGAAAAACCTTAGGCATATGCTCCATGAGATAATCCACAAAAACTCTTATTCATCTGGTTGTCGGCAATCTTCATGCACTATTATATGGCTGGAATATCAGTCACATCTTCTCCAAAAAAGCCATATCATTTCTTACGGTAGCGCTACTTACTCAGATGTCATATTTTTTTAGCAATGATTTTGAGCCTGTTATGTCTCAAGTTTTAATATATTCTTCAACAATAAGCTTCAATATTTGTATTTTCCTTGCGTCGATTTTCTTTTTCATGTTTGATTGTTATAGCTATGTTTATTATAGCAATTAATTGCATTTTGTAAAAAAATAATGCCATTATGCTTGATATCATTCACATTATCGGGCATTTAATGGTACAATATAATCACTAGGCTTAATAGGCAAGAAGCAGAAGCTTTGCAGAGTTTCGATTCATGGACAGATTTCATCTTCGCCAAACCAAAATATAACTTAAAAAACGGGTGTTTTCTATTTTATTGTTCTTCTGATAGTTTCTGAGAGCCTAGTGCAACATTCATAAGTAATCGTTTCAGAATTTTTCGCTAATTCATAAATCGAATTGAACTTAACCTTGTTTCTTGATATTATTTCAATCTCATCTCATACTTCAGCATGAATTCAAGTCAAGTCAACGATTGTCAGATTCATGCAAACTCTTCAAAGGATTTTCAAAGGGATATCTCAGAACGCGAATTCATATTTATTTGAAATTTTTCTTGATAATCATTCATAATATCAAACTGGAATTATTCAAATAACCATATCTTCCGGAGCCACAAACAATCCATTATAACTTACTTTTTCTCATTTTTTCAATGATTTCTTAAGAACTATCGTAGAATTAAAAGAAAGCACAGGCTTAAGAGGTTCTCCAAGCATAAAAAAATCATCTGATGCTTCCAAAGGATTTATTCAATAAAGTGAGATTCATAATCTTAAAGATGTCATCTCGTCATTAAGAAATCACTTCAACGTTGCAGCAGAATTATCTGAATGTATATATTTTAATACATATCAAGAATCTTTTATCAGACTTAAAGAATTTCTAAAAATTTCAATCTGTAATTCAGAATAATCATTGATTATGCTGTCCGCATCAGCGAAATGCGTACATACTCACTCTAAAACAATATTTTTGCTATTCTTTATGAATTCAAGATACTTTGGCAGATCCTCAAAATAAATTCCTTGCCTATGCATTCAAGAGTCTATCTTCAGATGTATTCTCACTTTTTTATTGATTTTAGCCAATTCCAGAAGAGTCTCAAAGTCATAAACTGTCAGGGCAATAAAAGAAAAATCAATATTCTTAAGGTTTGAAGGAAGCGTATATCAGATTAGCAATATATTTGATTTATTGACTTCTCTGATCTTCAATGCTTCAAAATAACTGTCTACTACAATATAAGGGGTTTTTCTTGCTTTAAGAATGGAGGCAACTTCTTTTATTCAATGTCAGTATGCATTTGATTTAAGGACAGGGAAAATAGCTTTTCAAGGCATTCTTTCTTGGAATATATCAAAGTTATGTAGCAAATTTTCTTTTGAAATATATATATTATTCAAAGTCTCAAAAGGCTTTTCAAGTTTACGTTTAAAATTAAGCAAACTTCAAAACATGCTCATAAGATTCATTTAGAATTAATGTGCTAAAATTAACAATATATTCTCAAAAATCAATATGAAATAAAAAACTCTCGATCTATTCCGAGAGTTTATGGTTTAATTGTAGTATTTTTCAAAGTATTTCTTTTGCTCTTCAAGTTTTTTCAGAACATTCTCATCCTTCCCTATTCAAACTTCTTTTGGAGAAAGCTTAAGTGTAAATAATCATTTGTATCAATTTTCTTTTAATTTTATAAGCAAGCTTTCTATAGGCATATCTCATTTGCCTAATGATATATCCTGCTTTGCTCATGATTTATCTGATAAGAATACATTCTTAATGGTTTTACCCAAAAGAGTGAATGTTTTAAGCAGATCTACTCAGGTTGTAGGATCGACATTTGAGATGGAAAGGGTAGTTTCTTGTGTTATTTTTTTTATTGTCTCAAGAGTGGCATCTTTATATTCTGGAATGAAAAAAAGAAAAGTTTTTGGCTCGACATTTACAATGCAAAAATTAAGATCCGGTTTTTTTGCTTTTACTTTGGGCAAATACTCGCTAAACCAAGATGTTTCTTTGTCAGCCCTGTAAGGAGGATAAAAATTAATGATTTTAGCTCAAAGGATTTCTGACATCTTTATTAATTCATCAACTGCCTTATGATCCATTTTCCTCTCGTAAGCTGTCACGCTAATGACCGGTATCTTGAACTCATCTGAAAGCTCTTTTATATATTGAGCATCTTCACTATCGTAATCTCAAGCGACAACATCCAAATTTAGGCCATCATATCATGAATCTGAAACTAATTTAAATATTTTATGCAATCAATATCATTTTAAAGTAGAAGTAGAAATAAGTAGCATTTACGAAAAAAGTAATATAATATTTTTTACAGTATATCCTATTATAAGCTAAAAAGCAAAATGTAGTTATAAATTGTATTGAAAAATAAAATATTTATCGTGGAACAGCCGTATGGATAAAAATAATTTTGTAATATTGAAAATTTTCATATAATTTGCGGGCTTAAAATTAATAATAAAGAATATGCAAGTTACAAAAAAGCAGATTAATTCATATACGCTTGAATTAATTGTAAAAGAAAGCGGTGTAGAATTTGAAAAGGCAAAAGAAAAGGCATTGGCTGAATTAAGCGAACATGCTAATATAAAATGATTCAGAAAATGAAGCGCAATTCCAGAAGATATTTTAGTTAAGACTTATTGAGCGCACGTTATCGAAAACGAAGCAATAGACAAGCTTCTTAATTCTCTATATCCTAAAATAATCAAAAAGGAATGAATAGTTCCTACTTGACCAGCAATGATAAAGGAGGTGAAATCAACTAATCCATTTGAAATAATCATGGAAATAGAGATTCTTCCATCAATTGAAATCGATGAAAAGAAAGTAAAGAAAATCAAGCTTAAGAAAGAGCCGGCTAAAGTAGAGCAAGATGAAATAGATTCTACAATCAAAGAAATCGAGAAAAAATTTACAAAGTTCGAATCCCAAGAATGAGTAACTGCTCAAATTTGAGATAGGGTAACATTGGACACTGAGTGATTTGATAAGAAAGATTGAGTTGAAATCACTGAAACAAAAGTTCAGGCATTTCCTCTGGTTCTTTGAAGCGGATCATTCATACCTTGATTTGAAGAAAAACTAACTGGTGCAAAAGTTTGAGATGTAGTTGAATTTGACATAACCTTCCCTGCTGATTATCATTCAAAGGATTTTCAATCAAGAAAAGTATATTTCGTTACGACTGTTTTCAATATTGAGAAAGCTATTGCTCCGGAATGGACTCCTGAATTCATCGAAAAATTGAGATGAGTCGTTACTGATTTCGAATGATTTAAAAAACTTATATCAGAAGAGATTAAGCAAGAAAAAGAGCATAGAGTAAGACTAGATGAAGAAAGCAAACTTCTTCAAGAGCTTGATAAAGTCAGTACAGTAGAGCTAGGACAACACCTTATAGCACACGAAGTTGATAGAGTATTTCAAGAACATGTTCAGAATCTTGAAGCTCAAGGCATTGATCTGAAGCACTATCTAGAACATCTCAAAAAAGATGAGGAAGGATATAAGAAAGAGGCTATTGAGCCTGAGGCGATAAGAAGATTGAAAGCTGAACTCATTTTGGAAAAACTTAAAGAAATTATTGTTGTTGAAATTTCAGAAGATGAAATCCAGCAAGAAATAGACAAGATAATGACTCAATATGCAAGTGAAGAGGTTAAGGATAGATTAAAAGCTAAATTAGTCCCAGGAGACGCATATTATGAAGATATAAAAAATAGGATGAAGTATAGGAAAATCGTAGATACATTCTTCGAATCATAATATAGAGGGTACAAAAAAACGAGCAAATGCTCGTTTTTTTGTGCTTATAAGCTTAGAAAACAATTTGCTCATTCTACTTTTATAATATCAAGGCAATCAGAATAAAGCTTATCATAATTATTATTTTTTGAAATAGACCTTAATCTGTTAATGCTGGATATATATCTTATCTTGATTAATTTTCATAATATTTCTCTTGATAAGGATTTGTTATATTTAGTAAGGAATTTCTTTAAGAGATAATCATCGATTCAAGAATCTTTCTCACTTAAGAGGAGCGAATCAAGTATGCTTAATTCTTTATTTGAAACTCTTAAATTAATTCATTCGAATATAAGGCTTTCTGAAAAAAACTCTAAGATTGAATTAAAAGATATTTTTGATGATTTTCAAGGTTTGAAGATTTTAAAATAAACCTTAAGATCTCCATTTATCGTAATGATTTTTTGAATATCTTTTGTATATACAATGAGTTTATTATGGATTGAATAATCTTTAAGATGAATTTCAAGTGATTTCTTACCGCCGATAAGATATTTTCATCATGTTTCATCGCTAATCAGCTTTTTTACTATCTTCCAATACTTTGAATCGAGAATCTGTGTAAGATCTGCTGATTCTCAGTATGAAATATAATATAAGGAATTTCTTATCGGAAAAATAGTCTTATCCGCTTTTAATCGATATATAATCTTATAAATCTCTCGGGCATGCTTTTTATTAGAAACTGAAAAATCAGGATCATAAATAGATCATATATCATAGATATTAAGAAGCTCCCCTTTTTGTTTTCACAATTTGCTGACAATTTTGTCAAATGTTATCATTAGCTATTATGGCTTAATTAAGATATATTTTAACTATAACTTATTATTTCTTTTTACTATAAATATAGTATAGTTTTTACTATAAAAATCAAATGTTTTTATCAGGAGATAAACTTGAAAATAAGAACATACTATGTTATAATGCCAATATAAATTAAAAATCATGCAAACAGAAGAACCTATAAAAAAAGGGGCAGACTCAATATGAATTCCAAAAAACTTTACTGACAATTCAGATGAGGCTGATTTAAAAGGTATTTTTGATGAAAATAAAAGAAAGCCTGAAATCAGCAGAAATCATTTTTTATTATTGGATAATGAAGAAAGGCAAAAGATTTCTTCCATAATAATTGACAATAAAGAGCAGATATTAAGTGAATGGCTTAAGGAAGAAGAAATGTACGCTTTTTATAAGAAATACCTGCTAACTGAAGATGAAATCTCAGTATACTTATTATACTTTTGATGAGAACGAATACTTAATTCTCTAATTACAGAATTAGACGAAAGTTATGCAGAATGAAAATATGCATACATTTCAACCAGATTCCTTGCTTTCATTAAACAGAAAAAATTAGAAATAGATGACCTTCTGCAAATAACTATAATACTCAAGAATTGCATTATTGAACATTTTCTTGATCATGATCTTAGGGTACTAAATCAGATAACGGTAATATTTGACAAAATAACAAATAATCTATCCAAAAATTATAATGATATTGTAATTAAGCTCTTGAAGGAATATACAAATGCAATTGATAACTCAAATATAATTTCAAAGACTGATATATATTGAACCATAATTGAAGTTAACGAGGCATTTTGCAAATTATCAGGCTATACACGTGATGAAATGGTCTGAAAGCCTCATAATATCGTCAGGCATCCTGATATGCCAAAAGAAACTTTCAGGGACATGTGGGAAACAATTAAGAATAAGAAAATCTGGAAATGAGTAGTAAAAAACAGAACAAAAGATAATTGATCATATTGGGTAAAAGCGACAGTTGTACCAATAGTTGATGAATATGATCAGATTATAGAATATATCTCAATAAGAACAGAAATAACTGAGCTTAAAGAAGCATATAAAAATCTTGAAGAATACACAGAGGCCCTGAATGAGACAAATCTTGTTCTGAAAATGAACAAAGGCTGATCAATAGAGTCTGTAAATGAGGAATTCCTTAAAATGTCCTGATATAAGAAAGAGGAGCTGATTTGAAAATGTTATATGCCAGAACTTTTGTCGTGTCCTCTAAGTAACAAAAAATCCATAAGAATACCAATTGTTTCTTCTGATGATATAAAAGAAATACAAAATTGCCTAATGCAAAATAAGATTTGGAAATGAGTTATTAAAAACATAAATCGCAAATGACTTTACTTTTGGACATCATCAAATCTAGTTCCCATTTTGGATCTTAATGATAATGTTACCGAATATGTAATGATTCAAACTGATATTACAGATCTTGAAATTGCCCAGCAAGAATTAAAGGTATCGCTAATTAAACAGAAAGAGCTTGATACAAAAAAAGATGAATTCCTTAATATTGCAAGTCACGAACTCAGAACTCCAATGACTTCAGTAAAATGATATATTTCTATGATTCTTGAATGAGATGCATGAGAAATAAATCCCGTGGTAAGAACTTATCTTGAGCAGGTTTATAAAAGTTCGGAAAGATTATTGAATCTGATCAATGATATGTTAGACATATCGAAAATTGAATCAGGCCAGGAAATCATTTATGAGAAATTAAATTTAGCCTCATTGATAACAGAAACATGTATTGAGATACAGGCTTTATTTGAGAAAAAATGACAAAAATTTACAAATATTATTGATTTCGAAAATTTTGAATATAATACTGATTGAAATAAACTGAAACAGGTACTTTTGAATCTTCTT
This sequence comes from uncultured Candidatus Peribacteria bacterium, assembly GCA_964618565.1. Taxonomy (GTDB): domain Bacteria; phylum Patescibacteriota; class Gracilibacteria; order BD1-5; family UBA2023; genus STC-113. Next base: position 10,707 of record CAZUBA010000018.1, on the reverse strand, counting down.
TGAAATGCCCATAAATTCACTTGAGAATGATGAGAAATTATTCTTGAGACCATAATAATGGAAGATAAAATTAAAATAAGCATTAAGGATAATTGAATCTGAATTTCAAAACTTGATATTCCTAAGGTCTTTGAAAAATTCTGACAAGTCAAGAACTCTCTTATAAGAGACAAAAGCTGAACTTGACTTGGGCTTCCCATATCAAAGGCGATCGTAGAAAATCTTGGCTGATTTATAGAGTTAGAGAGTGAGATATGATTATGATCAACCTTTAAAATTTACTTGCCTTTAAGGTAATAATTATAATTTAAATGCAATTTTATGAATAATATAAAAATACTGATAGTCGAGGATGATAGCGAACTTGCTACTATGTACAAGATTAAATTCGATAAGGAATGATATAATGTGAAGGTAGCAGATAATGGACTCAGTGCAATAACGGAGGTCACAGAATTTGAACCAAGCGTAATACTTCTTGATATCATGATGCCTTCAATGGATTGATTTGAGACATTAAGGGTCATAAGACAACTTGCTCCAAGCCTTAATTGTAAAATAATAATGTTTTCAAACCTGAATAGCAGAGATGATATTGATAAATGCATGCAATTATGAGCTGATGCTTACTTACTGAAGGCTAGTACAACCCCAAAAGATGCAGTAAATAAAATATGAGAGCTCTTATGAATAAAAAAACAAGATGACTCGAATAAAGGTCATACTCTTATTCAAAAAACTTGTCCTCACTGTGGGCAAACAATACATTTAGATATAGAAATACATCCATAATATGACAGCACACATAGATTATACATACAGCATTAAAGAGTCGGTTATAATATTCAAATTTAACTGAGAATTTACAAATGAAAATGCCTGAAGGATTTTTGATAGAGTTGTAGCGGATATAATGGAAAATGGAAAATTTGATGTGATAATAAATATGAAGTCTGTCGATACCATCAATAGCAGAGTGGCTTGATGATTTGCTTGAATTTATGAAAAAATAGATATTTTTTGATGAAACGTGTACGTGACAAACATGAATAACTTTGTGGATGATACGCTTGATCTATTATGAATGTATCTTTTCTTAAGGAAAGCAACAACAGAAGAAGAAGCTTTAAAATGATTAAAAGACTAAAATAAATATGTATTTAGAATTGTTTATTCTGATTGTCATAATAGCAATAATTTTTTGAATTGCCGTTATAGTCATAACATCTAAGAAAAAAGCCCTTAACACTAAAAAGAGGGATTTTTATCTGGAAAGATTAGCTGAAATAAGAAAACTTGAGCCGAGTCAGAGAATAATCAGATATGATTCTATTTTGAGCTCCATCTTAAAGGATTTGGGTTATATGTGAAGCGTTTGAGAGCAATTGAAAAAGAAGCCATTCATTATAAAAGGACATATCCAAACTGTCTGGGATCTGCACAAAACAAGAAATAGGATTGCGCATGATATAGGAGAAATAAAAGAAGCCTCTTTAGAAAAAGAAGCTTCTCAATATGAAACAATTTTAAAGAATATATTATAGCTTGTATTCTAACCTGTCCCCTATCTCTATATCTCAGGTTCAAAGAAGATTTGCAAAGGGAACTTCATCTAGCTCATCAATTTCCGGAGCTCTTATTTCACGCCTTACAAGAACAAACCCGTCATCATATCACTCCAAAGTCCCACTGAAGATTTTTCCCATATCTGAAGCTTTTTTTGATGAATATATAGTTTGAAGCGTCTTATCCAGTTTCTTTATCCTTTTTTGTGCAACGGCACTAGTTATTTTATCCTCTAGTTTTGAACTTGGCGCAAGAGGCTCATCATGATACTCAAAAAGCGCAACGCTATCAAATCTGTATTTTAAAACAAAATCCTCAAGCTCTTCAAAATCCTCGTCGGTTTCTCAAGGAAATCAGATTATGAAAGCAGTTCTTAAGAAGTATTCTTTAAAGTTTGACTTTATATAGTCTAAAAATTCGAATATTGCATTTGTATCATAATATCTGCCCATTTTCTTAAGAATATCAACTGAAATATGCTGAAAAGGTATGTCAAAATAAGGAATGAATTTGTCCAATTTCTTTATCTTATCCAAATGATCCAGAGTCAGATTATCAGGATACATATAAAGAAGTCTATATTTAAAATCTCAATCTAGCTTTTCTAATTCCTGAAGAAGCTCAATTAAACGAGGCTCCCCATAATTGTCTACTCAATATCTGGTAGTATCCTGAGCAATCAATATTATTTCTCTGATTCAATTGGCAATCATTTGTTTAGCCTCTGCTATAATCTCTTCTATGGGTCGAGATTTTTGTTTTCATCTGATTTTAGGAATTATGCAGAATGTGCAATTATTATCACATCATTCTGCGATTTTCAAATATTCATATCCATAAGGAGCATTAATATAAGCCCTCACTTCATCTCACTTCCAGATAAAAGCTTTCTTTCATATTTGATTAGCCTTGATATCATCGATGAAATTTTCTAATTTTTTTTCTTTTAAGGCTCAGATTTTTGCTATCTTATTCACTGCTTCTGAATTGACAGAGCCTTCATTCTCAAATCATAATATTTCTTTTATTGATTTATAATCCACAAAAGGAATTACCTTATGAAGATTCTTTAATGATTTAAGGAAATCGTTATCGGCAACTTGAATATAACATCAAGCTATAACTATTTTCCTTCACATATCATCATATTTTTTTATAGTCATTTCAGCTTCTTCTCTTGAGGTAGATAGGAATCAGCAAGTATTGACAATTACATATTCGCACAATGTATCCGCTGGGTCTTCGAAGTATTGAATATCAAATTCAGAAGATAACTTAAGTATCTCTCAAATTATAAATTCAAGATCTACAAGATTTTTGTTGCATCATAGATTAATAGAGGAAAAATAGAATTTCATTTAAATATTATTTATTATATAAATTGCTTTTGATTTAAGATTATTTGAATCTTGAGCTGTAAGTTTATTTTTTGAGAATTCCGCTTTCTCGCATTCAATAACAAAATCTTCAAGCAGTCTTTTGTTTTGTGCCCGCCTTAGAATCTCATTCTTTGTCATTCTTATGCTTCAAGGCAGAATCTTATAATCATTCAAAAAACTTCTTAATAGAAAATTCAATTTCTGAGGAAAATCACTTTCAAGAGGATTCAGTCCATCGATAGTTTCAATAAATGAATCTTTTAATGTTTTTATTTTCTCATTTATTTCCTCCTGAAGCTTATAAGAATTAACATGCCATCTTACAAGTAAAAAAATAAGCAAAAGGAGTATACTTAAAATAAATGAAATTAACAATATATTATCATTCAATAAATTCAGATTCAATGGTTGTTTTATGTCAAAAATATCCTTCATCAATTTAAAAGTTAGATTTATATTTATGATAGCCTCTTTTAATAAGCCTTTTGCCTTAACTTAAAGAAGTTGTAAAATACCTTGAATATATCAGACGTATCATCAAGGGAGACAAAACTTCCTCAAGAAACCATAAAGTCTTTTCTAAGTTTTGAAATTGAATCTTTTCTGCTATCAAGATATTTAGATTTCAAAAATCCGTTTGAAGAATTTAAAGTGAAAAATCTATTTGCAGAAGCAAATGAAATTTCTCATTTTTTTGAAAGATTATTTTCAAATGAATCGCTAACATGTATTAGAATCACATCATTTTTGGCACAAAGAGCCTTTAAGTGAACAGAGTTATCGATTTCTAATTCATCAGTAAAAATAAAAATTATATTATTCTTGATCTTCTTTGAAAAAAGAAACTTCAAAGAATATGCTAAGTTTGCAGGAGTATCTATATTATTTTCTTTAAAATTTTCAAGTTTTTTTATCATTTTCCAAAGATTCAGCTGTCATTTCCTTCATTCCAAATAATCGAATTTTTCATCATTATAAAAAATGCCTCCGACTGAATCTCAATTTTTGATAGACGACAAAGCTAGAAGCAAAAAAGCCTCGTATGCCGTATCGATTTTTGTTCTTGCTCAAAATCAGAATTGCATGGATCCTCATAAATTAAAAAGAAACATTGAAGGGAGTTCACGTTCTTCTTGATATTTTTTAATAAAGACCTTATCTTGCTTTGCCGTAGAAAGCCAATCTATATTCTTCACATCATCTCAAAGCTCGTAAGTCCGAATATCCTCAAATTCCATTCAAGAACCATGAAAAGAGGTCTTATAATTTCATGCGAAAATAGATGAAACTTTTTTAAAAGTCAATATGTCCAAATTTCTGAATCTCTGTTTCTGCATATTATGGAACATCTATTGAAGAAAGTAAAGTAGAAATGATTGAGTCTGTGGAAACATTTTCTCATAGTGCCTCAAAAGATAATCAAATCCTGTGCCTAAGTACATCCATTGCCACATCTTTTATGTCATCAGGGCTTACGAAATCGCGTCAATTCAAGAAAGCTAAAACTTTTGATGATGTAATGAGTCAGATAGACGCTCTTGGAGAAGCTCAAAAACTTAAGAATTCACTGATAGAATTCAATCAATAATTTGAAGGATATCTTGTAGCGAATACTAAATTTTTTACGTAATCATATATCTTATCATCAACAAAAACTTCATTTGAGATCATTTTCTGCAATGAGATTATATCTTTTTTAGATATTACTTTGTTAATTTTTATTTCATTGAAAGCGTTTGCTGATTTCATTATTTCAATTTCTTCAAGTTCAGTAGGATAGTCTATGATAACTTTTAAAAGGAATCTATCAAGTTGTGCTTCTGGCAGGTTGTAAGTTCATTCCTGTTCGATTGGATTCTGAGTTGCCAGCACCAAAAAAGGCTCATCAAGAGTGAATGTCTGTTCGGCAATTGTAATCTTTTTTTCTTGCATGGCCTCAAGCAAAGCACTTTGGACTTTTGAAGGGGCTCTATTAATCTCGTCTGCTAGAAGGAAATTCGTAAATATAGGTCATTTCTTAGTATAGAACTTTGATTCTGATTGATTATATATTTGTCCTCATATAAGATCTCAAGGCAAAAGATCAGGCGTAAATGAAATTCTTGAGAAATCAAGATCGAGTGTTCGAGCTAAAGTCTGTATTGAAAGAGTTTTGGCTAATCATGGGACTCACTCAAGTATTACATGCCCTCAGGATAAAAGTGCAATAATTAGGGAATTTATCAATTTATCTTGTCAAATTATGACTTTTTTCATCTCTGATTTTATATCCTGAACGTCTTGTAAGTAATCATTTAAGTTTTTCTTTGTGGTCATCTGTCTTGAAATAATTATTAATTAAATATGTTATTAATCATTTTATGAAAAAATGAATAAAAAACCAGTGATTTTTATTAAAAATCTTTTAGTTTTTTATAAAATATAGTATAATGCAAAAAATAAGGAACAGATATATGATAAACCAAAAATAAATGATTACAAATATATTCTTCAAGAAAATTCTTCTGATTATTTTTTTGAGCTTATTTATTGCTTGAGCGAGTGCGGAAACTATTGTCAACTTCCCTTTTGTAGATATAAAACCATCAGACGAACTATATAAAGATCTGAAAACTCTTTATTCTAATAATGTGGTCAAAGACACTCCCGATCATCAGTTCCATCCGGATTCGCTGATAACCAGAGATGAATTTCTGTGAATCGTAGTCTGAGTATGATGTAAAGACTGTATCAATCCGACAATAGATGATTTTATAAAATACGATCTATCCCCTTTTGTTGACCTGTCAAAATTCAATCCATATTATTATTGTATAGCAAATTGAAAAGAATCCTCCATAACACAATGATATCTTCTTGATTCAAAGTGAGAATATACTTGTCAGAATAAAAAAACCTTCACCTCAACTCCATTTTGTCCAGAAAACAATATCACAAGGATTGAGGCTACTGCAATGCTGCTCAGAATTGCAAAAGTATGGGATGATAATCTGAATTCTAAGGTTGTAAAAGATGTTGTCATTAAAGACGTGGATGATCAATGGTACTGATTCGCAAAGAAATGAATTGAAATTTGAATTCTTAAAAAAGATAAGGAAGATAAAGTATACCCAAACGAATATCTGAAAAGAAGAGAATTTGTTCACATGTCCACAAAAGTATTCTGAATCAATTTCTGTGAAATAAAAAATGCAAAAGCAAAAGAATGATTATCAAGTGATATTAAAATTTTCGACAAAAACAATTCTGATTCAAGTTCTTGAAAATGAACTGAGACCACATTTCCAAATCAAAAGGAAACCGTTTATGACTTTAATGCGTATTCTGAAAATAAATGAGATTTTGAATATAGCTGGAAGTTTACAAATACCACCACTAAAGAAGTGCTTAATGCAAGTTGAAAATTTCTTGATAATTTTGATCTTAAAACTGATTGAAAATGGATAATTGAAATGAACATTAAAGATAAAGGAACTTGAGAAATTTCTGAATCATTTTCACAAATTTCTGTTTCAAAAGAAGGCAATGATAAAAACACATCTTCAATCTCATCAGACATAACGGCAACTCCTATCTTCTGAGAATGACCGCTAAGTGTTATTTTTGATTCAACCATAACATGATGAAAGTGAGGCATAATTCAGCTGTGGGATTTCTGAGATTGACAAACAAGCAGTAAAACAGAAGTTACCCATACGTATACTGAACCTTGAGTTTATACCGTTACCCTTAAAGTGATAGATGAGCTTTGAAATACCTGATTATCTCAAATTACAATAGAAGTGGCTGAAACCGTAGACACCGATAATGATTGAGTTAAAGATAAGCTTGATAAATGTCCTCAAATATTTTGATTGTCAGCTTATGGATGATGCCCATTTATAGAGGAATACAAGAAACCTTGAACAATCGGCTCAAACAACGGAAATAATAGTGGAGTCAAGAATAATGAAGAAGTTTCAGCAGAAATTAAAATTTTCGATAAGACTAATCCTCAATCAGCAAAATGAATTTGAAATCTTTCACAATTTACTAATCAGAAAGAGAAGATCTATGATTTTTATGCACATACTGAAACGGCTGGTAACTTTGATTACAAATGGGAATTCACAAACACAACAACTAAAGAAGTAATTAATGCATCTTGAAAATTTCTTGATGATTATGATCTCAAAACAAATTGAGTCTGGATTGCAAAATTAATAATAAAAGATAAGGACACAGGAAAAGAGGCAATCTCAACTACTCAAATAAGTGTAACGGATAAGCCGACAAGCTGAACATCAAGTGATAATTCAAATAAGCTTATAGTTAATATCGATAGTAATCTTCTAGTTGGGAAAACCCCCATTGACATTGATCTTAAATCAATTGTAGAGGGAGCTAATTGAGATGTGCAATATAAATGGAATTTCTGAGATTGACAGACGAGTGATCTGCCAAATCCATCGCATGCATATCAGATAGGTTGAGCTTATACCATAACCTTGACCGCAACTGATTCCAAATGAAATACATGAAAAGCTCAGATAGTTATTGTGGCCAATTGAAATGATATTCTATCATTAATAAAAAAAGACGACTCCTCAATTGGTAATCTTTGCATAAGTGAGAAATCTAAAGGAAAATGAACAATAGAATGACTTCTTGCATGTAATTCTTGTCCCTGTTCATTCAGCCTTAATTATCTTGCTTCTGTTAAATCTTGTGACATAATATTCCCTGCCATATCAAGTCCCGATAAAAAAACCCTATATTCAAGATGAAGCATATATCAGATTAAGTAAAGTAAAAAATACTATTCTATGATAAATCGGTCATATATTCTAATTTATAAGGAGTTTAATCAAGCACTAACTTAATTCCGTAAATCATTAATAATGGATTTAATTACCGTTAGAAATTCAACTGAATCAGATTATCAATATTGTTATAGAATTACAAAAATCAATATGTTTTCGTATTTCACAAAATATTGGTGAGGTTGGAAATCAGGATGCTTTCGGTGAGATTTTGTCCCAGAAGAAACATATATCATCTTAAAAAATAATAGAAGGATTGGTTTTTATACATTAATTGAGAAACCTGATTTTTTTTATATAAACAATATTCAAATAACTCCTCCAATGATAGGTAAATGAATTGGCTCATATATTATGAAAATAATAGAAAAGGTTGCTTTTGAATCAAAAATCGACTCAATCAGATTAGAAGTATTTAAGGAAAATCCTGCTAAAAAATTATATGATAGATTCAATTATGAAACAATTGAAGATAAATGAAAATCTGTGATAATGGAGAAAAAAATAATTTAAATAATCTTTGATGTGTGGACTTGGGGCAACCTCAGGAAGTACAATGAGAGGTATTGAACAACATTCCGTCTAAACGTAGCGTAGCGGAGAGCGATTTGTGCAGCCCTCAAAGGTTTTGCATACTTTTGGCTCCAAAAGTACTAAGATGAAGATGATTGGAGGTCCTGATTTAATATAAGCACTACTCCTTACAAAATAACCCCTCTGTCCTTCGGACATCTCCCCTATATTAGGGGAGAAAACATTGCAAAAGGAATCACCAATGAAACCTGCACTTCCCTTCCCTGATACAGGGAAGGTGCCGAAGGCGGATGGGTTACCCGGGGCAATTGAAGCCTCGGAAAGATTTGAGTCAATGTTCTAACCAGAAGGGATTTTCGTTTCTCTCGGAATGACAGCCTACAAAGGGATTGCATCATTTAATAACAATAGATCCCCGCATACGCGAGGATGACAGTTCGCTCCGCGGGATGTTTTACTTGGCTCCACTCAGCATTGAGGGGCTAAAAAAAATATTTGGTTAAGATAAGACCCTCTTCTGTCTACGCGACGATGATAAGGAAAATAAGGAATTCCTAAGTGATTAGATTTCTCCGCTTCGGTCGAAATGACAATAACAAAACAAAATAATCCTTTCGTTTCGCTCCCATATTATGACGAATAAAAAAATATCCTCTCATTTCTGAGAGGATATTTTTGTTTGGTTTATATAGAATTACTTGACATCAAGCTTGATACCAGGTCCCATAGCATTGCAAACATATACAGTATTGATGTAAGTGCTCTTTACTCAAGCAGGCTTAACTTCTTTGATTGCTTTGACAAATGCTTCAATATTTTCTTTTATTTTAGAAGAACCGAAAGATAGCTTACCGACAATTGAATGAACATTACCTTGTTTATCGTTTTTAAACTCAAATTTACCAGCAGCAAGTTCTTTGATTATTGACAGAAGATCATCACCAACTGTTCCAGCTTTTGGATTTGGCATAAGACCTTTTGGTCATAGAACTTTTGCAACTTTTCACATTTTTCTCATCATTGCTGGAGTTGCAATTGCAACATCAAACTCAATTTTTCCTTGAGCGACTAATTCAAGAAGTTCATCTCCTCATGCAACAGTTGCACCGGCAGCAAGTAAAGCTTTTTCATTACCGGAATCATCAAATGCTCCAATTCTTGGAACTTTACCAGAACCATTTGGAAGAGTTAAAGTGCTTCTTACCATCTGATCAGAATATTTTGGATCAATATTCAAATTAAAATGGATTTCTACAGTAGGATCAAATTTTACAGTATTAGTTCTTTCTAGAAGTTCAACAGCTTCATCAATAGAATAAGCTTTTTCCTTCTCAACAAGGCTGATTGCCTGATTGTATTTCTTACCTCTCTTTTGCATAATAGGTTTTTAAAAAAAAATAAATTGGTACAGACGCCACATTGTGGCTCCCAAAGTTTGGGTGCCAATATTATAAGGATTTTTCATAAAAAGCAAATGTTTTTGATGCCAAATATTAAATACATAGACATTAATTTGAATTGCAATCCTACCTGAAAATATCTGATAAATAAATTGTTTATAAAACATAAGAGCCGCAAAAAAAATAATTCAAAAGAAAGTGTTGAATTATAAAGAAAAATCATATAATTGAACAAAATTTTAATACGCCATATGTACTTAGTAAAATTATTATGAACTTAGCAAAATTATTCGGTTCAAATTGCCGAGCAAAAATACTGGAGAAATTTGTTTTAGAATATAAAATTCACGATGATAATGCGTGATTTTTTATACGTGAATTATGCAGAGATATAGACGAGCAGATAAATTCAGTAAGAAGAGAGCTCATAAATCTTGAGGAACTTAAAATCCTTAGATCAAAAGAAGATAATAAAAAGAAATTCTATTTCCTTAATAAGTGAAGTATAGTTTTTAATGAGATAGTTGAAATTTTCATAAAAAATTATGATGTAATGGAAGAATTGAATAAGTTTTTTAAATGAAGAAAAAATATTGAACTTATTACCGTTGCAGAAAATATAGTTGATCTACAGAGAAATTCAACTAATGTTGTAGATATATTTGTTATCTGAATTATTGATAAGGTTGAGTTTAATGATTTTTTAGCTCGTACTTTTTTCTGACGTAAAATAAAATATGCAGTTATGAGTGAAGATGATTTTCAATATAGATTAAGTTATAATGACAAACTAGTATTAAACATACTTCATCAGAAATGAAATCTGTTTCTAAAAGATAAACTGAAAATTCAAGAAACTATGACCAAAAAGGCAAAATAATAAAATTGACTTCATTCTTAAATTAATTTATAATTCAGCCATCAAGAAATTGATGGTTTTATTTAATTATTTACAACATGGCCAACAAAAAAAACAACAAAAACAACGCATTTACCCTAGTAGAACTTATCGTAGTAATAGTAATC
>CAZUBA010000017.1:0-37801 GCA_964618565.1 uncultured Candidatus Peribacteria bacterium | reverse complement strand
AGGGTGACATTTCTATATTGGAAAATGGGTGACATTTTAACTTTGGTTTGACAAGATAATTATTATATAAAATGCAATTTTTAAAGTTAACATATTCGCATACCCTAAATTAAAAATAGAAACCTCTCTTTTGAAGAGAGGTTTCTATTTAAAGTGATTTTTAAAAGGAATTTGGATTATAAAATAGGAATTTATTTACTGAAGTAGTTTGTAAGTTGTGGTATTATCTGCTTCTTACGAGACAATCTGTTTCACAAATCTGCTAAATTATCTGCAGTATCAATAGAGAATACATCTTTTATTACCTTTTTTTCAAATTCTCAAATTACAAAAGTGATATTTTTCTCATTCAAGATATCAACAATTGATAGCAGTATCAAGTCCAATCAATCTCTTGACTTTATATCCTGAAGTCATTTTAGGATTTCATCCTTTCTATTCATGGAGTAGCCTGGATTTGTAGTTTCCACAGTACCGATTCATGCTTTTTTTCAATTGAAGTCAAATTCTTTATAATCCAATTTTATTAATTCCTCAATTGTAATATTTCAAAGATCTGATTTTGCATTGAACATTTCCAGTGCATATTTTTCAATATCCTGTATTCATGCTATTTGATTCAGCCTTGTTACAATGTGCTTATCTTCTTCTTGTGTTGTTGGAGATCTGAAGTGTAGGCTATCTGATAATATTGCTGAAATCATAAGGATTGCACTCGTTTTTGAAGGAATTATTCATTCGGATTTCATTAGCTTGTAAACAATTGAAGAAGTAGAGCATAATGGTTCGGTCCTAATGAATAAAGGGTATTCAGTAGATAGACTTCATATTTTATGATGATCTACAAGGAAATGCATTTCAAGTTCTCAAATATTGTCAATTGTCTGAGTATATTCATTGTGATCAACAAGAGCTATCTTAGATTTTGGTTCAAGGGTTTTTATGGTTTCAGGCACTCTTACTCAAACATTATCAAGAAGAAATCTGGTCTCATTATTTATCTCTCAAAGCTTATAAGCTTCTGCATCAAATCATAAAGCCTGCAAATATTCAGCAAATACTATAGAAGAAACAATTGCATCAGTGTCTGGGATTTTATGTCAAAGTACATATATTCTGTCCATTTTTGATTAATTAATGTGATTAAGTTAAGTGATTTTATTCAAGATGACTTTTTTTCCAATTTTATTATTTTTTAGGGCATCAATTATTTTAGACTGTCGAAGAAACTCATATTGATAGGCAAATTTCAGCTTTCAATATTCTCTGATGTTGCTTGTAGAATCGGTTCAAGATATAATGAAAGATAGCAATGAGACGGATCAATATTGTGCATGTCATCTGACTCGTTTGGTATAAATACCTTATATTCGAGTTCTGCATTAGGGTTTTTGCTTCGATTGACCAAGGATTCAACAGTCGTTAACTTCTCTCATTTTTGATTTTTGGCTGTGTTTTGATTATCCAAATCTTGGACATATCAATAAATTAACGAGCAATTTAGCGAATCATATGGATCTAGAATAAAGCACATTAAAGTTTTTTGCAGTTTCTGATCCAAATTCAGTTCATCTATAGGAGTTGAATAAAGCTTGAGATTATTTTCCTGATCAATATGGATATCATATAAATATGATCAGAATAATTTAATTGCCTCTAAAAATTGAAATCTTTTATCTCAAATCATATTCTTGTCTCACAATGGAAAATGCCCTATGACTGTTTTTTCAAAATTACTTATCCAATTTTGACTTTCTCTTGCGATGGCCTCATGAGACCTTCTTTTAATTTCCTTTTTAACTTCATCTAGATTATCCGGTAATTTATGAAAATTAGAATGAACAATAGGCTTAATTGCAAATGTAGCTGTATTAAGCCTTGAATTTGGAATAGTTAAAATTTTTGCACCCATAAAAATGATTATTTACTAGCTGAAAGGTAATTATTAATCTTTAACCTTATCCATAAAACTCATATTGATAGGCAAATTTCAGTTTTCAATATTTTGTTGAGTAGCTTGTAAAATTAATTCAAGATATACAGATAAATAAAGAAAATCTGGATCTAAATCACTTAAATCTTCTCACACATATTCTTCAGTTTCGCCTTGAGAATCTGATTCTCATTCTTCAAGCATTTCCGGCTCATTTGATTCCTGCATCTCTTGACGATCAGAAGAAGTATTTTCATCATCCAGATCACGGATAAAATCAAGCATCAATGAACCATTTAAGGAATCAAAAGGATCCAAAAGAAAACATATTATAGCTTTATGAAGCTTCTCATCTAGTCCAAGTGTATCTATAGGGGCATTATAAAGCTTAAGATTATCATCCTGATGCAAGTGTATGTCATATAAGTAAGATCCGAATTTATATATCGCTCTTCTTAGCTGTGATTTTTTATCAGATTCAAGATTCTTGCTTCACATTGGAAAATGATCAAAGATGATTTTCTCATACTTTTCTAGCCAATCATAGCATTTATCGATTGCCTCTTCTCACTCTCTCATTAATGCCTCATTTGCCCTTCGTCTATACTCTTCTCTTTTTTCTTTCAAAACTGCTGGGGCTCACCTCTTTGAATTATCAGAAATAGTTACTTTGCCTTTTGCAGAAGAAGCCTGTAGTCTTGAGTTTGGAATTGTCAGTAATTTTCATCCCATAAGAAGTTTATTTAAAATTTATAAATCTTTTTTAATTATTGTTGCAGTTTATCATAAAAACTTACATCGACATGGATATTTCAATGGAGTATTAATTGGATTGTTGCCTCAACCACTTCTTCAAAGAAATCATGCAGATCTGTTAAGATAAATTCATCCTCTCAAGGGTAGGTTATCAATTTCTCAAGATATTTCTTCATAAGCTTCTTATTGAGGATATCTCACATATCAAGCAAAAAGCTTATTATTGTCCTATGAAACAGATCGGGAACAGTCAAGGAATTGATGTCTGATGAGAACAAAGTATGGTTATATGGCTGATGTGTATTGATATGAGCCAAATATTGTCAAAAGGCTCAAGCTGCATTTGCGAAACTCTGCCTTAATTCATCATCGAGATTCCAGTTTCAATGTCAAAAATTTTGTAAGATCTTGTTGCAATAATCTTCTAGCCATTTTTCAGATTCTTCAGTCAATAATTCTGTCTTCGACTTAAAATACTTTACGGTAGCAAGCGTGCCTTCCGGCTTGCTCTGCTTTAAGATCTCTTTGGATTTATCTTGATCTCAAGAATCAGGAATATCAACTTTTGTGTTCATGTGAAGAAAATTAATTCTGTTTTAGACTTTAGCGAAAATCAGATGATTGTCAATGGAAATTAGCTATAATTTTGCAAAAAATTAATTCTTAAGAAAACTAGTGATTTTTTCTTTATACAAGAAAACTCATATTCAAGAGAAAAATATTAAGGAAAATAATATTAGGCAGCTAGCAAGCACTACGACATAATTAAGTGAAAAAGCATAAAGATAACTTCTCAATACATAAGAAAGAATTGCTCAGATGGCTGAAAATAACATTACGATGGAACTGAACTTCGGAGCAAAATCAAATTTATATATATGTCTGGATGTCCTGTAAGTCAATGCCAATAAGATAATTTGGGAAATAAGCGTGCTGATTGCAGATCAGACAAAGCTTAAATACGGTATAAGAATTATATTTCAGACAATATTCAGTACTGTGATATAGGTATTTATCTTAAGCAGCCTTCATTGCTCATTATTTGCAATAAGGATGTATGTGAAAATTGATGAAATGAAGTAGAACAAGAATATGAATACAGTAATCCTGTAGGCGTGCAGAGAATTGAAAACATGAGTTTTATCTAGATAATCCGGTGTGGCGACAAGCCTTAATATCTCATAGCCATTTACCATTGAAAACCCGACAATTCACACTCAAAATATGAAAAGCAATCTATATGATTTCTGAATCAGAAATCATAATTCTTCAAATTTTTTCTTGAATATATTTTCACTGAATAAGGGCAGCATTGATTGGAGGAATAAGGCTCAAAACATCATTCCTACTTCAACTATCTTCATTGGAACAGAATAAAGTGCGATATTTGTATCCGAGATGTTTCTTGGCTCAAGTATTGATAACAGGATAACATCCACTTTAAAATATACTATATTTAAAAATAATGCTAATCAGTAAGGTATGGACATTGTTATGAGATTTTTCATGACTTCCCCATCAAATCCGAATCTTATCTTTTCAACCTTTTTAGCATAATTGTATATAAGAACTGTCATAATCACATTTCAAACAACTCACGCAAACATTATCCAAAGAAATGAATTATATTCCAAGGCTGGATTTCATGTGATTATTGATTTAGGATATAGGATAAATACTACAATAAGTACGAAAATGAAGTTAGAAAATTTTCCTGCTGTTGTTGATATGAATGAATATTCCGTCTTCAAGTAAGCTTGCAACAAAGAAAGAATTGCAGAATTCATCAGCCCGAAAAAAGTAAAGAATCAGGCAATGAAAATCGATGCCATTGCTAGACTGGAATTATATCAAGGGAGAAAATATGCAATCGCAAGCGAAAGAAAAACTATGAAAATTCAAAGAGTGAGCCTTATAGTCATCATATTTCAGATGATTTTGCGCACTTTCTCGACATTTTCCCTATGATTTGAGATTTCTCTTATGGTTATTGTAAAAAGTCATAAGTCTGCTATGGCTGCAAAAATAGACATATAATTATATATCTTTGAGTATAATCAATAATTATCGAGCGATAGGTAATTAGTGAGTATCTTTATTAGAAAAATACTGATG
This sequence comes from uncultured Candidatus Peribacteria bacterium, assembly GCA_964618565.1. Taxonomy (GTDB): domain Bacteria; phylum Patescibacteriota; class Gracilibacteria; order BD1-5; family UBA2023; genus STC-113. The sequence continues at coordinate 32,997 of CAZUBA010000017.1, read as the reverse complement.
AAAGCAGTTGAGAATTTTCATGCAAGCTGCGCAATAGTATTAAGGTATACTTTTTTTGTTGCCATGTTATTCTATTTCCAGTTGCTTTAAGTTATACATCTTTCAAGAGGCATCCACATAATTTATGTTGCCATCCTTTGATAAAAGAAAACTCACAATTCAATCAAGCTCGTAAATTATTTTCCTGTCTCTGGATTCTACATTATGAAGAATGAGCTTATTTTTTTGATTGCTAGTAAAATTAAGCAAGCTTAATTTATCTTTAGAATCTTTTTTTATCAATCAGAGTATCTTTCCATTATCTAAAACAATAAAATCATCGAATAGGGTATTTTTTGTAAAATCGTTCGTAATTGCTGAATAAAGGTATGATCAATCATTAGCCATGATAATATATTTATCATCTGTTCATGATTTCTTAACAAACTCCACATTTGAACTTATATTTAGCTTATAGCTCATCTTTTCTCAAATATCAAAGATGAGATTATCCCCTCAGATGGAGTAATTTATAATTCAATCATATTGGTTGTAAGAAGTTTTTTCAACTTTCGCTTCATCTTGGAAAAATAAGGATTTTTCTTCTGATCCGTCAAAAGAAAAAATATGGAATCATTTTGATTTATCAATTGAAACCAGCTTGCCTTCAAAAATTCAAAGCACTTCCCTATTCAAGCCTTCATTATCTTGACTGGCATTTTCTAAATATTTTTTATATTTCAATTCCATTATTTTATCTCATGCACTCTTGATGATCTCAGATAGCTCAACTTGCTTCTTTAAAACGAATTTTAAATTTTTTATCTCATTTCTTTCTAATTTGAATTGCAAAGTTTCATTTTTATAGCCTTCTTTTGATGCAGTGATAGTATAATTAACGGGTGAAATTCATTTAAAAATACATTTCCCGTCACATGTGTCTTCTTGTTTATTCCCGAATTCTCAATCAAGCGAAATTTGTACTTTACTTTGATTTCAAACGTCTACAATCAGATCACCGACATTGGCAATGAAAAAATAGTATATGAATCAAAGGATTCAACCGCACATAATTATAAGAACTATAAAAGCCTGAGCCCTATTTGACATAATCTCTTTACAAAGTAATCATTCTAAATAAAATCGGCTTAATATTATGAATTTTACGTATAAAATCAATCAAAAATGCAAAAAGAACTTAAATTGATGTTGGATATGTTTATTGACGGAGACACAATTCAACCTTTGCTTGTTTCTGAGAAATCTTTAGTCGAATCAATTAATTATCTGAATAAATCCGATATTTATTCAGTTGAAGATCTTAGGCAAGATGTTGTGCCGAATATTTATCTATTTGAAACTGAGGAAAAATCATTTAAAATATCGAATTCAAGAGATCTAATCGAAAAAGCTAGCATTAAGCCGCAAGAGGATTTTAATATATTTATAATAAGGGAAATCGACAAATTCACCGATCAGGCGGCAAATGCCCTTCTTAAGTTACTTGAAGATGTTCCGCCTAGGGTCATATTTCTTTTGACGACAAATGCAAAAGAGAATATCATAGAGACAATTACATCCAGAATCTTATATTTCTGAAGCGATCAGGTTAAATTTGAAATTACAGAAAAACAAAAAAATCTCATAGATGATTTTTTTGCATGAAATAAAGCCTGATTTATAGGTTATCTGGTTTGAGAAAAGATATTAAGGCATGAATGCATCTGAATCTTGGAATATATCCTTAAAAAGCTCCGAAATTCCCCAGATTCCAGCAAAGAAAATATAGAAAAGACTATAAAATGAATACAAAGCATCTATTCAACGAATGCAAATTCAAAATATATTATTGATATGATAATTTTAGGAATATAATTTATTGTGCGATGAGCAATATATTCTGTTCATCCAAAATATCCTTCAAATCAAAATAAATGTTCTTTTTCAATTTCACATTATCAGATTTTGAAGAGCTTTGATACATAAATGTAATATTTTGTACTCCTGTTCCGATTGAATCGAACATTATCTTATACTCTTCTATTGTTAAATCCTTTTTTGCCTTATCTCAATAAGATTCAAGAGATTTTATCAATTTTTTCATATCTTTTGAGGATATGCTTAAAGGTATAGGAAATATGAATTCATTTTTTCTATGTCTTCATTGAGAAAGATTTTCTATGCTTTCTACTATTATATTCTTATTCGGAATATAGACGATATTTCATTTTTTATCAGTCAATTTTGTATTGCTGAGGGTAATCTCTTCTACAACTCATTCTATTCATTTAATCCTAATTATATCTCATGGCTTGAACGATTTTGAAAAAATCAGAGAAAGGCTACCAAATAGATTGGATGCCGCTTCCTTCCCTGCTAACGCTATAATCACTCATCAGATTCATGCTCCTGTCAGAAGTTTTGCTATATTGAAGCCCAGAAGATCGATAGTTGTAAAGATTGCAAAAACCCATACAAGAATTATAATGATATTATGCAATAGAGGCAGAAGTTTTTTGGCCAATCAATCCTGCTTCAAAATTTTCTTAAATGCCTTCAATAGGACTATATCGATTATTTTTGATAATATATAAGTCAAAATTATAGCCACCAATATTATTGTAGCCATATCCAAATATTTTGCCTTAAAAAATGGCACAGATAGAATAAACAATTCCTTGAAATAGGCATATCCAAGGACAACTCAAAATAAGAGCAGGATTCAAATAACCAATCTGATTTTCATTATTTTCATTGGAAAAAATTAAAGCTAAAATCGATTATATGAAAAAAACTTGAATATTAAATTGATTTTTATTTTTTTTTAATATTATATGTTCACGATTAGTTACTAAGATTAATTGATATGCCATTAAAACAAGAACCAGAAGCTTGCATACCATGTAAAAGACAACAATGTCCTTTGGAATGTTTGACTCTCTGAGAAAGGCTTAAACTTCAGTGAAAACCTGCACTTGCAGAATTTCCTGAAAAAGTAAAGGACTTGATTAAAGGCAATCACTAATTTGGATTGATAGCTCAGTTGGTAGAGCAGGGCCCTCTTAAGGCCAAGGTCCCGGGTTCGAGCCCCGGTCGATCCACCATTTTGAATCAAAACAAGAAGTCACTCTGAGAAGAGTGCCTTTTTGGTTTGATTCAAAAAATAGTAGTCGGGGCGAGAAGTTTATGCCCGGGAACGTAGTGGACGGGTAATCCCCGGTCGATCAATCAAATTAGAATTGAGAACTAAGAACTGAGGTGAAAATGAATTGAGATTTCTGGATGGGGATCTTTTTTTAGTATCTTTTGTGGGACGAGTCCCGCCGCGGCGGGAGAGGGGAAATTTGTGAAACAAATTTAAGGAGACAACGATTTGTCTCCTGACCCCGGCCTCGCACCCCAAGAGTATTTGCTTCGCAGCATCTCTGGTAAGGAGTGATAGCGACTGAGGAAGAACGAGCCCCGGTCGATCCACCATTAGAAAGAACCAATCAAATTTCTGTACAAGATCAGAAAAAACGTGATAGATATGTCTATCTCGAGTATGAATTCAAAAGAATCTAGGTTTTACCCTAGATTCTTTTTTGTTGTTAATTCAACTATTACATTATATCTTTGTATCTTTCATTAGTTTTATTTACAGTTTCACCTGATTTAGTTGATTCAAAATATTTTGATGCATTGACTATGATTCATCTAAAAGTTATTGTATCTATTCAGTTAATAAGGGGGTTATGTGCATCTAATATAATAAAAAATCTTCAGTTACTTTCAAAACTTCAAGAAACTTCTCAAAGTTGCAGTCATCAGGGTAATGATTCTGATAGATGCTTGTCTTTAAATTTATAATTCTTTTGGATTAGATTTTTTTCATTATCTCTCAAAGCTTTGTCTTTATACTCTACAAGATAATAGTTTCATCAACAATCATGAATTTTTCTTTCTAGATCAAATTCATGAGAAATAAATAAGCTATCTCATTCTAGAAAACACTCAATATCATATCAAAAGCTTTCTGAAATAGTCGCATCATCAATATGAAATGATTTATCTATTACTGAAGTCTTTCAATTATTATGTCCTGAATTCAAATCACTCATAAATTATCTTTTACTTTTTATTAATACTTTTCAGAAATCTATTATAAAGGTATTTCAATTATTATCAACCATTACATTTCAAGGGTGCAGATCAGTATGTTTAAGTCATTTCCATTCCAAGAAGTCAAGAACATTTCATAATTCGGTTCAATGTGTTTTGCTGTCAAAAAAATATTTCATCTCCTTACTGATCATTTTACCAGAAAAATCTCAATCAAGCAACATTATGGGCACCTTCCTTAATTTTTCCTTGTCAATTAACACTTCAAATTGTCAATCAGTCAATTTATCTAGATATTTTTTTGGATATTTAGATAACTCTTTTGAATAATGTTCCCTATAAAATTTTGTAGCTAGATTTTGTCATTGAATTTTTTCCATTTCAAATATTCATTGTTTCTCTTGCAATCATTTACGCACATAAGGAATTTTAATTTCCTCACTTATTTGACCTTTAAATTCCTTTGCTCATTTTCTCAAAGTAATATAAAATTGTTCATGGCTCTTATATTCCAGTTCTAAACTATCGACTTTTCATGGTTTTGCAATTTTAACTACAAGGTCTTCTCTGTATGGATGTCTTTCAATAATTGCATTTTGTCATTCTCAAAATATATCTTTACCTCTTAATTCTCATAAGAAATCTTTATACTCTTTTAGGAATGGGTATTTTGAATATATTTCCTTACTTTCTTTCAATGCTTCCTTTCAGTTTCTTAATACCACAGATCATCTTTCATTCATAATTGTTTTAAATATTATTTTTCATCATCTTCCTATCTCAAGTCACTCCAATGCTCTTCATAATTTCGGCAATACTGAACTTGTAGATAGTCATTTGGAGACTACTCAGGCTGGTATCATTCAAAATGCACGCAGTCATTCTATTCAGATCGTCTTAAGTATTAAAATAATTTTTTCTCCTGCAGATAAATTTCAATTTGAATATTCTTCCGAAGCAGAACTTATTTCTTCTCATAATCTAAGTAACCAACTCATTCACTTTCATAATTGTTTTGCGGTTCAAAATGAAGTGAGCGCTAAAAGCTTTGCAAAATTATTAGGTCATCATATCATCCTTTCAAAATTTTCCATTCAATTATCAAGCCTAGAATCTATATATCTTGATACATCTCAAGGATTCCTTGTTTCAAATGCAGTACTTATTTGTCTAGCTTCATATATCTCTCTTAAACTAGCAGTTTTATTCTTTGATTCTTCTAAAACCTTTTGCCTTAGTTCTTCAAATTTAGTATCAATAATTTTTGTTTCATAATCAATATGCGATAAATATGATTTCAAGCTTACAACTAAGGTATTGAATTCATTAGGGGGTAGCTTTCTTATATGCTCCTGATTCAAATATCGTATCGTTTTATCACGAATACTTTTTTCTTGCAGTCATTTTATATCTTTTCAGGATTTTTCGATGACGTCAACTTTAGCTATATCATTGTACCAGTGTTCGTTGTATCCCATTGACATTAATTAAATTTCAACAATTGTAACACATTTTTTTTAATATGACAAATCAGGCATATTTAAAATTTAATTTGTAAATCTTACTAAATTTTAGATTTATAAAATGACAGATATTAAAGAAATAACTCTGAAATGACCAATCAATTTTCTATACAAAAAAACGATTTGAAATTGTACTGTTTCAGATAATAATTTTCACGTATTTTAAATGCGGTCGAATAAAATACGAAAAATCGTTTACAAATTAAAGTTCAACTAAAAATATGATTGGCTACATTTAGTCAATCATATTTAAAATTTATGTGTTAATTTATAAATAAATTGTATAATAATAATACATAATGATTTAATTAATATGAGCGAAGCGTTAGATAATCACACATGAAATCTTCAAGAACAAGAGGCATTATATCGTAATGGCTCATCTGAACAATATAAACAAGATTATTGGAATAGGATGTTTTGTGCTAATTGGTGGCGTTCGGAAACAGATGACTTTCCAATAAACCTTTCAGAATATAGAAGTAAAATAAGTCCTTTAGAACCAAATTTTGATAGATTCATACCATGAATCATGTTAGCTTTGGGAAATTTGGGATTTTCTTGAACTGTTGATGACATTTTCATATTAGATAATGATGCTAAGAAATTTCTTGATGGTAGACTTGTTGAGAATCTATGAGATCTATACTATAACACCTTAGCTGATTTTCTTGAAGAGTTATGTAATGTAACATGAATTGAGAAACTTAAAAAAGCCTCTGAAAAAATCAGAACTGCATGGAAAATTTCTGAACCATATATCGATAAAACAAATCCTCCAAAAAAACATGAAAATGCTGAAATTGAAGTTTGATTTTCATGATGAATAACTGCTGTTGCCGAAAGGATATGAAATATGGATAAAATCTGACTTTGAAATTTCCTATTGGCCCTATCACAAAAGATATGGAATGATTGAGAGAAAGACAATAATAGACCTAGTCTATGAAAAGATTGAGTAGTTAGCGAAACCAGAAAGAGAACTCAATTAGCAACTGCATTATTTGAGGCTTCATCAATACTAAAAGAAGAATGAAAAATTTTAACCAATAGTTAATTTAAGATATTTTAGCTAAATTAATATACCCGTCATAATTCTCAATCTCAGTTCTAATACGTTATAAATTAAAAATCACCCTTGCGAAAGCTGGGGTGGTTTTAGTTTTCACAGGATGGACCGGGGCGAGAAGTTTATGCCCGGGAACGTAGTGGACGGGTAATCCCCGGTCGATCAGCAAATTTGATAAATTGAACGATTATATTTATATGGAATTTGAGATAAGGAAAGCTCAGATTTAAAGTAAAAACTGCTAAGTACAAATTTAGCAGTTTTTTAAAATTTATGAAACTGAATTATTTTTTTAGTATATTTTTTTGAGGATTTTTTGGAGCATCAGAAAAAAGTATATTTAATTGAGGAATTTGATGATTTTGAAATTCATTATCAAGTTCATAAAAATGAAATTTGGGCATTTTATTAATTCTAATTAACTCTAATATTTCTTTGAAATCCGAAACCAATCTTGGCACATCTTTTTTTCAGGATTCCAAAAAATTTATTTTAGCTTTGTGCATTAATGCGTCTTTTTTTTGTAAAAGAAGATATTCTTTCCTTTTTGCACTAGGATTTTTAGATAATTCTTCGTCGATAATTTTTATTCGTCTCAAATTTTCTTTATCCGTACCAATTGCTATTTCAAGAACATCACGACTTGCTCTTTTTGAATCATTTCCAAGCATTCACCAAGTTCTCATGCAAGATTCTTTTCAGCTGATAATCAAATCAATCGGATTAAAATGCAATTTATCTTTAGGAATAATAAGTATTTCTTTTTTTGTTATAGTATCATGAAACATTAATCACTCAGGTCTACTTATAAAATACCAATTTCATTTATGATTTTTTATATATTCTTCACAAATTTTAGAAATTCAATCCTGAAAAGCATCATAATACAATTCTAACATGCTTTGCTTCCATTTTCATCATCAGAAGTTTAGTTTTTTTGAATTAATATATAACTTATCTGCAATTTTTTGAATATCAGAAAACGTTTTCATATTTTGAACTTCTTCAAGCTCAATTCAATATCATTTTTCTGATTTATCTTTAGCTTCTTTTTTTGCCAAAGTAATAGAATTTTTATATTGTTTTGGTTTATTTTTCTTATCTACAGAATTTCTTTTAATAAACCCGTGTAATTCTCTATAATTAGATTCACCTCACTCATCTATTTTCATTTTCATATAATGATACGATCATTCAGTTATCTTTCACTGTCTCAAAAGAGTTTCAAGTTCTTTATTTAATGAAAATTTGGTTAAATATTCATCTTTCAAATATTTATCATTTTTTGTTTCATTAGTATTATCATGGTATTCTTCTGAAGAATGTATTTCTCATCAAGGTCAAATAGGCATACTTTTGTTTTAATAAATTGAACTTATTTAAATATATCATAGATTCTTTTTTCTGTCAAAAACCTCACAATACGTTAACTGATTTAAAACTGAATAATAGGAGATATTAAAGATTTATTAAATAACAAGTATAGTAATTAAATTTGAGAAGACAAAAAAGTTATTATATCCTTTAACCTAGCCAAAATCTTTTAAATATCAGTAGGTAAATAAATTTAACGGTCTATTATGCTCCACCATAAGTCACTAAAAAGACTCCTATGAAAATAGGAGTCTTTTTAGTGACTTAGTAGAATTTACCGGGGCGAGAAGTTTATGCCCGGGAACATAGTGGACGGGTAATCCCAGGTCGATCCACCAAAGTATAATTTGTAAATTACAAACTAAAAACTTCATCTGAATAATGAAGTTTTTAGTTATAAATAATTGATTTCAATTAATTTATTTATAAACTTTTAAGAAATATTTAAAAACAAATTATGAAAAATCCTTTTGGAGAATTTAAGAATTATGCTTTCCGACTTGAATTATTACAAGAATATATTGTTGAAGAAGAAAAATCAATGATTCAAAAGTATATTAATACTGGTAATATAGATATTGATTTACATAAAGAGTGGCTAGATATTATAGATAATTCTAAAAATAGATGAGCAAATATTCTAAGAGTTCATGTAGTTGATTTTCCTATAAGTAATTATCTTAAATATGAATTAGAAGTTTACAAATATAATCAACAAAAATGAGAAGAAATATTTTTAATTTCAAGAAATGACTTTGAATGACTAAAGCTTGATGTAAATACTGATTTCTGGCTATTTGATGATAGCTTTATATTAAATATAATTTATACGGATTTATGAGAATATATTAAAAGTGAATATATGAGTGAAAATGTTTCAAAATATATCAAAGTGAAAAATAAACTTTTATCAGTTGCTAAGCATTTAGATTTATAATTTCTTCTTAGCCTTCCCAAGCTTCCCTCTTTTAAAGCAAAAATTTATTAAAATATTTTTACTTACAGCTGTGGGTTGCTTTACCATGAAAAATCAAAGGTCACCCTTGCGCGAGCTGGGGTGGTTTTAATTTCACAGGATGGACCGGGGCGAGAAGTTTATGCCCGGGAAACGTAGTGGACGGGTAATCCCAGGTCGATCCACCAAATTTGACAAATTAAACGATTTATAAGTTATACACTATATTTTCCGCTCTCAATATGACGTCGATGTTACCATATTGGCCGTTACCCTAATAATTAGTTTTCGGATGTATATTCAAAGCGTTTTGCAATTTTTTTTCAAACACCGCCGCAGAAGTGGCGATTACAACAGAAACAAAAATCATTAAAAGACCCATAGCAACACCTCCTGCAATATCATCCTTACCGCGCTGAACTATAAATAGATAGGCCACTCCCGCAACAATAAAAGCGACAAGGGCTATCGAGCAGTATTTTATAATTCGTAAAGCTAATACGGAATTTGATGAGAATACTTTATTTTGCCTAGCATATCTGAGCAGTTTGAAAGCCTGATATAACACCACAAAAAATGCGACAGACGATAAATACGCATACGCCAAAAAGGGATCTTTGAAGTAAATCTCAAAGAGCGTAGCATGCACATTCCTGCCCTCAATATGGGGTTCCCAAAGCATAAGGGCAAGAGCACCGATGCCAATGAGTACAATAACTGCCTGAAGAAATATAGTTGAGCCTTTTTTCATAGATGGTTATCAAAATTTATATTATCATCTTAATTAGCGCCTTATTATTGTCAATATGTATTTTTTAAAAAAATTTCATAAATATGATAAGCTAAATGATAGATTTAGTAGAAAATAACTGAAATTGAATGGAACATTTAAATAATGGAATTCAAGATTGAATATTAAAAGGGACTTTAGGTCTGTCCTAAGGGACAAACTAAGTAATACCTCTGTGGTGAAAATATTTAACGATTTATTATATTCTACCACTTGAATCAAAACAAGAAGTCACTCAGAATAGAGTGCCTTTTTGTTTTGATTCAAAAAATAGTAATCGGGGCGAGAAGTTTATGCTCGGGAACATAGTGGACGGGTAATCCCAGGTCGATCCACCAAAGAAATTCAGATGTCACTCTTGTGAAAACGAGCGTGATTTTGTATTTCAATGTGGAACTTGAGTAGTGGGGCTCGAACGTGAGGCAAATTTGTGAAACAAATTTAAGAAGCCAATGATTTGGCTTCTGGCCGAGGGCGCCCGCAGGAAGTACTCTTGGAGTGCGGCTCGTAGAGGAGCTCCACTCGATCCACCAAGGACAACAGACCGTTAAATATTTTTACCTGCCAAAGGATATGGGATAAGGAAAGCTAGTGTTTAACTTAAGTACATTTTTAAATATATAATTATTGTTCAAGTGCTGATTCTGGATATATTCTCTAACCAGTTTTTTCTTATTTTCCTGATTCGACAATTATCTATCTGAATATCATTCATTTACATAATCTAACAAAGAATCAAAATTGAATAGTTTTCAATATGAATTATTCAGTTATATTACGTTTTCTTTTTTATGGAAATGACTATAATAAAAGCTATCCACTCAAAACAAAAATCTATATAAATACTTTATAGCATGCATTAGCAATTAACTATTGAATTATGAAATTAGGAATTATTATCAGTCAAACTAACTCAGAAACTGTATGGAATGCTTTACGTTTAGCAAATTTTACACTTACTCAAGGTGATATCGTCAAGATTTTTCTTGTTGGTGAAGGAGTGGAATATGAATCTGGAAGCTCTGAAAAGTTCAACATAAAAGAACAGGTGTCAGAACTCTTAAAATCAGACAAGGCTGAAATCATGGCATGCGGCACATGTTTGATATCACGCAAACAAGAAGGGACAAATACTTGCCCGATGAGTACAATGAAGGATTTATATCTATTAGTCAGTGAGTGCGATAAAATTTTAACTTTTTAATTTCAATATTATGAAGCAAATTTTTGTTATAACTTCTATTTTGGTTTTAAGCTTATTCTCTCCAATAACAACTTTCGGTCAGGGAATGATGGGTTTTCCGAATCTGTCCATTGATGATACTACCATAAAAAATCAGCAACAAGAGGAGGAGGAAGGTAAAAAATTCTTAGATGATTTGAATAATAAGACAATCACTTGTGAAAAACTAACTGATTCTGATTTTGAAAAAATCGGTGAATATTTTATGGCCCAATCCATCGGTGATACCGTAAGACACATAAACATGAATGAGATGTTAAAAAGAATGATGGGTGAGAAATGAGAAGAACAAGCTCATTCCGCAATGGGTAAACGATTGAGTAATTGTGATATTACAGCAACATTCCCAGAACAGGTTGGTAGTTTTTGGCCAATGATGAATATGATGTGGGGATGGTCATCATATTCACAATCTTATAACATTAACAATAATCCTATGATGTGAAATTTTTGATTCGTTTGATGGATTTTTATGATTCTACTATGGATTGTGGTTATTGTAGGTATTTTCGCCTTTATAAAATGATTTACGGGACAAACAAATAATTCTCAATCACTTGAAATTTCAAAAGAGCGTTATGCCAAAGGTGAAATAAACAAAAAGGAATTTGAGGAAATGAAGAAGGATTTGAGTTAACTTTTCTAAATATTTAAGATATATGGTTTTTAAAATTGGGTTTAAATACATTGCCTACCAAGGACAATAGACCGTTAAATATTTTACCTGCCAAAGAATTTGAGATAATAAAGCTAGCGTTTAAGGCACTTTTGCAAATAAGAGGTAATATATTTTATATTTACCTCTTATTTTGTTAAAAATGAAACAAAATTAAATTTCTTGTTAATTTTAATTGTATCAGAGAAATAAATATACATTATATAGGTATATAATAATTTTTTTAAATTAAGATAATTTCTATTATATATAAGTCATTTACTATATAATCTATAATATATGCCACAAATTAATTTTGAAGAGATAAAAAATATCTTATTAAAAGATGAATATTTAAATAATCCATATTTTCGTCGTCGTTATATTTTATGGTTTTTCTGAACTAATATAGAATTATTCAATGAAAAAGTTAATCTTGATAAAGAAATATTTTATTGAGATTTTGAAGATTGTAGAAAAAATATGGTTAAATACATAAATGAAAGAATTGAAGAAGATATCTTAAAGAAAAAAGGAAAATAACTGAAATTGAATGGAACATTTAAATAATGGAATTCAAGATTGAATATTAAAAGGGACTTTAGGTCTGTCCTAAGGGACAAACTAAGTAATACCTCTGTGGTGAAAATATTTAACGATTTATTATATTCTACCACTTGAATCAAAACTAGAAGTCACTCTGAGAAGAGTGCCATTTTGGTTGTGATTCAAAAAAATAGCAGTCGAGGCGAGAAGTTTATTCCAGAAGTAAAGTGGGTGGTATCCCTTCCAAAGGATATGGGATAAGCTAAACTCATATTTAAAACTTGATTTTATAAAATATAAAGTATGATTTATTTATATAAATAATCAGATATATCTATGAAAATACCAGAACACGCAAAGCTAGTTTTTAAATGAAAAATGTTTGATACATATCAATGGGAACAAGAAATGTTTGATTGAAGCATAAAGATTTTTGAGAAACTTAAAAAAAATAATACTATAGATATAGTTGCTGTTTCTGAAGATTGATATATTTATATATTAGAAGAAGAGCAACCTTGAAGACCTCCATTTTATGGACTTGTATGATGAACATGTGAAGAGTGAGAAGATACAATTGATACTGCAAAAAGAGAATTATTGGAAGAAACCGGTTTTATTAGCAATGATTGGATTCTCTTCAAATCATATTCAAAATCTTCAAAAATAGATTATGAAAGTGTTATTTATATTGCAAGAAACTGTAAAAAAATCCAAGAACAAAATTTGGATTCTGGAGAAAAAATAACCATAAAAAAAGTAAATTGGAAAGAATTTCTAGATATAGTCGCAGATCCAAAATTCAGAGTACAAGAATTTGCCCTTGATACTCTACGGTATATATATTTATGAAAAGAAGAGGAATTGAAAAATATTATTTTAACAGACAAAACTGGTATGGCTAAATAATTTCTGTTAGCAAATCCTAAACCTTCAGCATGCCACGGAACCCTCTCGCAGCATAGTAAGATTCTGCACCGTTATGATATACGAATACATGGTCGTAACGACGATCAGCAAAGATAGCTCCACCGAGTTTTCTGATATCAAGAGGAGTCTTAAGCCAGCTAGAAGTCTTCATATCAAATTTTCCTAGTTTTTGTAGTCCCCTGTATTGATCTTCAGTCAAAATCTCAATGCCAATGGCATCTGCTATTTGATTTGCACTATTTTCCGGCTTATGTTCTTTTCTTGATTCCAGAGCTTCACGGTCATAACAAAGATTCCTACGGTCTTTTGGGCTTTCCTCTGAGCAATCATAAAAAATGTATTCACCCGTCATTTCATCTTGTCCGACGACATCCGGTTCTCCGCCAGTCCTTTCCATTTCATAGAGTGACCATAGTTTCTCCGTATTGGCTTCTAATCTTGACTGAATATTGGACCATTCAAGTTGATTGTGACGGCCCATGTTTTTCTCAAAACGAGATTTCAATGCCACGAGCAGATCTTCATACTGTTCTTGTGACAATCCCTTTTTTGTTATAATGTTTGACATAGTTCTTATGTTAAGAAAAATATAAAATCTTATATATACAAATTAAAGCAGACTGAAATGTCATTAGATTAATTAATATATTATATCTGAATTCAGATCCTTTTCAAATGATAGAGAAATTATCACTCTGTATTCAGTTAAATTTACAGAGTCTTCGCCAAATCATCGCGCTCCTGATTTTATATTTTTATAACTTTATTTATATCAATTTCAGATTCAACCCATCAGAATCGTGTTTCTTTGAACATAGCTGGATCGCCAACGTGAATCAAATGCAAAGGCAGGCCACGAGATTCAAGGACGACAATGTACTACTTAAGGATTTTATTAATTTATTTTGAAATTGATGAACCTGCCTATTATCTCCATTCTGTATTTGGAATGAGCAGCATAATGGAGATTCCATATCCTCATTATCCTTATGGGAAGTTTTTTTGTCAGGTCATACCTGATTCAGCATGAAAAAAAACTTATATATGAATTTATCCACTCAGTAATGGTTTTGATTTCTAGTGCTGTAAGCTCCCCATCATTTACAAGCTTCTCGAAAATACTGAAAAGTTGAGTATTTTGAAATTCACTGTTTGAGTCGATAAATTTAAAATCAGGATCATCGTATTGCTGAAATAATGGTTTTCAGCGGCTCAAGGCCTCATGTCACCTTCTCGGGCTACTATATATCTTCGTGTTAATGTTTTTGAGAACGCTCATATCCTTCCCCTTTCAATTTCAATAATAGCAATTAAGCTTATGTCACAACACCAGATCTTCTCATATTCTGATTTTCCTTGAATATCACTTTACCCTTAAGAGATCAGAAAGCTTATAAGAAGCTACTATTCAGGTAGTTCAAGCAAGTCAATAAGGATTATTTGAGCGTGCATGAGTGTTGTCTTCTCATATCAGAAAAAGCAATTCATTGAATCGTAAGAAGTCATTCTTATCAGATGTGCTTGACCATCTTCTCTGAGCAACCAATCATGCCAAGTTTCCCCTAGTTCATTCTTCAGAAAACATCTTTTCAATATACGAAAAATATCAATCGCTGAAGTCTGTAATATCTGCATCTAAGGGGTAAATGATCCTATCCTTGCCATCATCAGCCAAGGATAGGACTATTGAATCCAACAAATCTCAATGAATCGTTCACATTGACTTCCGTTCGTCATATATATTTCATACGACTATCAGATCCGATGATGATTTCAAGTGCTTTTGCGATAATTTCTGCAACTCAATCATTTTATTCTTCAATAAAAGCTCGAGATCATCTTTATAATTTTGTTGATTTATATATCAATTTACATAGATGACTATTTTACATGGGATATCGATTTTTTTCAATGCTAGAAAAAGTTCATCGGTCTGATTCTCATAAATATATAAGCAAATCGGAATTATGTTTTTTTCACTTAATCCGACGCCTCCATTAAGATTGACGATGTCTTTATTCAAGTTTCTGATAAGTGATTGTGATGAGGATTCGTATGAATCAATTTCACCGCCATAAAGCCTGATCAATTCTCTTAATCAGAGACAAGAAGTTTTCTCATAATCGAATAATTCTCATTTTTCTAACATTTCATGATATCATCACCACCATTCAAAGCAATCCTGGTGCCAATATGGCTTGATGTATTCTGCCATTCATGTCTTCACTCATGTCATAAGTGTGTTTACTCATGAGACAGGAACAACCCAAGGGTTAGCCCAGGGAAGTTTATTTGTGGAATTATTGGCCATTAGCTATTTCATATAAAATTAATCATATATTTAATTATAATCATGCTTACATATAATAAGTTGATGCGCAAATACTAACATAATCCCGAAATTACGCAAAAGAATATTTGGGAAAGAGTTATTTAATCGTCCTCTTAAATTTAATATGTTTTCAAACCACATTCTTATCTTTTGCATATTGCCCTAAAACACATAAACTTAGATAGTTAAATTCTATCAATCAAAATGATATTGATACTGACAATTTATTTTTTACTTAAACTATATGGAAGAACTAATTGAAAAAGAGGAATCAGAATCAACTGAAACCAAAGAAGAAGTTGGAAAGCTTAAAAAACCGGGAAGTCATACTAATTTGGCTATCCACCAACCTAAGCCATATGTATTGGCAAACCTTAATCGTAGCGTTGGCAAATGATTACATGCTACAAACCAAACCAAACGTCCGCATAAGCCTAGAAAAGGCAAATAAGTCTCTAAGTTCGCCAAAATATAGATATAATAAGCTTCAATAAAGTTGAGGTTTGATTTTATAAGGAAGTGGAATAACGCTGTCCGCACAGAGAAAAGAGCTCCAATTGGAGCTCTTTTTATATTATTCAAAATATGGACGGTTGAGATATTTTATATTCCAACTTTTTGAGGACGCTTAAGAATTTCAATGCTCTATATTCTTATTCCTTATGAACTTTTCTTGCAATTTTTTTGCTGATTTCCATCTCTTTTGAGTTTTTTTGTATTTGCTGATGTTTTTCCTATTGATTGATCTCGAGAATTCTTTGTTGGAAGTTATCTCACTATCAAGCGAATTGATCGAATGATAGACACTTAAGGGATCTTGATTTTTTGAATCAAGATTAATGAATTCATTGCAGATAGGGTCAGTATTCCATCTTTGCATAAATATCAAATCGCTGATTAGCTCTTTAACTTTCTTTGAAAGTTTTTTTGATCAATGACTTTCTGAAAGATGTACAAGAGATAATTTGTTTCCATTTTGGGTTTTGAATTCTTCTGATTCAATATATTTCCTTAAGTCTTTTCATTTAGGAAGAGCTAATCCTAATATCGGAGTTTTTTCTTCATGTCAATCGAATCATATGCAAGGTATTGCTCAAATTTGCCAAAAGCTATCAAAATTTTCCATAGAAGAACCTTCGTCGGCTATATCTTTATCATTATGAACCTCATAAAGCATAATAAGGTTGCTTCATTTATCCTTAAGAGAAACTCTGAGATTATTTAATTCAGAGATTAAATATTGTTTTGATTCGGCAGATGAAACTAATCCTCAAAAAGTTGTCAATCAAAGCTTGTCCAGTGTTTTGATATGTTTTCCTAAGGTATAGGCCAAAGGCTTAGTGATTGGGGTTATTCTTCAAAGTGTAGGATGTGGAACTTGAATAATGGGAAATTTTGTGATATTTCATTTTTCAAAATGGAAAAGCAATTTATCAAATACTTCTTTAGGAGTATCTCAAGGAAAAATGATATATTTGTAAGCTGGATCTTTTTTCATTGCAATCATAGCCTCGAATATAAATGCTGTATCTGTACTCATATCGATTTGAGAAGGTTGAAAATTATTAAATTTTCAACCTATAATTTGCCCCATCAAATCGTCGCTTATTTTGCTTTTGTATTCAAAATATTCACTGATATATTCAGATAAATAATCCTCATAGAATACTTTTGAGAATTCTTTAATGTCAAAATCCAAAAAAATCAGATGACCAGGAAATTGTCATCAAAGTGAAAGTTCAATTGAAGGTATTATTTTCAATTTATTATAAAATTCAGAGCTACTATCATTTACAGTTTGCTCTATAGCTATTTTATTTGTTGATAAAGTATTATGATCAGATATGGCAATCACATCAAGTCATGCATTGACTCTAGACCTCAAATATTCTTTTATGGAGATTTTTCAATCCGTATCTTCCGGATGTCAATCATGGAGCGATACGACATCATATTCGCTTCTATCTAAAGTATTTTTGATTTTCATAAAGTTTTCTATTCCTTCTGGAGCCTGTTTCATTTTTATAATTAAATATATTAGTAGTGTTAATTTAGCATAAAATCAGATTATTTGCAATATTTCAAAAAAAAGCAATGAGTAATTTCAAAATTACGGCCCAATAACTTGTAATTATCAATATTTTTGATAAAATGTAAAGTTTATTAAATAATAAAATTGAGATATGGAAACAACAGAAAATAGGATAGGCACAGAAATAACAGTTGAGACTACTATTGACGAACCTATAGAAAAAGTTTGGGAAGCTTGGACCAATCCGGAGCATGTAGTCCATTGGAATAATGCATCCCCCGATTGGCATACTCCAATGGCTAAGAATAATTTGGCTGAAGGAGGAAAATTCCTTTATAGGATGGAGGCTTTAGATTGAAGTGAGAGCTTCGATTTTAATGGGATATATGACGAGATAAGGCCGAATAAACTTATTTCTTCGATTCTTGAAGATTGAAGACGAGTCAAAGTTGTATTTGAAAACAGTAACGGTAAAATTAAGATTAAAGAAACTTTTGACGCAGAAGACGAGAATCCTATTGAATTGCAACGCGATTGATGGCAAGCCATTCTAGATAACTTCAAAAAATATACAGAATCATTAAAATAATTAGAAAATGAGATATATTATAATTCTTAATTTTGGTAATTATGAAAAAATTTGCTTTGATAATGATAGGCTACATTCCACCTACTTCTGAGATAATGGAATCATGGATCAAGTGGTTTAAATCTATAGAAGATAAGATTGAAGCCCGGGCTTGATTCGGTAACTGAAAAGAAATAACAAAACATAGCATCACAGATCTTCCAATGGATCTAGCTGCCATAACAGGCTATATGGTCATTAAAGTAGAAAGCGAAGATGAGGCGGAAAAAATAGCTCAGAGTTGTCCAATGATCACCAGTGTGAAATTGTATGAAATACGATCGCATCAGGAATTCTAAATTGCTCAAAATATAAATTTCAGCAATGTTTTTATTTTAGATATGTATTTCAAATTGCATATTGAATTAAAATGAATCATATTTTTTTAACCTTCTCTTACTCAATGCTGGAGCATTTCCAAAGCATCTTGCATGGATCATGTTTGAATTATAGCTCAAGAATTAACAAAGAAAATCAAATCTGCATTTTTTATCGTATTGAATCTATGTGCAATTATGACTTTTGTAGTATTTTCGGGCAATTTCTTTAAAATATCTTCTAGCAAGTGTTCTGTTATGGTATCAATATTGGCAGTTGCCTCATCAAGTATTAATAGTTCCGGATTTTTCAATATTGCCCTCATAAAGGCAATTATTTGTTTTTGGCCTAGACTTATGCCTCAAGTGACCTCTGTCTCAAGTCAATCGTTGAATTTGACTAGAAGATCAGCAAGTCCTTTGTTTTCAAGCTCTTTTAAAAGGTCTTCATTTGAATAATTTTCAAATTGCGAATTTCAGTAAAGGATATTTTCTTTAATGTTTCATGAGAAGAGAAACGGCTCTTGAAGAATAAATCATATTTTGTTTGCTCTCTCGGCTTCCGTGTAAGATCTTATATCTTTTCAATCAAGATATACTTTTCAATCCATGGGATCATAAAGCCTTGCCATCAAGGATGCCGTTGTTGTTTTTCATCCTCCAGTCGGTCCGACAAGCGCGTAAGTCATTCCCTTCTGAAGCGAGAATGAAACGCCTTTTAAAATTTCGCTGGTTTCGGGATACCTGAAAACAACATTTTCAAATTCAATAATTGAAACCGTTTCCTTTGAATCTTCTTGAGGAACAATTTTCATATCAGACTCCATGGAAATCACTTCAGAAATACGATCAAGAGATGCTGAGGCAAGTTGAAATAAGGACCAGAGCTCTGCCATTTCCCTTAATGAATTATAGAAGAAATTTATGTAGAATTGAAATCAGATTAGCAGTCATAAGGTAAAATTTCAATTCATGATAAGATAAATTCAAAAACTTAAAGTCAGCAACTGTGCAATATTTGCAGCGAATCAATAAATTGGTGTGAAAATATTATTTGCAATTCACGCTTTAATGAAAGCTTTGTAATTTCTTAAATTGAATTTTTTGAATTTTTCCTTGAAATAATCCAATCGATTGTAAGCAACCATTACCTTAAAATTATTAAGGCTTTCTTGGATTTCTGAACTCATAGCTCATAATGATTGCAGGCTCTCAAGATTCCTTCTTTTTACCCAAGGCGAAATCAGGTGAGTTATTATAAATATAACTAAAGCTGGCAACAGAGTCACAATTCATAATCTGAAGTTTATGGCCAGGATAAATATTCACGTTCAGGTAATGAGTGAAATATTTCAGATGAATTGAGTCAATGCTTCTGAGAAAAACATATTGAGTTTTTCTGTATCGGAATTTATTCTTGATATAAGGTCTCAGGTTTTGTTCTGATTGAAAAAAGTTACAGGGAGCTCTTGAAGTTTCGTAAAAATCCTATTTCTGAGCCTAAATAGAATATTTATTCATATTTCTCACATTGTTTTAGTTTGTACGTATGTTGCAGTGCTTTCTACAATATAAATAAGAAATAGAAATACAGAAAATAAGAGGATTCAATTGAAATCTTTTGTTCTGATATAATTATCTATTGCATAAGCCAATAATATCGGAGAGGATAGTGTTGATAACGAGTTTGTTACTATGGCAATAACAGAAATCAATAATCTTTTACCCTCCCCTTTTGTTAAGGAGGAGAATTTTTTAAATGAGCTTTTTAGCGTTTCTCATTTTTTAATGTTTTCAGTACTAAGATTGTAATTCATTTGTGCTTTGTTGAGAATTATATATCTGCATGTATTCCGGAGATGATTTCAAGAGCTTGTTATGATTTCCGATTGCTAAAATTTCACCTTCCATTATAAGTATTATCTGATCGTAATCTTTTATCGGCTCGATTTTTTGTGTCACTGACACAAGTGTTAGTTCTGGGTAATTATTCTGTATGTTCTCGAGTATCTTCTTTTCTGTAGTGATATCAAGCCTTGCAGTAAAATCATCAAGCAATAATATTTTCGGATTGATAGCCAATGCTCTAGCGAGCATCAAACGCTGTTTCTGTCATCAAGAAAGACTGGTTCATCTTTCTGAAATAACAGCATCGAGTTTTCCGGGCAGAGCATTTATGAAATCATCTATTTCGGCTGTCTTAATAGCCTTCTCCAAATCCATATCAGAAACGAGTGAACTGAATGCTATATTTTCTCTCAGGCTTAGATTAAAGATTATGCTATCCTGAAAAACCAATCAAACTTGATTGCTTAAACTTTTTTTATTAAAGTCCATCATATTAACTCAATCATATTCAATTGTTCCTGAAGTTGGATTCAGAAGTCACATCATAAGGTACAATAATTGTGTTTTTCATGATGCTGTAGGTCCGATTATCGCTATCTTCTTATTTGACTCGATTTTAAATGAAATATCTTTAAGTACATCTTTCTCTCAGAGCTGGAGTGAGATATTCTTTAACTCGACGTTTCCGCTTATTTCTACTTTCATGTATCATATATCCTCTTTTGAATTCAATTTAAGCACTTCAGAAATCCTCTCATATGAAGCTTCTGCACGAGAAATTATTGAGCTCATGAATCCGATTATGATTATCGGAAATATTAGAATTGAGCGATAACTGTTAAATGCTGCAAAATCTCCCAAAGTCATGGTATTATTGATAACAAAATAACCTCATAAAATCAGTATTACCAACACGGCTGAATTTGATATGATAATTATTATAGGTATAAGGCTTGCGAATAATTTTAAAATATTAAGTCAAAGTTTTCTTGATTCGGTATTTGCAGAAATAAATTTCTCATATTCGAATCACCCTGAATTCAGTATTCTTATCAAAGCCGATCAGAGAATGCTTTCTGTGATTATTCTATTAAGCCTATCTATATTTTCTTGAGACAAAGTAAACAGCTTTCTTATATTTTTGAACACAAAATAAAATGATCATCAAATAAGCGGTATGATGAGCAGTACGGCAAGAGCCAATTTCCAATTTATAAGAAGGAGGAGTATGCTTGCACCTAATATGATAAATATTGATGACATTATCGAAGCTATTGCCTGTGATACAAATGCCTTCACTGCATCTACATCAGAAGTAAGATTTGTCAAAAGCTTTTCTGGAGTAACCAGCTCTATATAATTATAATCCTGTGTAGATATTTTTTCAATCAAATCGGATCTTAAATCTTTCGCAACTTTTTCAGACGCATAAACCTGAATGATCCTTTGCAAATAAGTAAAAACGAAAATGAATAATGCCAAAACAAGAAATTGTATTATTACAATCTTGATGTCAAATCTTCAATCATTGAAAGAATCAATTGTTCTAGAAATGATTTTTGGAATTACAAGATTCATTCAATCGCTTAAGAATGTGAATATAAGCATCATTGCTATCAAAAAAACATATGGCTTCAGAAGCGTAAATACGTTATTTTTCATATTTTAGATATTACCTATCCCTGTATTTTTAATGCTGTTCATATACAAGGAATTATTGAATTAATTCACATTATGCAAATTCCATAAGTGAATCATAACATTATATATTATATGCATTTAAAATCAAGAAAAGCATGTCATGTTCATGGAATTGCAGATCTTTAAAATATGATGTCGTCGGAATCGACAACAGACAATATTTAATTGATTTGTCAATCAGTTTTGGATCATTACAATATGATCAGTTTTTCTACTACGGAAAAGAGGAGGAAACATGTACATATTCTCTTGGAGATGGGAACTCAGGATGTGGATAAGATTCTTGCTGTTGCAGATCATATCTTGCATCATATTCTTCCCGACAGTATTTCTGCTTAATACGTTCATTCCGAACGTGGGGGTGGATCTTGCAACCGCTTTTGTACCGGTAATGCTCTTCATCTGGGCATCACAAACGCACTGGAGCAAAGTTGATAGTGAAAAAGAACTCCAAGCGCGAGAGAGAGTACGCAAAGAAGGCCAGGAAAAAGGTCTGTGCGAAAACTGCAAAATATGCATGTAAAAAGGAGATCCCGCCTAGGCGGGATCTTTCATATTAATAGGATCTCTCTATCCTTATTTTATCAGAATGTATTCTATCACCCGAAAATGCTTCGCCTTAAAATTTCATTTATTGATCATCCTGCGTCATCCTGATGCAAAATTTTGCATTAGATTTATTTGTACACCCCGACCGCAAGAGAGATTGCAAAACGAAGGACTGAATTTTTTAGAAAATTTCTAAAAAGTATTCAAATTAGAAGTAGACTTATTGAATTCAAATCATTGCCTTGTCTTTTGTTTGCTTCTGTAGCTCTAGCAAACGTAAATGCCAATCAATTTTGTTATAAACCGTGTTTCTGAAAGTTCTTTCAATCTTGTACTTGTCCGTAAATCAGATTTCTCAAGCATTATCTGTTCATACCTCCTTTAGCTCATGATCAGAAAAAGGCTTTACTTGGCCAGATTTAATTTCTATCCCTCACTTATCTCCAAGATTATAACTGATATACATATCAATTTTTGATGAAAGTTCAGATGGGATAAGATTCAAATGTGTTTTCAGAAGATCTGCAAATTCCGCATATCAAACGGGCTCAACATCTTCTCATTCTCAATCTTTATTTATTTCAAGACAAATATGGAGAGATTTTATCTGTTCAGAAGCTGTATCCTTTAAGTATTCAGATCAAGTAACATCAAAGCTTAGAGATTCATCTCATTTTACATAAACTTCTGCAAAAGCGAGAATCAATGCCCTATATATTATTGCATCTTTCTGTCAGGGAAACTCAAAATCATTTTCATTCAATTTCAATTCTTCAAGAATCTCATAAAATCTTTTAAGGCTAAAATCTTCATTGTTCTTTTGAGTTTGCCTTGCAATATCTCTTTCAATCTCAACTTGAGTGACTATATTTGCCATTTTTAAAGATTTATAAATTATAATATTTAAATTATAATGTAAATATTATAATTTGCAAGTATTCAGCCGACAAGCCTCTTAATGTTGAACTACTTCGCATTGAATTTACTTAAAACATCTAATAGTCTCTGATTAACGGAAACTTTAAAAGATTGATATTCTCAATTTGATTCCTTAAGGATATCATCAAGATTCAAGCTGATGCTTCAATTATTAAGCTGATTTACAATATTCATTAATATTTCATCATTTATTTTGCTTCTCCCGACTCAGATAGGTGCAATGCATACAGAATCTGATACTGAAGAGATATCTTGATCCAATGAATATATTTTTGGATGAATAATGTCCTTTATGAAAGTTTTTATTCAGACACATCCTCAAAATATCAGAAGTTTAGCTTTCAATTTAATGATTTCATCTGCAAAGTTACATATATGTTGAGTGTGTCATCTTATGACAGCGATATCAACATCTTCAAATTCAGAAGTAAATGAATTTTGAGAAAGAAATATTTCTCATGGCAAATAATTCGGATCATTTGTAAAAATCACTACATTTTTAAAAAAAAATCAAACTTCTCATTCTTGATATAGAGGATTCCATCATCTTGATTTCATCCTCAACAAGAAATTCCTATAGGATTTTTTTCAATCGTCATCTTCAGGGAAAACCATCTTTATAACAAAAGGCTTTCAATTGATGAAGTTATTGCTGCTGCGCAAATCAACCTCTTTTTGCATAGTTTCTTGTAAGAGTGATTTTACAGGATTATCTCAATTGCCTTCAAAGACTTTTCAAATCTTCAATTGCTTAGTTCAGCTTTTGAAAAGAATATTTTTAAATTCCGGATTATCTCATATGAGCATCATTAATGCTGTTAAAATCATATTTTTGTCTTGAATTCAAAGATTTCTTCATTCATTTGATAATTTTTTGACTAATAAGTTTCAAATTTCTAATTTTTCTTTGTATTCTGGAAATATTGAATTTAAAAGTCAATTATTGATTACTGATATTGAAAATCTGTATTTTTGCTTTTCTGACATCTCCTTGAAATATGGTTCAGCCTTTTGTGCTAGTAGTTGAGTTGTAAGCATATCATAAGATTCATTTATTCAAGAAATTAGCTGATATGCTAATTTTGGAGGGAGGACTGAAATTATATCAGTCATCAATCAGACTGTTTTCGGGTATGCGGATAAGTGAGTCAGCTCGTTTGCAATAAACATGCATTCTGCGTGGCTTCTAAAGATTTTTTCCAGATTCAGATTAGAATAATCCTTTATTTTTAATATGATTTTTGGGTAAAATTCTTCTGGAACATTCTCTGCCCAAGCAAGAATATTCCATGGCGATTTGCATCTTTCAAGTATCATTGATATTAACCATCTATTAAAAGTTGAAATTCAATAAGCATTCCCGAATATTTTTTCTGATTTTATAACAAATCTGGTTAGATTCAAATGCTCAGCCTTATCTTGATTTTCTTTATCAAATTCTCATAAGTCAAGTATGCCATCGTCATGTAATTGCTTTGCTACGCTAGCTTCGATATTGCGGCAAATATCTGACAGCACTCATATGTCGGCAACTTCTTTATTTTTGATTACATCTTCAGCTGTTGAATCTATTGGCATCTTTTATAAATAAAAATAATAGATATTCCCTTTCTTAAGATTCAAATTATAGTCTTATTGACTTTTTGTCAATTTCTTTGATTGTATATTGAAATAATTTTGACATTTACCAAATATTATATACTTTAAGAATATATCAATAATTAAACATATAAATGACAACAAGTGCTCCTACATCAAAAAAAGAATCGACAATTGAGAATTTAGGCGAATTGAAATTAGAAGAAGCAACAAATGAAAAAATACTGGAAATTATAGAGAAAGAGTTGTATTCTCTTTTCATATTGGCCTGATTCATCAAACCTGAAAAAAGAAAAATAGATAATCAAATGAAGCATAAAATTGAATTTGAAGGTGGATTTATTTGATTTGAATATTATAAAGATGGGAGCTTAAAAGTTGAAATTGTTAGAAATGATCTAGATACTGAAAAATATCTTCGTATCGATTATCCTGTGAGTGAAAAAGGTCAAAGATATGCAGAATATGGAAAATGAGTCAGATCTTCAATTATTGAAAGAGAGGCTCTGATTTCAGAACATATGGATCCGGCATATTCTGGGTTAAAAGCAAATCAAGAAATTTATGATTTTGCTTCTAATATCAAGTGAGAATGCAATTACTGCAATCTTAACGAAAATAGTTGTTTTACAAATCGTCCGATCACGCAAGAGCTTCTTGCTGAAGTTCAAGGCGTCCTAGAAGAAGCCAAAGAATTAACCATCAAGCATTCAAAAGGCTGGCTAAAAAGTATGGACACAACAAAAGATGAGGTTAAGAGAATTCTTCCTGTTAGATAAATCCTAATAAAATATCATTAATTTAATAGATATGGAATTACGCATCCTATCATTATCAGAATCTGTTGCTCATACACCTGAGAAACCAACCTATGCAATAAGGATATTCAATAGCCGAGAACATCTGGCACATTTGTTCAATCTGCAGAAATCAGATAATTATATTTGAATAGATTGCTATGGATTTGACGACAATGAGGCTCATTGACGCCAGTGCTGACCCGTGTCTATAAATGAAGATATTGCTAAAAAGATAATAGAAAATTTTATAAAATACCGAGAAAGGGTTGATAGCTTAATTGTAAATTGTACAAGGTGAATAAATAGAAGCCCCTCGGTGGCAATAGCTTTAAATGATATATTTCAATTATGAGCTGACTCAGATGAGCTTTTCGCAAAATATCCTGATTATAATCATCTTGTTTATGTGACATTAAGGAGAGCCTGAAGTGTTTTATGAATTAAAGATTGGCACAAATAAATATATCTTCCTTCCAATCCTTCAAGAGCAAAGGATTAGAGGGATTTTTTATTATGAATTTGTTTGACTTTTATCGCCTTGCAAATATATTAAACAAATCTTAAACTAAAATTAAAATTATCAATTTGTCCATAACAACTGAATTAATGAATTTAGCGCCTGATGATAAATGAAAATTGCTTACTGGCAAATCAATGGAAGAGTTATGAATTGCAAAATCTGTAGAAACGACAAAGCAGGCTGCAAATAATTTGATTCAAGGAAATAACCAAGTGGCGGATTATAATATTGATAAATTATATGATCCGCTTAACATAACTCGCCCTTTTATCCATAGTATGGACGGTGATTTTTCAATGTGAGTTGAAAATCCTTTTTCTTGAGAAGAAATAAAATACCCTAATTTTTTGAAATCCTCAAGAGAATGATCAATAATTTGGAACATGGTGAGATTTCCAATTATAGATAAGGAACAGATAATATGAAGACAGGATTTCATTAAAAACATATATCATTATCCAGAATTGGCTGAGATAGCAGAAATAAAAGCTTTGGCATACTGATTAATGGATTGAGTTGCTGGATTGTTTTCAATGGTCAATGTAAATCAGATGCACTTACCTCTTATTGAGGCGTTCAAAAGGTGATTGATACCCGCCAACGAAGTAAGCAGATATTTCAAAATTATTGATGTCGGACATGAAAATCTTAATAAGTTAATGGACCAGTTAGATAAATTTGAGTCGGATTCGATAAAAAACATATCAAAAAGCCTTAGATATAAATATCAGAATGTTGCACATATCAAGGAAGACTATTTATTATCTTCCGATGCAGGCAATGTAAATAAAAGTGTGGATACATTCTATGATGAATACATAAAGATTTCAACACTAATTGAAGTTGCATCCATAACAAAGAGAGACTGACTTAATTTTGCAGCATATAATGAATCTGAGCCTGTATCTTGGAAGAATTGATGGTATATAGTTGAAGATAAAGAGAATTGGATAAAAAACGATAGCACAGATGATAATTCGCTTACCCTTCTTACTTGAAGCAATATGTCATGAAAAAGCAGTATTCTTAAAAATACCTTTTTTATGCAGTGCATGGCACAGAGTTTCTGAGTTGTGCCTTGTGAAAAATGAAATTTTCATATTCATGACAGCTTCTTTTATATCGATAGATCATCAACTGATCACGAGCATAATCTGAGTGCTTTCTGAGATTGAATCAAGACTCTTATAAGCGGACTAAAGACTTTTAAGAAGAGACCTTTCTGATGCTATGACGAGATATTTTCTGAAACATGACCTGAAGATCAATATAGACTTGCTGCAGCCACAATTATATATTTGAAAAAATTATGAGCAAAAATATTTTGTGCAAGCCATAACGAGAAATTCATTGAGCTTTGCGATCATCTGGAAAATGTCTGAATATATCATCTCAAAGTAAAACAATCTGATTGAAACCTTGAATGGCTATATAAATTACAATCTTGAGCTGATGATTCTTATGCGATCGAGGTCGCTAGAACATTATGACTGAAAGAAGAAATACTTAAAATTGCTGAAAATTATTTAAAAGGAGTGTATGAAGATATATGTTTTGAAGATAAGCAAAAATATAAAGATCCCGAATTCAGAGAACCTGACGAGGACTATTTTAAAGAAAATCAAAAATACAGATTCATTTATTCAAAAATACTCATCAATTCACTCATAAGATTGAAGCCAAGAGATGATAATTTTGTACATATATTCAGTGATGATAATAATTTCAAAGAATGCATGTTCAGATGAAGTTCAATATATACATGACTTAAAGGTAGAACTCATGAGAGATTTTGATGAATGAGGATGATTTGAAATGATAATCTTGCTGAATGAGTCTTGCAAATGTTAATGAACAGTCCGATGATTTCTTCAAATTGATTTGCAAAAAGAAGAGATTTATTCAATGAAATATCCGAAAAGATCGATTTCAATCATGCAAAAAATCATGGAAATGAATTAAAGTTGTTTCTATATTTTCTCTGATTCATAAATAGCACAGGCTGATTCAATAGCCATAATAATGAACCGGTTATGAGTCACCTGCATAATTTCAATAAATTCATCATTCCACATGAATATCAGGTTTGCGAAGAACTAAATAATCAGTTGATAATATTCTTGATGTTGAATAAAGAGATATTAAGAGACTCATTCCCATTTGATAATGAGCTTGAATTCACAAAAAAACTTCAGAAGGCACACGAAATGATAAAAAAACACCTCTACAGCCAGCCGTTATGAAAGCTTAGCGAAGATGTGATCGAGCAATTAGTGAATAGACGCTACTCGTGATGTGATTATGAAATTGACGATTTCGAATGAAAATGCAAACAAGAATATAAACTGCTAATAGAAGCCTTCAAACATATGAATATCTCAAATTTTGAAGAAATTAATCTTTATGAGCTTGAGCAAATTTATAATAAAATCTCCTCAGAGGCTGAAAAAATAACTAATGAACAGGATTGAGCTAAGACATATTCACATGCGACTGCCATTACAAACTATCTGAATTTTAAAGTAAGCTCAACAGAATTTCTTGAAGTAGCTGAATTTGAGCCTTTAATAGTCGATATAAGGAAAGACATGGAATCATTTATTCCTGAAAGTTTGGATTTTTTCAGATGATGATATGATCTAGATACAATATCAAGATATATGAGTTATTTTTATACTTATATAAAAGAAAATTCAGATAAAATGCGAAGTATTTCGATTTTTGAATTAGATATAAGAGAATATCAAGACAAAATATGAGAATTACTTGAACCAATTATAAAAAGTTATGCTGAGTGAGACTATAAATATGAGGAGACTTGGCCTACGAGACTTATCGCAAGCATCATACTCAAATGATTTGCTCAAAAAATAAATCCAGTTGACAGCTTCTTGCGAGATTTTGATAAATTAGAAAGCGAATGGTGAAGATTTATAAATGAAGATTTTAAAAAAGGCCTGGTTTCAAACCTCAAAGAGTGATTATGAAACAATAATACCGGTTCAATATCACAAGTATTATGACATATAGAAAAATTTGATCTTTATTGAGTTTTTAAAACTAAATTTGAATCTGAAATATGAGAATTGTTTTCTGATTTTAAATGATTTAACGATAAATTGGAGGAATTTAAGAATAAGTTCTGACACAAGAGCAATCTTCTCATAGATGAAATAGATTTTATTCTGGAAAATAAAGAAGTTAATGGAAATAATAGAGATAAACTAAAAAAGCTTATTTGAAATATTCTTCATAATAACCAGTATATCTATGACAGAAAATGATGAGAAGAAAAATTCGAATTTGATTTTCAAGGCATAATTTATTCTGAACTTGAAGAAATCAAGTCCAAACTCAAAGACGTTATAAATCTTGCCTTAAAATTAGAAATAAAATATGACGCATTCAAATGATACAGCAGCAAGTTCGGCATTAGCGTAAACCAGAATGATTTTTTTAATGAAATGAATAAATGAAATTTCAGGAGATTCAAGCTGATAATGGAACATAGGGTGAATCATTTTATTGACTGTCGCTCAATTTCTGCACCTATTAAAGATTTTGTGACTCTTGCGCTTTACTGAAAAATGGCAAAAGATTTTGATTATTGAGAATTCCATCTGAATGAAAATTGAAAATTGAGAATTGAGGAAATGTTCAATATATTTTCTAATCCATGAAAACAAGTAAGGAATACTGACAATTTTCAAGATTGAGAAAAATGAAAAATCCTCACTGGAACAAATATGTCATGAAAAACCTTTAATCTGAAAGCATTGACCATGTCTGTCGTAAGTTGAAAATCCACTTGAAAAACAACATGAGCGAATTGAGAAATCCCGAATATTGATAATGTCATTTATATGGATAGAGTAGTTTCTAAAAAAGATAAGAAGTTAAGCTCATTTTGAAATGAAGTTTCAATATTAAATAAAATAATTGGATTGGCAGATGAATGAAGAGATATATTATTCATAGTCGATGAAATGTTGTCCACTACATCGCCAAAATATCAAGCAGCCCTTGTTTATGGGATAATAGTATATATTTTAAAGAAACGCAATTACGTTACAATGGCATCGCATAATCACGAAGTCGTAGAAATCTTGTGCAATAAATATTCAAATATACTTAAGGCGTACCACAATAAGATAGAATTTGATTCTGAATGAAAAATTATATTCGATTATAAGTTGCAAACTTGACATGCCGACTCAAACGCGATTTTTGTTGCCGAAAAGATGTGACTGCCTCAAGAAATCATCCAGATTGCAAAGGGTTTATAGATCTTCATGAATGCTTAAATAATTTTCAATAAACTGTAAACTTGACAAATTCTTATAATGATGTATTTTATCTTGAGTATCAATTAATCAATGTCTATGTCAACGAATATCCCAGAAGCGCAAAAGGAATTTTCTGTAAAAAAAATCATTGAACTTAAGCCAGAGGATGCAACTAATGCTAAAGTTCTAGAAATAATAGAAGCAGAATTGAGAAGGCTTTTTAATTTAGCGCTCTCCCTGTCTCCTGAAACAAAAATAAATAATTTTGTAGTTAAGAAAATAGAATTTGAAAACGGCTGGATTTCCATTGTGAATTATGAGGAAGGCATTATTAAGATTGAAATAGTAAGAGATGACCATGATACTGATAAAACAATTTTCACAGTTTATCATCCTGAAAAAAATTTAAGTTACGTCCAATACAGTATCTGAAAAAGATCATCCATAGTGCATGCTTCAAGGAATCCTTCAAGAAGCCCATCTTTTACAACATCTGATTTTAAAGCGGATAAAAAAGTATATAACTTCTTATCAGAAATTAAGTGAAAATGCAAAATGCTTGACCATAATCAAGATACTGATTTTCAAGAAGCACCAATCACTCAAGAACTTCTTTCAGAAATTCAAATGACACTTGATGAGGCTGAAGGATTGATAGCAGCAAATAATAAACGTCTGAAAGCAAATATTGTAGATACAAAAAAATGAGTTGGTTCAATTATCAGGTAATTACTATTAATATCATTAAATAACCTTAGCGAAATCGCTAAGGTTATTTTTTACTTTAATAAATATCGTATTGCTTTGCCCTTCTATATATTACGAAGTTAACGTTCAAAAAAAGGAGATAATTATTTACAAAAAAAATATTAAGGATATAATTATTCGTTATTATTTAATTCAGCGCACTATGAAAAACAAATATATTGGCCTAATATTAGTAATTGTCATATTGTTAGGCTTGGTGATATTCATGATTAAATCGAAAGATTTAATCGAATCGCCAGTAAAAGATACTATCAACATGACTAAAACCTGAAATACGAACAACTGAAATAATACAACGAATAATAATTCCATGAATCAAGTTACAAATGCATTATGACTTAAGTCAGCATCATGATTTTCTATTTCAATATATTCTCAAGGTTTTAAATGACCTCGAGTTTTGGTTATGGATCCAAAATGAAATCTTATTGCAAGTCAGACTCAAGATTGAAAAATAATAGCAATAAAGAAGGGTACGGGTGAAGCAATGATTGCAGAAATTCTAGCATCAGGACTATCTTCACCGCATGGTCTTTTATTTAAGCTTGTTAATGGAAACCAGAAGCTATATGTGGCAGAAACCGATAAAATTACAACATTTGATTATGATGTCGAGAATCAAAAACTAAGCAATTCAAAAAAACTCCTTGATCTCCCCTCTTGAGGAAGGCATTTCACAAAAACGCTTCTTGGGCTTAATGATTGAAGGATTTTGATTTCAGTTGGCTCAAGCTGTGATACTTGTGTGGAAAGAAACGACAAAAGGTGAGCGATTTTGGTTATGAATGATGATTGAACTGATTTGAAAAAATATGCAACATGACTCAGAAATTCTGTTTTTATGAAAATTGATCCAAAGTCAGGAAATGTCTTCGCAACAGAAATGTGACGAGATTTCCTATGAGATAATCTTCCTCCAGATGAAATAAATGTAATCAAAGAAGGTGGCTTTTATGGTTGGCCGTATTGTTATGGTAAAAAAATTACAGATACTGATTTTGATAAGTCAAAAAAGGCAGAAGAAACCTGCCCGAATTCAAACCCATCATTTATTGACATTCAGGCACACTCTGCTCCTCTTTGATTGGAATTCATACCTAGTAGCTGGGATGAAGAATATTCTTGAGATTTGTTGGTTGCATATCATTGATCCTGGAATAGAAGCACCCCAACAGGGTACAAGATTGTAAGAATGAAATTAGATGACCAAGGAAATTATTTGTGAACAGAAGATTTTATAACCTGATGGATTTCATCTTGAAGGATCACAGGACGTCCTGTGGACTTACTATTCTCCCCTGACGGTACTTTATTCATGTCTGATGACAGATATTGAGCTATATATAAGATAACACAGAGGTAAGCATTAAATAGATTTCAGATAAAATTCAATTGCATTTTTGCAATTTATCATATTTTCTTACCGTTGGGTATATTATAGAACTTTTAAGTAGCTGAAATGAGTTCTAAAGTCAAATGCAACTTTTTCATTTAATAAATACTTCATGTGGAG
>CAZUBA010000016.1:0-40209 GCA_964618565.1 uncultured Candidatus Peribacteria bacterium | reverse complement strand
AGGCTGTTCAAGAGGCAGAGATTGTTATGGAATCATTCGGGGCAGGATATTTGCCAGAAACTGCATTGAAAACGCTTAATCATTTGGCGATATTGCTCATATCAGCCAATCTGGTCGAATCTCTGGCTGAAGCTGATTGGGAGGAGAAACTCAAAAATGCAATCGTTGCAAGGATTGCAAGTACGACAATTACGACTATGAGTTCTATAAGGGTGAAGGCGGTGTTTTTTTTGCGTGAATCCATAATGATTTAAGGATAAATATTTAATTTGCCTCAGGATTATAGCTTATTTTATTTAAAATAAAAATCGATTTCATTTAAATTAAAAAACATTCCCGTTTCGGGAATGTTTTTTAATAATTAGATTATTGCTCTTGATTTATTTCATTTCAACTTCTTTGATTTTTCAGAAGTTAGAACTTAGGTCATTCGCTTGGATTTTTGTATTGCTGACCGTATACCAGATATTGTCTAGGAACAAGTTTCTTGAAATGTGGTTTTTGCTGAATTGCCAGATTTGGCTGGCTAAATATTCTCCGATAGGACTTGTTGCGTAACAGTATTCAGGCACATAAGTCGATACGGGAGGGCAGTATTCCTCTCCGTTTATAAGCTTTGTACATGGTGGAGGCGTGACATTTACATATTGCGCACAATCCTTTTTCCTTTTCTCTTCCAATCAGACAGTGTCGATATGGGTCACTCTAATAAGTTCTTTTATTCAAGCATCTTTATCTATCTTAATAGCAACCGATCATTGGAACGCATCGGAGTTCCTATACGGATTTGCCTTGTCGTTTGCATTCTTAAACAATGTTGCAGGCATGAATAGGATATGCTCTTTGGCATTCCATACGAATAATCTTGGATTGCTCAGGACATCTGAATATGAGCCCTGGTCTCAAAACGATGCTGTATGCTGTTGTTTTGGGTTATTAAAATCCGAAATATCATATAAGTCTACTTTAAGTCATTTATTCTGAGTTCATCCCCATTGATTCAACTGAGTGTCATAGCCTATTCAAATAAGATGTGTTCCGTCATACGGGTGAAGGTAAGTTGAGTATCCCGGGATTTTCAATTCTCAGAGGACTTTAGGATTCCTATAGTCTTTAAGATCAATTACAAATAAAGGGTCTATCTGCTGAAAGGTTACCAAATATAATTTATCTCAGATAAACCTCGAACTTTGGAAATTTTCTCATTTTGCAAGTTCGCTTAATTTTCAGATAGTTTTCAGATTCTTATCCAATACAAAAAGATTTGTATATTGATCCGGAAAATGTGAAGAAGTCACTATCCTGAAATTTCAAATTGAATCCTGGTCCATCGAATATTGATTAAGCGGCGAACCTGGAATAATAGTCGATGCTTGATATTTTGTATCTCAAGCCAAGATATTCACCTTATGGATAACAGTATTCTGTCAGCTTGGGAATACAGGGAAGGCACAGTCGGGCTGAATACAAGGAGTTGTTATACATTGGATTACCGGACAATTGAATCTGTAAGGAGTATACAATCATGACGTTATATACAGGTTGTCAAGGCTCATATGAACTTCTGCTACATCTCAGAAGAAAAGCTTAGTCTTGGTTTCTTGTGAGGGGTCATCTAAATTCACTACAGAAAGTGTGAGGTAGCTCGGGACAAAGCTGTACTTGGACAATGTATTTGAATCGGGAATCACATATTCTATATCGCTGCATTTGGATGAATATGTTTGAGATACGTTATATGGCAAATTCCTTCATCTTAAATTTACATTTTGTTGAGATTTATTATCCGTAAGCCTTAACTCGGCCTTTTTTGGAAGAACTTTTTTAGGATTGAAATCAACTTCCAATTTCTGGCTGTCAAAAGCTTGAGCTGTTGATTTCAAATTTGGTCCGTAATAGTCCAGATATGGGAATACGAAGCTGCTCTGTGATAGAACATATACGTATTTTCCGATTCTTCTCGATTTAGAGACGCTTCAATCTACCTGAAGATACTTCTCAACTTTAAGATTATTAAGATTGCTTATATCATAATTTATAATCACTGTTTTTACCGATCTATTGAACCAATAATAGCCCCAATTTCAAGGCTGGTATTTGGTTGCTATGATTGTAAGGTTGTTTCAGCTTAAATATATTTCTGGTTCTGTAAAAGTCGTAGGGATTTTTATCACCTTCACTATTTCCAATTTATCAGCAGGGAAGGCATTGGCTATATATATGGCATGCTTATCCCTATTGTAATAGTAGATATATTTTCAATCGGTTTTTATAATTTCACTTTCATCGACTCAGGTAACTTGAATATTTGTCTGGCTGAAATTCTCTGCCTTGATCTCTGGAGCTGTGACAGCAGAGTCTCATCCCATGCCGTTGGTTACTCATTTTAAAGGCGCGGCTGAATCTTCTAGCATTTGAGGCCCTCAAAATTCCCTATAATTAGGATTGGCATTTCCATACTCTTTTATGAATTTCTTGAAAACATCCTCCATATCTTCACAACTGGAAAAGGTTTTAACGCTGAAATTTACGTTTAAGTTTTGAGGTTGCTGTTCTTTATCGATAATTTGAGTGTCCGTATTGGCACAAGTATTCACTTTTTCCCATCAATCAGGAACATCGCATGGTGTTGGAAAATCTTTGCATTCTCAAGTAGCCGTATTCTTTGCGCTTTGTATAACCTGTATGCATGCTTCATCTGCAGCAAATGCCTGAAAAGAGCTCATCAACAAAAATGTGAGCGCTGAACAAATATATAAAATTAATGAGACCTTTTTCATAGAGCAAATTATTAAAAAATAAGCTTACTATTGAAGTTTAACAGTTCATTCAAAAATTACAACCGGTTCAGTGTGAAAATCGTGTGAAAAACCTGTTATGGTCTTTGAAGACTTTATTTGCATTACAACAGGCAGATCCTTGTCAAATCTTTCATAATCCATTAATACATTTCAGACTCATGAATAATAATATTTTTTTTCTCATTGGGCTATCGTCAGAATATTATAATCTTCGTTGGGGATATCTATTCTATATGCATAATCGGAGCTTTCATGGGTTTCTTTGGCAATTGAAATATTATCAAGTTTCTTGAAATCCGTATTCTTTATGAATTTTTTTCCTCAAAAAGCCTCAGGATCAAGTACATGAACGGCCGTTTTCCCATCAGATCAAGGGAATCATATTTCATATTTTCAGATTTCATCCAATATAAAGGAGAAAGTGAATCATCTTTCAATATATTTGGTAAGAGTTTTTTTCTTTCAAGAAGGATAGATGATGTCAATGCTGATTTTTCTGTTCGGAAGGCTCAATTCTCATTTAATGTTTAAGGTTTCATTCTGTAGATATGTGTTCGGCAAATTTCAGAGGAGAGATATGCTATAGTCTTCAAATGTGCCCTTAGGAAGATATTGCTTATAATAATCTCAAGGAACTGATCATAGCTCGACATATTCTCAATCCTGCTTTCATTTATATCTGGCAAATAGAAAATCGAATGAAATAGTGGAAAGATCTATCAGATTGGGGAAACGGACACAATTAGGACGATCGTTCACTTTTACTATCATGCCTTTATTTCAGAGCCAGACTTGTATAAGTTTGTTTAATGGAATTCCGCATTTCGCAGCCGAAAAGAATTTTTGTGAAAAAATATTTCAATTTGATGTCTTTCATCATTCAAAGGCGTCAGAATAATATGTTATTTCTCATGGCCTGCTATCACCTGAAAATCTATTAAGCTCAACTTGAGGTTCCTTAATACCAACTGTGGCATTCGTTTTATTTTCTGCAGTTTTCAGAAAATATATAAGATCCTTTAATCCCGCTCTTAATTCATTGACGGCTCATATGATTTCAGCTTTCTGTTTGTTTTTTGCAAAATTATCGATATCAATGAAAATATCCAGTATTCTATCGATCTTTCTTTGAAAAAGGGCTTCATTTTCATCTGATAATGAATTTATCTTTTCATCGAACAATCTGTTCAGATAATTTTCCAAATTCACGAATTGACGTTTGAGAGACAAGTTATTAATATCAGTTCTTGGCAAGAAGTAGGCGTTTGTCTCATTAGTTGCGAATATCGAAAATATGAGTCAAAGCAGAATAATTTTTTTCATAATTTAGTTTTATGTTTGTATATTGTATCGTTTTGAATGATTTTTCCAAATTAATATGAAGAATATCCGATAAGCCAAGAAGCCCTAAATCCACAATATCGCCTGTGGATAAAGCTAAATCGCCCCCTCTTTATCCTCGGGCTTGACCCCTGGGGACCTGCCCATCTCATTAATCATTAATCATTCTGTATCAATAAAGTAAAATCCCAGGAGTGATCCGGGGAATGGTTCTTGCATTTGAATTATGGGCATAAAAAGCAAAAGCCCAGCTCGGGTGAACTGGGACTCTCAGTGTATTATGCTCAAGGGGTCACTCGAAGACTCTATGGTCTTATATGAGAACGCACGATGAAGCGATTTCTTCCCTAACTTAAGGGGAAGTAACTGACCGGTTAAAGTCAGGGGCCCTGCTTCGGTAGATTTATTTGGTATGGACATCTTCACCTATTTTCCATTTTTATATTTTTATTTGAGAAGGAGCGAAGAATGCTATGGTCATTTGAACTGATTTTGGTTCAGAGGATTTTACCACCCTTCGCTACTTCTTTTTTAAAGACTTTTGTTTTTATATGATTTCAAAAGCGTATTTGTTTTTATTTTGAATTTTGTAATCGGGTTGTTGGTAAGTTACGCCAATCCCTATTTGCAGAGCTTTATGTAAATGAACGCTTGCTTGTGAAATCTAAACTTTCGTTTGATGTCCACATAACTTGCTGACATCAATACTATAACACATAAACTGCTTTTTAGGCAAACAGAGTGACTTGAGTATTTATATATTTATGTTGTAATTATTTGTCATTATTAAGGTTTACTTTTATATAAGCCATTTAGTAAAAACTAAAAAAGTATTGCTAAATAATATGGAATTTTGCAAGTTTTGCCTATTTATAGCCATAATGTACAAAAAAATAATTCAAACTACTTGGCAATACAGAGCCATAAGCATAATATCGCCATAATCTTTTTTGACATTTTTCTGACTCTGATATGTATAGTTTTTGACATTAACCACAATATGTAGTGTTTCAGATGCCTCAATTCGGTATAATTAAGTGCATATTGGCTTATATAAGCAAAATGTTACAATACTGGCTTGTGTTTCCTCTGATGATTAACTTATTTGATCAATTTTTCGTGTTTTAGATATCTTAAATACTATTTGATTTAATTGTTTTTTTTCTATAATCAGAAAAACAATTAAACATAAATTATAATGATATTTCCAAAATTATTTATAACTCCGCTCATCTTAACAATTGGCGTTTTTCCATTTACAATGAATTCTGCCGATATTTATGAACATTCAAGATGATGAGGCAGAATAATATCGAATCTTAATGAAAATATCATTACTGATGACTATAAATTAAATTCCACAATCCTTATCGTCAGAACAAAAGAAGAATACATGGCGCCAGAAATATATTCTAAATGCAGAAATGCTCAGAAACTAGCAATTTCCGAAAAAATATGAAGCAATTTCATATATATCATAAATTTGAATTATATTTGAAGTTGCGATGACAATGTCGTATATGTGAAAAATTGAGATGAGATATATACTGATACTGCTTATCTTTTGAACATAAAGGATTATTCAAAGAATTTCACTGATTTTACAGATCTAAGCAATAAGCAGATAGAAGAGAAGATAGCCAGACTCGATGTCCTAGGATTAAAGCTTGATGAACAGATCTTATCCTTAAAGCAAAAATGAGATTTGGCCTCAAAAATAAATCTCATTAAATCCCTATATGACAAGAAATTTGAAGAATATGAGAATATTTTCTTATCCAATATATTATCTACGAGAAAAAGCTTAAGATATAATTCTCCAGTTGCAGGGAAAGTTGTGCCCACAAAGAAAAATATCATACCCAATACTCCTAGGCCGTATAGAGCAAAATATACAGATTGAGTACATCATTGATGGGATATTTTCGCAAATCGATGAACACCAGTGCAAGCCTTGTCTGATGGTATAGTAGTTCGGATTGTTAAAGATTTCAATTGGAGCAAGTTTGATAATATATTATGGAGAGATATCAGTGATGAGGATAAGGCAAAAAATCTTGATATATACAGATGAAACCAAGTATGGCTTAAAGCTGCTGATTGAAATGTCATAATATATTCACATCTTGAGAATATTCCTGCAAACCTTAAGCAGTGGCAATATGTAAAGGAATGAGAATATTTCTGACAGATATGAAGAAGTTGAGTTCCAGATAAGGAATATAAAGATTTCCATCTTCATTTTGAAATACAGCTTAATCCATATTTAAAAGCAGATAACTCACCACTGGATATCATGAAATGGAAATATTTCGGAAAGGGCCTCAGCTATGATTGAATCATAAAAAGTCAGACAAAACTTTTCAGTGAGTGAGGCGTTTCAAAATAGCAGGCCATTATAGATTTTATAAATAAATTCTAAATCGATTCATTTTTCAAAAACAAAAAAGGCTTTAGTTCTGTGAACTAAAGCCTTTTTAATATTCTTCTTTTAGAAGAAATCTCAGATAGTGATTATTTCGATTGCAGGAATTTCTTTTCAGTCTTTTTGGATGTCGGTAATTGCGATTATCTTGCTTTCCTTTGTGAGTTTTCACTTCTCAAGGAGCATTTTGATGGAGGCTGTGACGTTTTCCTTACTTGAATCTGACCAATTCAATAAAAATGGTTCGATTCAGAATAAGATGTTCATATATTTCACAGAATTGGGATTTCAGCTGAATGAATATACAGGCTTTTTCGGTCTGAATCACGCAGCTAATCTCGCCAGCCTGCCAGATTTGGTGAATACGAGAATCGCATCTACATCAAGTTCATCTGCCATAAAGACGGAGCTCCTGATGAGCAGCTTCTTTTCTATATCTCTTGAATTCAATCAGATATTTTCAAAATCATGATGCTTATAATGTATTTGATTTTCCGCCGCGACAATTACATTTCTCATCATCTCAACGCATTCTATCGGATATTTTCACATTGCAGTCTCGCCTGACAACATAAGGCAGTCGGCCTTCTGCATAACAGAGTTGAATACATCTGAAACCTCGGCTCTCGTAGGGAAAGGGCTTTCTATCATTGTCTCAAGAAGATGGGTTGCGATTATAACGAATTTTCCGACCTTAAGGCATTTTGATACCATTTGACGTTGGAAGATAGGTAGCGATTCGATTGGAACTTCTATACCAAGATCTCATCTTGCAACCATTATTCAATCTGCAACTTCAATTATTCCATCTAGATTCTCAACTCACTCTTCATTTTCTATTTTTGCTATTATCTTTATGTGGGATGCATTATTTTCATCCAATAATTGTCTCAATTCAAGAACATTTTCCTTGCTTCTTACAAAACTCTGAGCAATGAAATCATAATTGTTCTCAATGGCAAAAAGCACATCCTCTCTATCTTTTGGCGTGATTCATGGAAGCCTTATTCTTTTTCACGGAAGATTTATATGTCTTCTTGAGCCTATCAGGCATGGGCTCATGGCTTCGACTTCAAGATAATCTGCGGCTTTTGATTTAACAGTCGCTTTCATAAGTCCTGAATCTATCTCAATGGTATCTCAGACATTCAGATCTTCAACCAAGAATTCATAATCACAAAAAAGTGACTTCTCACCTTCCGAATATTTTGACATATCTACAAATATTTTGAAGATATCTCATTTTTCAAATTGGATTTTTGAAGAAAGATCTCAGGTTCTGATTTCAGGTCATTTTGTATCAAGCAGAGAGCTTAAGCTAGTTTCTCTTGATTCATTCAATTTGTCGATTCTGGATTTTATCAGTTTTGAGTTCTCATAATTTGCATGAGAGAAGTTGAATCTTATTATATTGACTCCAGACTCATAAAGTTTTTTTATAGATGCTTCATTGTCAGTTGCGGGCCCTATAGTCGCGATTATTTTCGTCTTTTTCATATTATATGCTAATTTTTACCAAATAAGAAGTTGGTAGTGTATATAATTTTTTTGAAATGTAAAATGAAATTTTTTATTAACGTCTAATACAAAGAATTAATACAAAAATTTAGCTAATTCTGTATTATTTCATTATCAAGGGTTGTCTTATCGAAATACAATAGCCCAAGCTCATTAGCGAGATTCTCAGCGCCCTTCAGCTCAATATAAAATTGAAGCAATTGTTCGATATTATTGAATAGATTCTTAAAAAATGAAATTTCCATATATCATCAGAATACGGGGAAGATTCATCAGAAAGAAATAAAAGATGTGAATCATTTCAAATCCCTTTTTATATAGATCTCATTTTTCTTGAATATGAATTCATATTTCCTTCACTTGTCTATTGAATTTACAAAATCATAAATCTTGTACATGAATGAAGGGGTAAGGATTTTTCTGGCCTCGATCTGATCATCGCACTCTATAATGAATTCCTTTTCAAACTCCACGTTTTCAGTCTTCACTTTTCTTTTAATGGAAACTATATTGCTAATAACAAAAATAATAGCCGTTGTTGCTATAAATATGATTCAATTTGCATAATAATGAAAGCTTTGCCCGTTGAAGAAAGAGCCCAAATACGGCTTAAGGATATCAAATCATCAGCTAAGGGATAATATGAAACCGATCAGTTGAGTCAGAATCAATGAAAGAAGCAAGCTTCATGCCAAGAGCATTTTCTTATCATTCTTGATATTTGTCTTAAGCACAATGTCTGATCTCAAATTGATTCAAGAATTATTCAGTATGATTTTTGTCAGAGTCGCATGATTATTGGGGTGAGAACCTCATTTTCTAGAATTGCTTCTGATATAGCTTCTGAATTCACAAGAGTAGACTTCAAATCAGCCCACTTCCTTCTTGTTGATAAGCGCTATTTCTTCATTTGATTTTCAGAATTTGCTTGATTCTGGAATATAGGCATAATGCATGCTGTCCTCAATTAAGTCGCCATCATTGTACTTATTCAGCAATCACTTCTCAAGAAAAATGCTTTTATCAAAATCATATTTTCCTTCTGAGTCATATTCAAGATCTGATTTAAGCTCTTTTATCATATCGGGTATTATTTTGCCCTTTATTCAAATTCATGGCGTTATAAGGATGAACATTCAAAAGAATAGAGTCAGAGCATTGAATAACATGATTGATTCAAAAGTCTCTAAAGGATAATATGAATTGAAATCATATAAGAAGTACAGGTCTCCGATAAACCACAAAGCCATTATTGTCCAGGCAAATCTTCTTCTTGCCTTTTCAAATATCTCTAATTTTTTCACTGTTTCCTCACGATTGAAATAATCATTCAAAAAATTGATATCAGCTTCTGTCAGCGAGACATATTTCTTACTGAATCTAGAAAAATCTAATTTTCTCATAATTGTCAAATTACATTGTTATTAAACGGGGAGAATTTTTTTTGAGGGAGAATCCTTAAGGACCTTTTAGTTAATTATCTGACTATTATAACTATCCTTATCGAAATATTCAAATCAGAGATCTTTAGCTAAATTTGTTACATTTTTGAGTTCGATATAAAATTCTACGAATTTTTCCATGTTTGAAATTATATCTGAAGATGAGGAAACCTCCAAATAAGGATTTTTGATTCATGCCATCAGATTAAGCTTTACATAAATGGTATTTTCAATAAAGAAAAATTCATAAATCCTATCTTTGTCTATTTTTTGAGTGAAATCATATATCTTGTACATGAATGAGGGAGTTAGA
Organism: uncultured Candidatus Peribacteria bacterium; assembly: GCA_964618565.1. Taxonomy (GTDB): domain Bacteria; phylum Patescibacteriota; class Gracilibacteria; order BD1-5; family UBA2023; genus STC-113. The sequence goes on along the minus strand of CAZUBA010000016.1, from coordinate 30,369 downwards.
ATCGTCCTGGACAAGATCTGATCTTTGCAGTAAACATCAAATTCTTTTTCAAAGTCAGAATTTTCAGTCTTGACTCTGTTCCTATTCAATATTTTTGATTGTATCTGATATGTTATTATGAATAGCACAATAAGTATCGTTACTATGAATATCAAAAATGGCACTTTTAGAAAATCGGCAAGATTGACCAGTATCATAATTCAAATATTATCTCAATCTTTGGGTTGAGTGAAATAAAAATAACCCATTATTATTCACACGTCCACCACAAGAACTCTTCATAGCTTTCTTGCGAAATTATCGTTGACATCCCTCAGAAGAGCCATTCAGCTTGTCAGTTTCTGTCGGGCGTTATTAAATGTCACTTTCAACAGATAGCAATGATTGTTCAGGGTATAATGAGCTCTTCAGTTCTTATCCGTGTGTCTTTCTGACGATTTGAATTCATATCATTCAATTGTGTATGGAGAATCTTTGTCTGGAGCTTTCTTCAAAGCTTCAATGTCCTCTAGTGATACTTCTGGGACTCATGCAATCTGATTTCCATATTCAATCTGACCGCTTGGCACGACGTTTGTTTGCGGGTTTAAATTCGCCGCCATAATGTCAGAAGACGAAATGCCATCAGCCATAAGATTTAAACGGGGACTATAGACAATGCTATCTTCAATGAGATCAATCCTATCAAAATTTTGTATAAGTCACCCCGAAACCATAGCAGATTCATCTCAAAAGTAGTATTTCCTGCCTAAATCGTATTTCAGATCAGGATTTATCTCTGAAGCGAATTTTGGAAGTATGCTGTTTTTTATTTCAGATCATCAGTTCCTGAAGAAGCTTGATACTATCAGGTAAATGAAGAAAGACAAAAAAATGAAAATAAATATTGAGGTTGTAATTGTCTCTGCATTAACATTATTGCTGAATACATATCATCCTCAGACCAAAAGAAGCACCGCTTCTGAAATCAGGAAGATTTTCATTTTTTTCCTTCTTTCTTCTTCAATGACCATGAATTTATCTAAAATATCTTTTCTGCTGAAAAATTCATTCAAAAAAGTTATGTCCAACGAGCTTAATGTAGGATATTTCAATTTGAGTTCAGAAAAATCTATGATTTCCATATTATTTTAGGTTAATTTTATTTGTCCTTCTTGCTAAAAGGAAAATATCCCCGTGCGAAGCAGGGGATATTTTTATATTTCAGTAATAAGACGGTCTGTCATTTTATTTTTATGAGTTGAATAGAGATTTGGCACTAGGCGCAGTCTTGGCTTCTTCTTGAGCTAAGAACATTGCGTACTCCTTTATACTCATCATTCCCGCAATCATATTTGAAGGAAACATTTCTTGCTTGTTTTTCAAATCTTTAACTGCAGCATTGTATGCCCTTCTTGAAGCTTGGACATTATTTTCCATCTCTCCCCATTGATTTTGAAGGTTGATGAAATTCTGTGAAGCCTTAAGATCAGGATAATTCTCCGCGACTGCGAATACTGATTTTAGTCATGCAGAAAGCATATTCTCATTTTGGAATCTTTCTTCAGAAGAAACATGCTGATTATTTAGGAGATTCGCTCTCATTTCTGTCACTTTAGAGAGAGTTTCTCTTTCATGGGTCGCATATTGCTTTACTACCTCGACTAGGTTAGGTATAAGGTCGTATCTCTGCTGAAGCATTGCATCAATGGCAGAAAAAGATTCTTCGACAGTATTACGAGAAGAAATTATCGAGTTATAAATTCAAACTATAATAAATATCAGTACGGCGACTACAGCAATTATAATAAATGCAGATGTTCACATAAGGCTTTAATTATTAAAAATAAATTATTTATTTGGATTTGTGCTTATTACTTTCTCTTCAAAATATGACGCTAGAACATGTATTCAAACGTGTTCTGTTCAAGCAAAGAATAAGCCTTGTCAGACCGAAGCTTGAAGAAGGATGTATTTTTCTTGTTCCGTAAGCTTGAAGACATTTTGCAGGACGTCTATAGATGCAGGCGATTGCTTCAGCAGAAGTTGTATGGATGAATTCGTAACTATAGCCTTTCAATACTGGCTCGTTACAAAATCCTCAACATCTTGTGTTATTGTAGTTATTCCAAGGTTATATTTACGAGCCCTTTTGACAAGTCAGAAGACGAATTTTGCACTATCTTCATATTGCATGATATTCCAAGCCTCGTCTATAACCAGTATTCTCTTCTTATTGGAGCTCCTTACTGTATTCCAGATATACTTAAGCACTATATACATCGCAACCGGTCGAAGAGATTCATCTAGATCACGAACTGAGAATACCACAAGTCATTCTTGCAGATTGATGTTAGTCGACTCAGAGAATATTCAGGCGAAAATTCAATAAACGTATTTTTCAAGCCTTTCTGTGATTCATTTTGCTCAATCCATAGTTTCAAGAACTGAATAAAGATCTTTCATCACAGGAATATCCTTATTCTCTATATCATCATCTTCAAATGTAAGTCATTTCAAGCTGTAAGTGATGATAGTGGCTTTCTCTAATATAGACGATTCGCTTGGGGTAAGCTTTCACAGCATCAGGTTCATAAGTCATAGCAGATCGACAATCGCACCCCTAAGAAGATCTCATGGTTTTGCTTCAGTATCTTTGAGTGCCTTAGGCAAATCAAATGGATTTATCCTTTCAGATGAATTCAGATTGATATTAAGGTAGCTTCATCAGACAGTGTCAACTAATGATTTATATTCATTTTCAGGATCGATTACGATTACGTCAACTCCCATCATCAGGCTTCGAAGCACCTCCAATTTTACGGCAAATGATTTTCAACCTCAAGATTTCGCAAATACAGTCATGTTGGCATTCTCTGTTTTGAACCTATCGAAGATTATAAGCGAGTTATTATGCGTATTGATTCAGTACAGTATCCCGTCATCTTGAGAAAGCGTATTCGAGGTGAATGGGAAAGTTGTGGAAAGTCATTTAGTTGAGATGTTCCTATATACAGAAACCTCATCTTTTGCGAAAGGTCATGTTCATACGAAACCTTGTTCTGATCTTAGGAACGCTTGTTTGGTAAGGATATTTCTACCGCTCAGAAGCGATTCTAGCGCATTTCAGGTTTTCTTGAGTTCTTCTTCTGTCTCTGCATAAAGTGTTATATATATTCATAGGTGGAAATACTTTTCTTGTCATCGTGTCAGGCTCGCACGCAGTTCCTCGACATCTTGCATCTGCGCATCCAAAGCTGGATCACCGATAAGTCATTTATCTGCGTTTATGCTTTGTTGCGATCTCAGTTCAGTAAGGCGTTTCCTGAGATATTTCATGATGAATGCTGAATCGACAGGATACACGAACATTGACATATCGAACTTGATATCCCAATTGATAAGAGGCGAAAGCCAATTTCATTCAAGAAAATCAGGATAGGCATAAACAAAGACAGTCCTTATATAAGTATCTCATATCTGGAGCTTTGTAGTGTCCACTTTCATCATTGACGGAGCAATGGCGTCCTTAAGGAATGCCAGAGCATCTTTATATTCTTTCTCTCCCTTTTTTATTTCTTCCGCTTCCTCTCTTGTTATTTTTTGATTGACATCAGAGACATCTTTCTTGCCTTCTGCTTTGGTTTCTGTAGGCTTTGCTTCAGGCGTATTTTCTGGAGCAGGCACATTTACGATTGGCGAAGGCGAAGTCACTTTCTCATACCCCTCAGCATCTCAGGTATAATTTTTATTTATCAATTCTAGTAATTCTGTTGGAGCCATTCTTATTTAAAGGTAATATTAATGCTTCATTAGTATAAGTAAAACTTCATATATTACAATCTAGGAGACGCTTATTGCATTGACATTTGTAATATACGATGTTATATAAAATCTGTATTTTTTTAAGCAAGTCCTTATTGCCAATACCATTCTGTAATATTTTCTTTCGGTATTACAGGATTGGCGTTTTCTTCAATGGATTTATCTCATTTATAGTGCATTGTAATAAGTGTAATATCATCAAATTGCTTATGATTATATCACATCCATTTCGATAGCTCGATCGTTATATTGTTGAATACTCACTGGGCGGTTTTATAAGGAGATTTCTCAATTGTTTCGATCAGCTTATCAACTCAATACATCATTCAGTCTTCTTTGTTGGTATTTCTCGCCTCTGTTATTCAATCAGTATACATAATGATTATGTCTCACTGCTCTATTCATATTTGAGATTCCTTAACGATTTTTGAGATGTTTTTTGTCATTCATAATGCTACGCCTCCTGATTTTATCTTAAATGCTTTTTGTTGGCTTTTTTTATAGACTAGGAGATACTCATGTCCAGCTCAGGTCATGAAAAGCTTTTTCTCCATTTCATTCCATCTTACCATAAGCAATGTCATGAGCATATTTGACGGTACACGAGGCTTAAGTATCTCATTCGTATGCGCTAGGATCTCAGCGGAACTTATGAGTTTCTTGGAAAAACCGGAAACAAGTGCATTTACCATCATCATCACAAATCATGAGGCGACTCAATGTCAAGTCACGTCTCCTAGATAGATGTAATAATTATCACCTTGCTTGATTACGTCATATGAATCTCATCCCACTTCAGTTGCGCTTTTTGTGTTGGCCACTATGTCTATCGATCCTATTATCGGGAGGTTTTTAGTCAGAGTATTTTTTTGGATTTCTGAGGCCAATTGAACTTCTGATTTCAGTTCCTTTCAGCTACGAAGCTCTTCTTTGAAGTTTTTAAGTATTTCTAGGGATTTATTGAAGAAGTTCAAAACCGTCTGCATTATCGGGTTTGAGCTGTTGATAGTCATTTTCTGTCATTTCTTTTCTCAGGCAAGAAATAGCGCTATCTCTTTTTTAAGCTGCATTATCGGGGACAGAAGCGCAGAATGGATAAAAACATAAAAAGCAACAAGCTCTATGGCGAAGAGCGATGGCCATATGAAGTCGATTTCTTTTATGCTGTCGTTTATAAAATAATATGCTAAAAAATTTAGCAGTATTATAATTATTGTTGTAATGAGTATTCAATTTTTCTGTAGCCAATTCTTCATGTTTATATTTTTTTTCTAATATACTTTGCCATTCTACCATATTATGTTTTTTAAAGCAAAAATTTGCATTTGTTTTTTTTAAAGTATAATAACTAAGAATTTAGAGCTTGGAGCTTAAACACTTGTTTTAACAAGGGTTTTAAAAGGCTTGCAAGAAACGGATTCGCATATATTACATGAGTTTTTTATATATTTATTATTATTTTTTATGAATTCACTTAATAAGGTTCAGCTTATCTGAAACGTTACGGCTGATCCGGAAATCAAACAAACACCAAACGGGCAATTCGTTGCAAATTTCAACATAGCTACTAATAGGACTTGGAAAGATGCCTCTTGAATGAAGCAAGATCAAAGCGAATTCCATTCAATCGTTATTTGGGGGAAGTTAGCTGAAATAGTACAACAATACGTTCAAAAAGGTAAAAAAATATACATCGAATGAAGAATCCAAACAAGAAGCTGGGAAGACCAGACTGGACAAAAAAGATATAAGACAGAAGTGGTAGGCGATAATATAATCCTACTTTGAGGAGCTGGATGAAGAAGTGAAGATTTCTGAGATACAGCATTCTCCGGATGAGACGATGAAGACGTGAGCCCATCAAAAACTAAGAAGACAATGCCAAAGAAAGAGGAAGAAATCAATATTGAAGATATTCCTTTTTAATTAAAAATTTTTTAACAAGCCTCCCGAGTGATCGGGAGGCTTGTTGTTATCTTGTAGATTGGTATAATGCTCATATTTCTGAGGGCGAAAGCGGCCTTTTATATACTCGAACTTCATCGATGGCTCAATAAAGGTTTCTGCCTATCTCTTCATTATATCAGATTGAACTTCAGAAATAAGTTCATCCGGGATTGACATCGACATTAGTTGTTGCCACGTATTCTCAATTAATATAAAGATCGGCTTTTGTGAGATCTTTTGCCACTACAGCAACATTATACCACTCTCCTGGTTTTAACTTATATGAGTAATGATTCCGTCTGGTGTTTTCTGTTCATCAATTTCTTGAATCCCATGAGAAAAAATCCAGATATCAAGAGTTAGTTTCGATATCTCATAAGCCAGTTTGCAATATGTATATGTACGGAACCTCGGTGTTATCATATTTGAATACGGCAACCTGGGTATATCATGTGAATCAGCTTATATTTCAAATATCGACTCATCAGAATCAATTTATAGCGATGGCTCAGGAATTTTTTCATTTAATCCACGTAGGATGAACAGTTCCCGTGAAAGCTCCATGATTTCAGCTCTTGCTCTTGTCTTTTGCCACAGTTCCAAATCATTCTTCAAAATCCCAAAAACCGATAAGGCTATCATCAAGCTGAGATAATTGAGTATTGCTTAATATTTCACTTCTTCTATTTAATATATTGCTGAATATCTCAGATCAGCTTGCTGTTATGTTATTTGAAGAATTCTCATTGCCAAATACGGCTTTATAATTGGTAGACCCATTGGCACTGATAAGATCTATAGAAGCATTTGAGATTTGAGCTGGCAATGAAGTAGTGGCGTGCAGGATAATTCATAACATGTCTCACTTGGTTATGGCATATCTTCAGCTATAACTCGATGGATTGGCATTAACCCGGCCCTCACCCCAACCCTCTCCTCCGTTTGCGGGACGAGGGGGAAGCAAAGAAAGAGCACTATTGTTTCAGTCTTCCAAGAATCATAATAACTGAAATTTGCTTTGATTCGGATTTGTTGAATACGTATAATATGAAGAATTATCCAATGGATCTTTTCATCAGTCAGAAAGTTTTATATTACTAAGAAGCGATCTTCATGCAAATCATTGCGTTCATATTAAGATTCAAGAAGCCGTTATCGATATAGGTTCATCTGGAGCGGGGTATTTGCCTGCGGTTGCATTGAATACCTTTAATCATTTATCTATGTTGCTCATATCAGCCAAGCGTGTTGAATCGCGAGCACTTGCAGATTGAGAAGAGAATGAAAGAAATGCTATAGTTGCTAAAATTGCAAGTATTACAATGACAACGATTAACTCTACTAATGTGAAGGCTGAATTGAGAATTGAGCATCTAGAGTAAGAGCTTTTGTTATTTTTGCTAATCATAAGATAGGAGTGAATAAATTATAATACCTCCATAATCGGAGGCTTTTTTGTAATTGGATTATTTGGCGCAGCGGAAGCCAAGTGCATAATGGCTTGACGAAGCATTCCAGCCCATAAAGAAGGCATATATTCCTGCTCGGGCACCGTGATCCAATAGACCTCCGCGAATGAAGATGACATTTGGATTAGTGTTTGAACCGATCCTTCAGATTCAATTATCTTCATTGAGATTAGGTGTTTTAGGACCGACTTTAGAGTAAGAATATCAATTCTGATAATTACATACTCAAACAGAGGCAGATCCTATGGTCTGTCAAGGATTATAGGAATTGAATCCTGCAACTCAGCAAGAATTGGATATCCAGTAATTTCAATCATTGAAATTACTTCAATCAAGAGTATTTGACTTGTTTACGTGTTCCATTGAATTTCATGCCAGATCCCATATGACATTTCAATTTGAAAGCGTAAGTGTTCTTTTCTGTCATTTATATGCTTGCTCTACATTGCTTGAGAAATGTGAGCCAAAAGCTGAGTCTCAAGGATTGGATGCGGAGTCTCAAGTATTTACGTATCATTGTGCATCATCTGTGCTTCAAGTTATCGTGTATGCGGGCGAGCCGTCTGTATGTCACATAAAGATAAATCAGCTTCACACAAGTCATGTTGACCAATTGGTAGCCTGCTCCTCAATATTCCTTGCAACTGCCATCCATTCGTTCTCTGTAATGAGATGATATCATTCTCATATAGATTTACAAGCAGCTATGGCTTGAACTTGCGTTAAGTTTACTATAGTTGGGTCTTGTGCAGAACTTATTAGTGTGTCAGAAACTGAATAATTATGTCAATTATATCATGAATCTATAGCTCAATTAAGAGCTTTCGCCTCAAACTTCATCACACAAAATCCTGGCTGATTAAAATCCGTGTTCCCAGGAACCGGGATGAATCAAGTTGGACAAGCAGTTGGAGCATTATAGTTATAGTTTCAGTTCTGGGTTGATTGTATGGCTCAGGCTATGAGTCATGTTCATGATATGATATTGGTAGAAGATATGTTGAGATTCAGCGATTTGGATTCTGTAGATAGGTTCACTGTAGTATTGGCAGGATACAATTGTTCAGCCGGAGCATTGGTTCATGATTCTGTGAGTATTCAAACTCAGTCTCATTTATAGAAGAGATATCTTTTTGAATAGTCAGCAGCGTAGGAAAGATTGAAAGATTCAGAGGATAAAAGATTAAAAGGGTTCATGATGTCTTTGAGTGATGTCGGAGGGTTTTCAAGGAATCATCAAACTGAGTAGAATGATCTGGTATCATCAGTAGAGTATGAGTAGTAGCTTGAATCCAGATTATCTTTGGCTTCTGACATCTTGAGGATATTAAGCACGTTCTTTCATGCCTGTCATTGGTATATCATGAATCCAGTACCGGCATTAATAGTTATATAGCTGTCTGGCATAGGATAAGTTCAAGATATTGCCTTGAACACTCATAGTCATTTTGTTATGTTCGTGGTATCTGCCATACGGGTTGAATCTCTGGCAGAAGATGATTGGGAGGAAAAGGAAAGAAATGCTATAGTGGCAAGGATTGCTAGGATTACTATGACGACTATGAGCTCGACGAGAGTGAAGGCTGAATTAAGATTTTGTGTTGAAAATTGTAAATTAAGAGCTATTTTTTTGTGTTTGAACATAAAAAAAATTGAATTATAAATTATAATACCTCCAATTGAAGGTATTATAGCAATTTAATATATTAGTGTCAAATTATTTCCTTATCTCGCATTTATCGGTATAAAGGGATCATATCAATTTTAGTTTCAAGAGTTCTTCAGAAATGAACGGTTTTCCATCAAATGAAGAATTCAGGATATTCTTCTCCTCATAATTCTGCAAAAACCACTTCTTGGCTCATCTGATATCTTCTCAGATTTCTTTGATGATTTCGTCAGAATGATATCATTTTGCCACAGTTGTCCTAAATTCGTAATCAACACCTGAACTCATTATCATTGAGGCACTTTTTCTGTACGCAGACATATCTTCTTCAACTCAAGTTATGATCTTATATCTATTGAAAGGGTTTTTAATATCCATGGCTATATAATCAATCATTCTATCATCTATAAGCTTTTGGAGAATGTCAGGATCTCTTCAATTCGTATCAAGCTTAACCAGATATCATAGCTCCTTTATCTTTTTGATAAAACTATATAGATCTTTTTGGATTGTAGGTTCTCAGCCTGAAATTACGACTCAATCCAGAAACCCGACCCTGGTTTTTAGAAAATTGAAAAAAGCAACGTCTGAAATAAGATCTTTCATGAAATCCTTAACTTTTTCAGGTAACACGAATTCATAATTATGACAATACTGGCATCGCATGTTGCAGCCAAGAGTGAATACTATAGTTGACACCTTGCCAGGATAATCCAGCAGAGTCGTTTTTTTGATTCAGGATAAAAGCATTTTTGATTAACTAGGATTAAATTCTATATCTTGCAGAAGAATCAAGACAATCTCAGAAGTCCTTTTTACAAGACAAGAAACCGCAAAATTCATTCAGCTTTCCTTCATTTCTATAAATGGCTCAAGAGTATCTATGTTTCAGATTCAAATCTCTTCTCATGCATGAAATATTTTTGTCTCAAATTCTTTAACCTTGTATCATGGTCATAAATCCGAAAGAGATGGGTTAACCGCACCAGAAATCGCTCTGGATCATAAGGCATGAAGTGAATTTTGCATAAGAATGATACTTAAGAAAAACCTCCGGCAATATTTGGGGCCGGAGGGGATTTTTATCCGTGTATTATAGATGGTAGACAACCAGTACAAACATATAGTTCTTTAGAATCTTTTTCTATTTTCACCAATACTTTTTGGTGAGAGTCAACTCAGCAGAGAAAACAAGTATTTTTAGATTTTTCCATAATTATATTAACAAGTGACAGAAGCAAATTCTTCAGTGAATCTTGAATTGCAAGTCTTGCCTTCTGTGAAATAAGTTCTTGAGTAGTATTCCGATTTTTTACCTTCATTAAATTGGCTTACTGGTCTGTGGTATCACATTACGCGAGTATATACTTCGCATTTTTGTCTTTTTGGCATAAATATAAATGATTAATAAATAATAAATAAAAAAATAATTATCGTAGAGACAAGGTTGTCCTATCTGTGAGACAAGGCATGCCTTGTCTCTACGTTTCTGGAATCTCGGATTAATCTTCCCTAAGCCTTAATTCTTCCAGCTTCAGAGGATCGTCGGTATATTTTACGCGCTGTTCAATATCAAGCTTCTGGCCTCTGAATCAGATATCCTCATCACATTTTGGACAATAATCGTATTCTCATGCAATATATCAATGTTTAGGGCATATGGAGAATGTCGGCGAAATCGTGATATATGGAAGCTGGTAATTTTCTATGACTTTCCTTACTAGATTCTTACATGCAGTTGAGTCAGAAAGCCTTTCTCACATATATAGATGAAGAACTGTTCCTCAAGTATATTTGCATTGCAATTCGTTCTGGTATTCAAGAGCCTCAAATGCATCGTCGGTAAATCAAACCGGAAGCTGGGAAGAATTGGTATAATATGGGGCTTCTTGAGTTCATGCTTGAATTATGTCGGCCATTTGCTTTTTGTCTTCTCTTGCGAATCTATAAGTGGTTCATTCTGCTGGCGTTGCTTCCAGATTGTACAGATTTCCCGTTTCCTCTTGGTATGATTTTAGCTTTTCTCTCATGAATTCCAGAATTTCCTTTGCAAGCTCCATTCATTCGATAGTAGAGATATCCTCCTTATTATCAGTAAAGTTTTTGATTGCTTCATTGACTCCATTTATTCCGATGGTTGAGAAATGGTTCCTGAATGATTTCAAATACCTGAAGGTATATGGATAAAATCATCTGTCAAGCCATTTCGTGAGCTCTTCTCTCTTAAGTTCAAGCGATGTTTTTGCCATAGACATCAGATGTTCTATCCTCAATAGCAAACCTTCCTTGTCGCCTTTGAAATTATAACCGATACGAGCAAGATTGATTGTGACTACTCAGATTGAACCAGTCATCTCAGCTGAACCGAAAAGTCAATTTCATCTCTTAAGAAGCTCTTTCAGATCCAATTGAAGTCTGCAGCACATTGAGCGGACTGCTCATGGAGTATAGGCATCTTTATTTCTCACTGTTTCCATGACTCCGTTTTCATTTTTCTCCCTTTTGAATTGAGATCCTATGAAATTTTGGAAGTAGGGAAGTCAGTATTTTGCAGTCATTTCAAAAAGCAACTCAGTATTTGATGAATCCCAATCGAAATCTTCAGTGATATTATATGTAGGTATCGGGAAAGTGAATACTCTTCATTTATTGTCTCAGGCAGTATAGATCTCTATAAGGACTCTATTGATAAGATCCATTTCCTTTTTCAGCTCAGAGTATTTTTTCTTGTAAGGGCCTTTGTCATATCCTCCTAGGTATAAGGCTTTATCGGCCAGATCTTCAGGGCAAACCCAATCCAATGTGATATTTGTAAATGGCGTTTGAGTTCACCATCTTGAAGGGACATTCAATCAGAAAATGAAGTTCTGCAGATTCTGGTAAGTATATTTATAAACCTTATCTTCAATATATTTCTCTTTAACTTCCTCTGATTCAAATTTCATTGAATATTTTTCCATATCATTTCGTGTTTCTTCCTCAAATTTATGAAGGTAGGGTGCCATATAAGTATCAAACGATGAGAATGCCTGAGCTCATGCCCATTCATTTTGAAGAGTTCCAAGAAAATTGATCATCTGGTTTACTGCACTTTGAAGATTTTTCGGCGGAGATGACTCGATTCTATTTGGAGCTCAATTGAATCACTCTTCCAATAATTGCCTTAATGACCAACCAGCACAATATCAGCAGAACATATCAAGATCGTGGATATGGTAATCTCAATTTCTGTGAGCATTTCCGACTTCGGCAGGATAAACGTGAGATAGCCAGTAATTTGCCGTTACCTTTCATGAGACATTTAGGATAAGTCAGCCTAGGGAATAACCTGAATTTGCGTTAGCATTGACTCTCCAATCGGTCTGATCAAGGTATTCATCCATGGTTTTTCCTACCTCGACTACAACATCTCTGTCATGACGTGCTTCAGATCTTTTTTGGCGGTAAAGGATGTAATTCTTGGCTACAGTATTATGTCATCATTTGATAAGTATTTCTTCAACCTTATCTTGGATAAGTTCGATATCTGGAATATTTTTACCTGTAACCACTTCTATGCCTTCCAGTATTTCATCAGTAAGAGAGGGAACTTCGGAAAAATCTTTTCATCCGGATGCTTCTATGGCCTTTTTAAGGGCAGTTTCTATTTTGGCTCTATCGAATGTTACGATCGCTCAATTACGTTTTTTTACTTTATATATTGCCATGCGTTATTTGGGTTGTAAAATTATAAATTAAGCCCTTATCACGAGTGAATGAATTCTGTATATTCAGTATATATCCTGATATGAAAAAATTTTTGGATTAACAAGCCCAAAAATTAAGATTTTCCACTTTCACCCAAAAATTTTAAAAAACTATATATTGTTTGTCATCACGTAGACGTACCACTATATATAGTGTTTTTTTGGAATATTGCAAATGTTTTTTTATGTTTTTTTGGGTGCCTATACAGTGACTAAATCAAGACAATTATGATATATTATAAGCAAAATATTTATGTTTGACAATAGGAAGTAAATAAATAAAGTCTATAAAACTAAACATAATATTTCAATATGCGTAAGATAGATATATATACAACAACAGCTCTAGTGACCTCAAAAGAAAAAAATCTCGCCAACAGAGCAAGCTATTTTGAAAAATACTACATCCCATATCTGAAGGAATCCGGAATATTTACAAACTGAAGCATTTGCATGGAATTATGATGCTGACAGTGACATAAATTGGAAAAGCTTATAGAATCGTTTCCCAATGTTCATTTTGCGGGCCTTGACAGATCCGATGATATGTTAAGCAGGGCCAGAATTCGTTTGCCAAATGTAAGACTGATGAGGTGAAATATAACAGATTTAAAAGGCATTTTAGACGAATCCAAAGATATATTGTGCTTATTCCAAGTGCTCCATCATCTATCTCTTGAAGATAGAGAAAAGGTCCAAAAAGAGATAATCAGGATATTGAAACCAGGATGACATGCGATTATAATAGACACTTTCCGCCCTGAATCCTGAAAACTGAAGCAGATAGCATGGGATTCTATCAATAGGTTCTATGCCGTATTATCACAGTATTCAGCCAAATCTCTAGTTATAAGGACAAATAATGCACTTATGAGCATAATAATGCCTTCAAAATATGATCCGGAAGCATACTGATACTTTTCTCCAACCAAAGAGACTGTGCTTTGAGATGCTCATCCCGATTTAGATCTCTTGCAAACAATAACCCCAAAGATACTGAACGATAGTGTTCCATGCATTTCTGACATGATGATTTTTAAGAAGAAATAATTTCAATATAACACTAGTTCCATTGCTGTTTCATAATTATTGATTAATAATTTGAATTATGTCTGAATCAATAGAAAAGCTGCTCAAATATGAAAAATCATGAAAGTATGTATTTCATGGATCCTTAGAAAATCTTTCAATCCTTGAGCCTAGGCAGGCATATTTGTATATCGATTGAAAATTGGAGAAAGACTGAAGACCGGCAGTATTCGCAACACCATATTCCTGAGTAGCAATATTCAGGTCTCTTATAAATGAATTCAACACCGACTGAGATTCAGGCAGCGGATTCGGGATTAATGACTGAGTCCTTTTCTTTGCAGCCTCAAGGAATCTTCTTGAATCTGCAAGAAATAAAATCGGGAAAATATATATTCTTGAAAAGAGAAATTTCACAGATTTCGAATGAACGCAGTGCAGGTGTTACAAACGTGTAACTCCAATTTTGATCGATAGAAGTGACCTTCGAGGATTTGCCGGAAAATATTGAAGTGATCGAGTATTGTTAAACACTTTATTTTTTTGATTTGAAAAGAAGTCAAAAAGCAGTACGATAACTTTAAGATAATTTATTAAAATTCAGTTCTAGAATCAAATGCTCCAGATAATAATAGTTTCAGATTCCTTCAATCATTTCGACAAGCCGATTTCAGAATATATCAAGCGACTTGGCAAAGAAGTGAAGATATTCAAGATAAAGCCAGAAAAAAACGGTGAAATCGCTACGATAATAAAAAAAGAGACCGAGAAGATAAAAGAGATAATAGATAAAGAAAAATGATATTTCATTGGCCTTGATTTCCTATGAGATGAGATTTCTACAGAAGATTTTAATGATTTCATCAATAAGACAATCCAAAGGCAACCAAAAATCACTTTTGTAATAGGGGGTTCTTATGGCTATGATAAGGAAATGATGGATCCGTATTTCCAGAAGAAATTAAGTCTCAGCAAGATGACGTTTCCTCATTCAATGGCTTTTTTAATGCTTCTTGAGCAGATTTATAGGATCAAGTCCATAGAGAAGAAAACTGGGTATCATCACTAAAAGAGCTGAGAGTTGAGAAAATAGAGCTGAGATATTCCCCCATTGGGAAAGGAATGAAATGCAGTGTGACAATCTCCATAATCAATGGACATCTTGCCTTACGAACGAATGGATCACCACGTCGTTCCTCCTCGTGATGACGGGCAGTTCTAATTACTAACAACTAAATTCTAAGTTCTAATAACAATTTATTGTTTAGATTTATTAAGAAATCATATCAAAGTTTTGAAAATGAAGGCAAACGTACACCGCAAAGCCCAAAGTTCCAATCACTAACTGCTAACAACTAAGTTCTAACTACTAATAACTAATCACTAATAACTAACTCCTAACAACTAAACTCCATGTACTACGTTTATATTCTAGAATGTTCAGATTCCAGCCTTTATGCAGGGATAACTGTTGATTTGGAGCGTAGGCTGACTGAGCATAATGATTCAAAATCAGGCGCAAAATACACCAGGATGCGCAGACCGGTGAATCTTGTCTATAACAGGGAATTTGAGAATAGGTCAGAGGCCTCAAAAGAGGAATACAGGATAAAGCATCTTACAAAACCTGAAAAGCTTAAATTGATTTTAGGCGAGCTCTAAAACTATGACAGAGGAAATTCAAAGCAGTATTCACACAATCTGAAAATGAGTAAGGGTTTCTTTGAAATAAAACCAGCTGACTAATGAAAGGGTTATGATATTGAAGATAACGAAAATTGTCGATGCTACTGCAATATTCTTATATCTGAAACTGAAAGCTAAAAATATCAGTCCGATCAGATAAATGATCAATCATAAGATAAAAATCCGAGCATCGTTATTGGAAACCCATTTTTTCATCAGCAGATCGCCAACGGTCAATATCGATCATCAGATGAATAAAAGCAAAATTGGAAGATATCTCATAATATTCAGTGGTTATATTAATTCAATTTCAAATCAAGCAAGCAAATTAAGGACTTCGTCTCGTGAAAATCGAGCCTTTTTCAGATTATTTTGAGTCGGATCTATAAAATAATTGATTGCTCATACAAAATCTGATTTTGAAAGATCGCCATCCTGAAACTTGCTTCATTGAAGATCACACCCCTTAAAATCAGAGCCTACTAGCGTGCAATCAACAAAATCAGTTTCTCTTATTACAGATCAGGCAAAACTGCTTCATTTGATATTAAGTCAACTGAAGCTGCATAATTCTAACTTGCAATTCTGAAATGACCAGCTCACAAGCAGAGTATTAATCTTTGTAAATATCACTCAAGTTAATTTGCAATTCTTGAAATCAGTCTCTTGAAAACTGCAATCATCAACCTTGGCATTAGATAAATTACAATCTTCAAAAACACAGTCTGAAAGAATCGAACCTATTAGGATGCTTCAGCTGAAGTCACATTTTTTAAATGTGCAAGAAGAAAATTCCTTTCCGCTTAAATCAAGTCATTGCAATTGGAGATTCTGGAAAGTTTCGCCTTCAAAAAATATTTTTCAGATATTCATATGTTTTTTTAATCTTTTTATAAATTATTCTCTTCGCTTCTCATCAGTTCCAGAATTGCTTTTGTCGTATTAATGTTCCTTATAGTCATATCTTTATATTCCTTTTGAGAAGCAAGCTTAAATCTGGCAGTTTTGTTGATCTCATCCTTTTTTGCTGACCAATATAAGACTCATTTGTAATAATGGACTTGTTCTATATCTTCTTTAAGCTTGAAACGAGTCAAAATCTCTTCGGAATCTATATTTTTATATAAGAAGATTACATTATGCCTCCACTCATCATTTTCAAAAATTTTAGGAAAATGAAGAACGATGCTCTCCATTTCATTTCTTGACCTTACTAATGCTCTCGCAGAATAATTGAACTTTTCTGATAATCAAGCTTCAATATCCTTTTCCAAAGTAGCAATATCTTCCAATTGGGATTTAAATAGCACATTTCAGCTTTGTATATATGTTCTTACAGAGCTGAAACCCATCTCTTCAAAGGCATTGCGCAAGCTCTCCATCTTTATGATGTTATTTCAGCCAACATTTATCCCTCTTAAAAATGCTATGTATGCAGTCATAGAATTTACCATAGAAATAAAATAATCCCTTTAAAGGGTGATCAATTTCTCCAGTTCCCTCAGATCATCAATCATATAATCAGGAAACTCATGAGATAGTCTACTTCTTGTCTGATACCCCCAAGTAACAGCTATGGTTCTGACTTTAGCTGCTTTCCCCGCCCTTATATCATGTTCCATATCTCAAACATATGCGGTTTCCTCTGAATTAAAATCAAGCTTCTTCATGATTTCAACGATTGCCTCAGATTTATCGTGTATGCTTCAATTTATTTGCATGAAAAATTTTTCGAGTCAATGGCTTTTTATTTCTTTCTCAAGATTTTCTTGCGGATGAGAGCTTAGTATAACCATATTAAGACCTTTTTCATTTAAGGATTTGAGCATTATTTCAGTACTTTTAAAAGGTTTTGGTTTGTCTAGCGAATTGATTTCCTTAATGTATAGAATATCCACTTCTTCCCTTATTGCATCTTTTTTGAATTTATGATAAAAGTTCATGTAAGGCAGGGTGAATTCTTCCTTATATTCATCAAGCGTTAATATCCTCAATCAAAGTTTTTCAAAAACTTTCATAGTCGCAGTGTGTATTGTAGTCAGATCATCGCTTAGGGTTCATGACCAATCGAATATCAGATTCTTTATCATTTTCTTTATCAAGCTTAAAATAATATTTCTTGATTTTATCCATAAAAAGCTTTTCCACAATACTTTATGTTCTTTAATCTGTCTTTGCCAATAAGGAGGAATTTACGTTTTTCGATTTTCATATGCGTGCATTTTCCATATAATGCTCCCCGAATAATCTAAAAATCAAAAATGAAGCAAGTAACACAGAATTCAATAATAAATATAGATGAGAATAAATTTGATAATAAGTTCCTTTTTATAATTCCTCTGGAAGCAACTTTTGAAAATGAGGTCGATTTGGCAACATTGCTATCATCTTCAAAAAACCCTAATCTGGATTATAAAAAAGATTATAAGCTATGGAGTGAGGTTTATTCGCCGAAGGACGAGCTTCGCATATTCACTGAAGTTTTTGAAGATGCCATAAAAAATGATAAGAAAATTCATATTTCAAACATTTCGCTTTCTGAAGAGATCGAGATGGTAAAAGACCTATACCTTGAGCTAGGCTATTTCAATAAAGAATTAAATAGATTTGAAATCGACTTCAATGACTCGCCCATAACCATATGAGTCAGCATGAATAATATAATCTATAGCTTCAAAGATTATAAACAACTAAAAGAAAAAATCCTTTTTGTGCCTCCTCCAAGAGAGCCTAAGCATCAAAAATCAATAAGATCCGCGATAAATTCTTGAATAATATCAACAATAAGCTTAAATAATCCAAGTGGGGACAAGATTCACATAGAATCAATGATCAAAGAAGAAAAAACGAGTCTCGTAAGACTCGCTTCAATGCTTTATTATAATTTCAAGAACAGGGGATTTGAGGTGAAGGCTTGAGAATTAACGATTCTTGTTAAATAGTGCTGGTTTTTAATCCTGCGCTAAGAAGTGATTCTTCAATCTCTTTTTCAAGTTCAGTCTGAACTTCCTTCATCATTATGAGCTCTTTTATCTTATTTTTATTATCTTCTTTCTTTTTCTCTTCTGCTGAAACTATAAAATAGCCTTTTAAAAATGGGCCAATATAGTAGAAAACCAATCAAACCGCTGCTATTACAGCAGCTAGCGTTAGCAGGCTTAAGTCTAAATTGCCTCAGAAGATATCCAGCTTGAACATATCTAGATTTTTCGGATCATATTGGAAATTGTAAGTGCTTACTTTCATATTTTTTGCGATTATTGAGTTACTGATTTAAGCTCAGCGAAAGCTATAAGCCTATTTAATGAAGTACCTATCGGCCAACATGTCATAAGGCTGAGTTCTTTCTTGGTTGGGTCTCTTTCTAATATCTTTACATCACCCGGTTTGATTACTTTTTTTTCTTTGATCACGTAAGTGTATTTTTTCTGATTATAATAGACTATTATCTCATCTCAGAAATTAAGAACATCCAACATGGCAAAAACTTCATTATAATCTCATTTCAGCCATGGATAATTTGATGAATGCCCGAATATGAATGCATTTCCAGTTTCGCCTGGCTTTGCAGTTCATGGATAGCGTAGGACTCATTTTTCCAATTCGTTCATGAATATGTTCTCTAGATTAGTGAAATCAAGATTTCATCTTCTTGCGTCAACATCAACAAGGGGCACATTCTTGCCTATTTTTGGTATTATTATCCTATTCTCATAAGGAACGATGTCAACGCTCAGATTTACATTTGAATTAAGCGGCACAAGCTTCTTAGGCGAGAAATATGTATCCCGAAGCTGGGCATTATCTTCGGCGAGCTTTTTTTGTATTGTCTGTTGCTGGTCTTTTCATAGAAGTGTATTTTCTTCATCTGCAAATACCTTGATTTTAGAATTATCGATTACGCTTAATATTTCTCTGCTTGAGTTCTTAAGATTTCCTGGATTTATGAAATTATAAGCTATAGTTGAATATGCTGAATAATTAGCTGCTCAAAGAAGTATGAAAAATACTAATGTAGAAACTATGACATAATTTGCAAGAAATTTCACCTTGTCCGCAAAGAACTGAGATATTTTCTTATGTTTTCTTTCTGAATTGATCTTTTCAAGTTCTTGTTCGAATCTTTTCTGTGATGAATCATCTGTCGTAGTTTCTGATCAGATAGTTATAAGTGAAACAGGATCAATAGCATCTATCATCTTCAAGAAATCGTCAGCCTTATCTGATTCCATTTGGATCGGAGCTTCAATGAAGGCTTCTTCAGTTATTTGCTCTTCCTGGACGGGAATAAATTCTTCTACTGAAGGTTCAGCCATAACCAGAGGCTCTTCTGATGAAGAAGGCATAGCTTCGGCTTCAGTGGTTTCCACGGAAGCAAGGGCATCGTTTATCTCTAATTTTTCATCTAGTCCAGATATAAGGCTGGATAAATCTAGCTCTGGCGTTGAAGGCTCTATGTTGTTGATTATAGACGCATCTGTAACGTCTGTAATTTCTTGCATTTTGTTTTTATTTTAATATGTATTTTTATTTGTTTTGCCACTTAAGGCAGTCTACCATACTTTTTTTCAAAGGTCAAAAAAAGTCCGAACTTTTTCGGACTTTTTTATTGACAAATTGTGATTTTATTATTAACGATTATTAAGAGCTCTGTATCATTCTCTGATTATAGCCTTTTCTCTAAGTTTTCTCTCAGATAATCATTTAACTGCGTAACGTTCTTTTCTTAACTTATTTGCTATCCTGGTCTGGAAAAACATTTTTTTGTATCTTAGTACGAGTTTCTCGTTTGACTCAGATTTATTTCTTATAGCATAAATTAACATTTAATTCTCCCTGTTTAAAAATAAAATAATTGGGTGCGCAAATTCTATGAAAAATGACAATTTTGTCAAATTATTTTTTGATTTGCTTGAATTTCTCTTCCTTATTGAATATATAATGCAAAAAAGTTGCTATGCTTCTGCCGATTTTGATTCATGTTGGCTTTTTCCAAAAACCCTTTGGACCGGTGTGCAAAACAAAATTCAAAACATCCAAAAATCTATTTTCATTGAGCGGAGATGTTTTTTTGCTGCCTGATAAATGCCTGAAGAACAAAAAGACGCTTTCTCATAAAGATCTGAGGAAATTAATTGCCAATTCGAAAATTATTATTATCTTGTTTTGCTTCATAAAGGGATTTTCTTATTAATTTTTAAACATATTCCAAATAAAAGTCAAACATATTTGCCTTTACTTTATTGGAAATATTAATATAAATATAATGTATCTTCGCGATTGATATTTTAAACAAATCAAATGAATTATATACTGAATTCAAAAAATAGAAAATTGAAATATAAACTTCATCTTTTGGTCGATAGATTGAGCTTTAATTTTCTTAATCTTACAGCCAGCCAAAAGATAGTTTTTTTAGGAATCATCCTTTGTTTCTTCTCTCTTTTCTTTACTTGGTTTACCGTTGAATATGACGGAATCACCCCATACAGCTCTTTTAATATCGTATCATGACACGTGGGATATTTCATAGGGCTTATCTTGATTTTCCTCACATTTCTCATCCTTTCGAATAAAAACAAGGAAAAGCTTAAGACAAAAACCTGAGTTATTTTTCATGATTATACGATAATCGTATTTTCTTGAATTATAATTTTCTTGCTTACCCTAGTGATTTTCAATTCAATTAGGGGACTCACGACGTTTTCTAAATGAATATCAATCTGAAAATGAATCATTTTTGAGGTGGTCGGATCTATATTTGTGCTTTTGGGCTGAGTATTGAGCTATAGGGAAAAGAAGCAGGAAATATTGTCAAAGATATATATAGAAAATTCAAAATTTGAAGCTCAGCAGGATCTAGAGGATTATAAGGATATACTAAGTTCCCCTGCATGAAATAATAAATCAAACATGAGTTTACCGATTTAATGTTTATTATTGGTCAAATATTACCATCCCGAAGAGATAATTCGGGATTTTTTATTGTAAATTATTATTTTTAAGCCAAAATATAAGGAAAGCGGATTTTTTTCCACTTGACATATCTCATTTTTGATAAAAAAAACTTAAAAAAATACAATAATCTCAAAAGCTTGAAAGCGCTTAAGGATGCCTATCAATGCTGAGTATAAAAAATTTATTCTTCAAAGCTCTTATTTTAACTGTTTTTTTTGTGAAATAATCTTGACTTTTGAAGAAAAAAAATTATACAATAGGCAGTGTTTTAAATTTATCTTTAATATAAAACTTCCCTCGATGGTAACAAAAAATTCAGAAATCATGCAGGACTTTACAGGTATTCTGCAAAATTTGACGGAAAAAGAACGTACGATAATCTCAAGACGAATCGGTCTTGGCGGTGAAAAAGAAACCTTACAGGATATAGGTAATAGCTACCGTATTACTCGTGAGAGAGTTAGGCAGATAGAAGACGTATGAATCAAGAAGATAGGACGTATAATCAAAACTACAAAATTATCAAAAATTCAAGAGGAATCAGAGAAAGTTCTTCGTATGCATGGGGGCCTTCTTATAAGAGATAGGATTGTTTCATCTCTAATAAATGAGATGAAATTGGATTCTGACATCAATTCTGAAGTAATAGAAATGATTATCCAGTCAAACTTCAATATAAATAAATCAAAACCTCAGCTTTGAGCCAGAACTCATTTTTTCTTTCCTGAAATAAACAAGAAGCTGGTTAATGAGGTACACAAAGAAGCTTATAAGATTTTGAAGAAAAAAGGTGATATCATGGAGAATTCCTCTCTATATGAAATGATCAAGATAAACCTTTTCTCACAATTCGGAAAGGTCGAAACTGTTCTTATTGATTCAATTCTTGATATCTTTACTGATATAGTCAAGGGAGAAGAAAAATTCCTAGGCCTTGAAAAATGGAAGATACTTAATCCTTCTACACTTAAGGATAAAGCAATCTATGTAATGAAAAAAGAGAAAAAGCCAATTCACTTCGTTGAGCTTACAAATCTTATCTCCAATCATTTCGGTGAAGCTGTAAAAGTTGCAACAATCCATAATGAGCTTATAAGAAATAATGAATTCGTACTTATAGGAAGAGGTATTTATGTACTTAAGGAATGGGGTTACAAGCCAGGGACTGTTATTGATGTTATAGTTGATATTTTGGCAAAAGCTAAAGCTCCGCTATCTACAGATGATATCATTTCTAGAGTCCTGAAGACAAGAAAAGTTAAGAATTCTACAGTATATATGAATCTTCAAAATAGAAAATACGTACAAAGAGTCTGAAGAAATATGTATAGATTAAAAGAATGAGTAATCGCGTAATGAATAATGAAAAATAACAAAAATCCTCTCTGGTCCAGAGAGGATTTTTTAATGTCTTGATCTTTAATTCCTGCTCTGTAATCAAGATAAGCTAGAGTTTTTTCAAATTTTGGAAGTCAACAAAGATATGTGTCTGCGCTTTTCCATGAATATTCAAAAACAATCGTGGCAAATCTTAAATGAGGATTATTCTTGTGGAGTTCAGGATTTTTGACTATCTTGATTTCTGGGATAACAAAGGTTCATTTATCCTTATCATATGTAATTCATGTATCTTCCAGTCAAGTTATCCATAATGAGCTTATCTGATCCTTATGATTGGCAATGACAGAAACTTCGCCATGAGTGAAATCCAGACCCGATAACAGCTTGGTATATTTGAATCTCGGATGAGGTCTGATGGAACTATATATTCATCTTTTAATAGCCTCTTCTTCTCCTCTAAGGATTTCTGCTACGCTTGTTGCAAATTCTACTGGAAAAACGTGTGAAACAGGAATATTTTCTGAATCATGCGGATTTCAGTTTTCTTTATTTCAATTGAGCATATATAGATTTTATAATAAAATTAAACCTTAAGGATATAGGATTAAATGATTTTTTTGATACATTCCAAAAGCAAACTAAAAACTTCTTTATCATGATATCATGATTCTACAGTAAAGAAACGCCTTCATTTTGCTTGCATATAATCAGACAAAGATCAATCATTCTCTCAGTCCTTATAATACACGCAGTTGATGCCCATAGAACTCAAATCATCGAAATCATTCTTGTTAACAGTTTGTATGAAGGCATTATAAGGCAAATTTTCATTTATTTGCACAAATTCTGTTTTCTTTGTAAAATCATTTATATCAAGCAGCTTATTCGTGTGGACTCAAATTATAATGTCTGGATTAGTTTCTTCGATTTTTAATAGAATATGGTTCCTGATATGCAATCATTTTTCCATTGATAAAATTATAAGAGATTCTTCAAGATGAGAATTCCTTTCCTTAATAGTTTTCTCGAGATTGGCATCATCAAATATCCTATTTGGATCTATTCGCAAAAAAACCTTATTTTTATGGGCGTCTTCTATTTCAAATCTTATGAATCTTTCCTTGTTCTGCTTAAAGGAAAGCAGGGTTCAAGCATTTTCTCTGATGAAGCTTAAAGTTTCTGATTCTGCAAGATGCTCATTGCCATGCAAATGCACATAAGTATTTTTAGACGCTCAAAAGGATATCTTATCCATGAATATTGCCCTATTTGAAGCAAATTCTTCTGAATCCTTATCTGATATTACAATAATCGCTCAAGAAAAGCTTTTTTCAAAATCTTCAATGGATAACTCTACGGAATCCAAATTCATCGGATCATTTATGATGAAATTTCAATTCTTTATTCATTTTACAACTACTAGATGTCATCAATTCTTTTCTTTCGCCACAAATCACAACGATACTGAAGTTATTATGGCGCATCATGCTTCTATCAGTTTTGAGAATTTGGCTTCAGTATTTATTTTTCCTGTCATAAGCGGCCTTCAGTAGAGGCCTTTTGAGGCTGCTATTTGCAATAGACCATAATGAAACCATCAGATTCAAGGAAGGTAGTATGTATATTCTTTTTCTTTTCAATCACGAAGGGATAATCATTTGAGAACCACGTCTTTGAATTCAAGAAGTTCTTCCAGGCTTGGGGATTGGCCGCAAAAAAATTCAATGCACATTTTAATGCACGCTAGTCAGCAGATCTTCTTTTCCCATTCTGCAATGCTTGAATCAGTGTTCTGAATCTGGGAAAAGTGAGGTATTTCCAATATAGTGTCAGTCATGTTTTAATTATTTTTCATATTATAATCATTAAGTGATATTCCTCAATTTTTTTATAGCATTTTGATTATATTTAGCCTACTTGCCAAATATCAGAAATATGTTATAATAATCACGTAAAATAGCCAAAAATACTATTATAAGGCCATTTAAGTTCTTATAAATCATTTACTTAAAGCATCTTCACACTGTAATCACCTCTTAATCACCGATTGTTCACCACTCCTGTATTGCTTTATAAAAAAAACTAATAGAATACTAGTTACGTATAACGTAACAAAATTTATATGAAAACAGATAAAAAATTATACTCAGTTCTCGCAATATTAAGTATAGCACTATTAAGTTCAAACGCTTATGCAAAAGGTGGAAGTGGCGGATGAAGTGGAGGAGGTTCTTCAAGTTCGTCATCAAGCAGTCCTTCTTCAAGCTCATCATCCGACGATAATTCAGTCAGGCATTCATGAGCAGACGATATGGTAAACGGAGTTAAACTAAGAGGCGACGGTTCGGTAGATGATAACCTTCCTAGGCACTCAGGCTTGGATGATTCAGTAAACGGAGTTAAACTAAGAGGCGACGGATCAGTTGACGATAATCTTCCAAGGCATTCATGAGCAGACGATATGGTAAACGGAGTTAAACTAAGGGGCGACGGTTCGGTAGATGATAACCTTCCTAGGCACTCAGGCTTGGATGATTCAGTAAACGGAGTTAAACTAAGAGGCGACGGATCAGTTGATGACAATTCTTCATCTTCTTCAAATAGAAGATGAAGAGACTCCTTAAGCGAGAGAGAAAGAAATCAAGCTGAAAACCTAATATCCAGACTAACTAGCAAAAACATAAGCGTTGTTCTGGAAAGGGTGCTTAAGACTGAAGATAGGGTAATGAACTCAAGTCTTGTTCCTACAAAAAAACAAAGATTTCTAGACAAATTGCTCCATCTTGAGGATCTCTTAAGGGCAAGAATGGATGATCTGTCCCTAAACTAGATTTCTAATCTTTATACAGAAAATATAACCTCCTGGTCCAGGAGGTTATATTTTTCTTCACTTTTCTTTCACTATCTTCACCGATTGTTCACTTGACATGTATTGTAAATAAAAAACTCTATCATATACTGTGCGGGCATTTTTATTTCTTAATAATTTTAATATGAAAACAAAGAATGCCTTAATTATTTGAGCTGTATTAACAGGTTCTATCATCTGTTCTACGTCATTCGCCGATACATCGACCGGATCTTTGACTGATTCCGGTTCTGTCGTTACTAATACATGAGTTACTGTAATTTCTTCTTGAAGCTTGGACGCAGGCACCTGAACTATGGTATCTTCTACTTGAAGTTTGGATACAAGTGCTTGAATTACTTCAACAGGTGTAACTTCGACAGGAGTTACCTCAACTTGAGTAATTAGAGAAGATAGGAATAAGATAAATGATAATAGGAATAAGATTTTAGAAAGTTGGTCAAAATTTCATGATGATTATGGCTTTATAAAACAATTCTTGAAGAAGCCTACTACAAAAGCTGAGCTAAAAACCCTTACTTCTAATGTTAAATCTGACCTTAAGTCTTATCATGAGGCAGTTAAAGCGCTTATAAAAGAATGAAAGGAAGCTGTAAAGACAAACTCATTCGATCCGGTTGCATTTAATGCAAAAGTAAATGAAATCTTGTCAAAGCAAACTGAAACTCTTTCAAAATATGTAGATCCTGCAAAAATAGATGCATTCAAGAAATTCATGGATGAGAAAAGGGCAGTAATTATGGCTAATGAAGATCTCAGAAAAGCGAATTTTGAATTAAGACAAGAAATAAAAGAAATTAAAAAGAAAATATTCTCAGATAATCAAAGGAAGTCAATTGCTAATACTTTGGCAAAAAAAGAAAAGCTATACTTGCAGAGGCTTTTGAATGTAATCGACGTTTATTCTTCTAAAGCTAAAACAGAGAAGCTTAAAGACCAATTGGAAGAACTGAAACAAATTACACAAGAAAGAATTGAGGCAATTAAATAATCTCCAAACGTTAAAATAACCCCAAGGATTTCCTTGGGGTTATTTTATTGTTTATTTTTTGGATTTTGCAGGAATCTTATTGACTTTGTTTTTCCTGGGAGTAGGTTTTTTGGAGACTATTGCTTCAGTCGGAGTGAAAATTATGGGGTCTATTGTATTTATTTCTGAAATAAGCTCTAATCCATCATCATCATATTTAACTTTTTCTTTAGTAAGGTTATAATTTCACTCATTGAAGATATCATAAAGTGAATTTATGATCATGAATCATATTCAAGAAATAATTAAAAAATCAAAAAGTCAGGTAAAAATAGTCAATAAAGGATGGATTGAACCAAGGAAGTTCATCATTTCTGTCAAGAATATCGATATCATGAAAAAGGGGATTGAAAGTCCGATTATCTTCAATGCTTTTCACTTTGTTATCAAGAAACTTTCAAGCACAAAGCTTCTTGCCGGCCTTGCCATGTTATCAGAATCATTCAGAAGCGTAAGATTCGTAAAAAGCACCCTAATGCACATATAGATGAAATATATGAAAACCGCAGCAAATGAAATCACATATAAGCCTGTTGCAATAATATTCTTGGAATCTAAAAGGGCTTGGAAAATTCATAACCTAGGCAAATACAGAAGAATAATCAGGAGTAAGGTTGGAATTGCCAGATAGAGGGATACCCACGAAGTTACTCATATGAATTTCCAAATGAGCCTATATGATAAGAAGTGATTTTCTGATTTTAACATTCAAAATATAAAGAAAGGCGAAGCAAGTATTCCCAGTCCGACTACTCATCAAATGCTTATATATGGGTTTTCTGAAAAAACTATAGAAATTCAAAAACTTAATAACATAAAAATAAATGCTGAGATTGATGAGAATTTTGATATCTGAAGCCTTTTTCATTCAAGATAATTCTTGTAAATATTCTGAAGCAGGAAGTAAGAATATAAGAAAATGAATAGAAATACTATTATTATGAGAAGTACAAAAAGCAATGTTAATAGAAACCAGATTCAATTTGTTCAGAAACTTGATAATGCTTTTAAAATAGCATTAAAATCTCAACTTGCGATAACCAATGACAAAGCATTTATGCTTTCGCTTCAAATAGACGAAGTTGTTTTAAAAAGAAGAAAAATAGCAAATGCAATAAGCGGAGAAGATATGATCAGTCAAAAAAGCCAACCATAAGTATTGAGCACTATTTTTGATATATTCCAATGAAGAAAGTTTTTATAAACCAACAAGATATCATTTACTATTTTCAAGACGTTTTTCCTATAGTTCGGTTTTTTATAAAGTGAAAACCCTATAGCAGCTATGATGACTGCAAAAATCACTGATTTTATTAATTGATTGATGTCCATAATGTTAATTGATTAATTTACTTAGAAAATATACTCTCATTCGCTTTTTTTTCAATTAATAATTGATTTTTTGCCTAATTCAGTTATATTTTGACCTATCTTCCTTAAAGGAGTGTTTTTAAGTTTCTAATATGGAAATCAAAGAATTATTAAATCAGGCCATCAGTATTTGGTGAGATCAGAAATTATCCCTTTCACAAATCATAGTGAGGATGTGAAAAGTCTTCTGAGATTTGTGCAGGTGGGAAAGAAATGCCATAAAAGATATGGATACTCATACAGATGATGACTTGAAAAAAGAGCTTTGAAATATAATTTTTTGTACGATAAGATGGTGTAATGACCTTTGATATGATCCTGAAGATTGCATCAAGATAGCCATAGAATGCCAGAAAAAATTTAAGAAATAAATCAACTGAATTTACATTATAATAATAGGATTATGCACAGATCGCATACATGCGGAGAGCTAAATAAAGCTCATATTTGACAAGAAGTTACGCTAGCTTGATGGGTTGCCAACAGAAGAGACCACGGATGAATCATCTTTATAGATTTAAGAGACAGATACGGAATCACGCAGACTGTATTTGATCCTACTAATCATAAGGATGCATGGGAACTGGCTGATAAATTCAGATCAGAATTCGTGGTTAAGCTGACTTGAACTGTAAAAGCTAGAATGGAAGGTCAAAATAATCCCAATCTTTCAACTTGAGAAATAGAAATCATAATTACAAAAGCAGAGCTTCTAATGGAAGCAAAAACACCTCCATTTGAAATTTCAGATTATGTAGAAGCAAATGAAGAAGTGAGATTGAAGCATAGGTATCTTGATCTTAGAAGAAAATCAGTATTAGAAAATATTGTTTTCCGTGCAGAAATGAACAGATTCACTAGAAATTGGTTTTCTGACAAAGGCTTTCTAGAAGTCCAAACTCCTATATTTACTGTTTCAAGCCCAGAATGAGCTCGTGATTATGTAGTTCCTTCTCGTCTTCAGCCAGGTAAATTCTATGCTCTTCCTCAAGCTCCTCAGCAATATAAGCAATTGCTCATGGTTGGTTGAATAGACAAATATTTCCAAGTTGCACCATGTTTCAGAGATGAGGATCCAAGGGCTGACAGACATTCATGTGAATTCTACCAGATCGACGTTGAGATGAGCTTCGTTGAACAAGATGACATATTCCAGGTTGCAGAAGGATATGTGAATGATCTTATTCCGACTCTTGTCCCTACAAAATTCATCATGGATGTCAAGATGCCGAAGTGAGTCAAGGAATTCCTATGAAGAGATTGGAAGGTTGGTGGAAGATTCATCAAATTATCACACAAAGAAACACAAAGCCTTTATGGTTCTGATAAGCCAGATCTTCGTTTTGACATGCATTTCGAGGATTTCACTAAAGAATTCGAAAATTCCGGATTTTCAGTATTCAAGGATGCTATTGACTCAGGCGGATGCGTAAAAGCCATGAAGATGGAATGAGCATCTATGAGCCGCAAGGATATTGATGAAGTTACAGAAGTCGCTAGAGGATCAGGCGCTAAGTGATTAGCGTATATTATCTACGAAGAAGAAGGGCCAAAAAGCCCGATCCTGAAGTATTTCTCAGAAGCGGAAATTAAAGCCCTTGAAGAAAGATTTGAACCTAAAGCGGGAGATATGATATTTTTCTGAGCTGGGTCATTCAAGTGAGTTGTAAAACCAATGAGCAATGTGAGACTAGCTCTTAGAGATAAATTCAATCTAGCCGATAAAAATGCCCTTGCTTTCGCATGGATTACAGATTTTCCGATGTTTGAAGTGGATAAAGAAACCTGAAAAGTAGATTTTGAACATAATCCTTTCTCTATGCCTCATGGTTGAGTTAAGGCTTTCGATGAGCCAGATCTTGAGAATGTCTATGGAGTGCAATATGATATGTCTTGTAACGGTTATGAGATACTATCGGGCTCTATCCGTAACCATGATCTTAAGGCGCTTACAAAGGCATTTGAAATTGTCGGTAAATCAGATGCAGAAGTAAAATCAAAATTCGGAGCGATGTACAATGCATTCCAATACGGTGTTCCGCCACACGGATGATTCGCATTCTGATTCGATAGGCTCCTTATGATACTTAAAGATGAAGACAATATCAGAGCTATCTATGCATTCCCTAAATCAGGTAAGGCAGAAGATGCAATGATGAATGCACCAAGCTTCCTTGATGCTGCTCAGCTTGAAGAATTGCATATCGATATCAGAGAAGATGTTAAGGAGGAATTGGGGATGGAATAAGTGCCCTCAGTACCGTAACCCATCCGCCCTATCGGGCACCTTCCCTATATTAGTGAAGGCATAATCCTTCGGGCCCCCCTTTATCCAAAGGAGGCTGGGAAATGAATATTTTTCTTATCTTTTTCAATATATTTCTTACATTAGCAGGATAAAATCACCTTAATCCTTAAGGTGATTTTTTAATGTTAAATAAAGATAAATT
>CAZUBA010000015.1:0-42336 GCA_964618565.1 uncultured Candidatus Peribacteria bacterium | reverse complement strand
ATATAAGTCAAATGAAAAATGGCAGTCTTCACGGATTCTTCACACTTTTTACTTGCTAAATACACTATATTCTGTTTAGTATAACTGTACTATTATTAAAATAAATCATCAACCCTATCATACATCGATGATAAGGAAAAATGTTCTATAGCCCATTTTCTTCAAATTTCTCACATTTTTTGTCTTTTTTCAGGATCAGAGAGAAGTTCATCGGCATACTGTATGAATTCTTCTTCACTCCTAGCCAGATATCAATTATCTCAATTTCAAATAAGTTCCATTGCTCATCAGCAAGCTAATGAAACAATGGATTTTTCCATCGACATAGCCTCAAGTATGGTTAATCCGAAAGCGTCGATTGTACTGGTAAATAAAAAAACCGTACATCTCTGCAGATAGCTTTTTACTTCTTCCTGATTTATTTCTCATAAGAATTGTATATCCGGGAAAAACTGTGCTAATTCCTCCAATCTCTCTTTTTCTTCTCAATCTCATCAAATAAGAAGCTTAAGCCCAGGATATCTTTTTTGGAGTTCCGCATAAGTTTTTATCGCTAATTCAACATTTTTTCATTTCGACAATCTTGAATATGTGAATAGAGTATTATTTTCTTCAAGGCTCTGATGATCATTGGAAAAGAAATCAACATCTATGCTAGGATATAGAATCTCGCTTTCTTTACCGAAATTCTTCTTTACTTCATCCTGTATGAAGCTTGAATTAACCAAAATTAGATCTACGTATCTGATGATTATTTTTTCAAAAAATTTCTTTATCGAAGTGAATATTCATTTATTCTGGTCCATATAATAGACTGGTATATTCTGGAGAAACCATGCCACTTTCATGCTTGGATGTATGATCTTTGCCAATACTCAAACAAAATGCATAGGCGAATTGCCCGCAAGCACGATATCTGTTTTCCTCAAAAGGAATACCAGTTTAATCAATCATATGATCTTATTGAATCATTTGGCGTTCAAATTTTTTATACTCAGGCCCTGACTTAGCTCTGGAAAGCAATTGTTCCTATTTAAGTCCAAGGTGTAGAAAGTCACTTCATCTCATACGTTTTTAAGATGTCCTGCAATTTCTAAAAGAGTTTTCACTGCTCATCATTTTATAGTGATATGAGGGTGGAGGATTGCGATTTTTGACATAGTAATATTTTTAAGTGGGCATATCTTATGCAAAAATATTGAAAAAGCAAAAAAATAGCCTCTTCTTGAAGAAGCAGGCTATCATTAAAGCTGTTTATGGCTTATTTTATCTTATCTTTAAGATTATAAAGAAGCACGGCAAAGTCAGATCTTTTCATGTTATCTGCGGGGTAGAACTTTCCGATTGAATCAAGAAGTCAGTTCTCTGATACGTAATTCGTATATCTGCTGAACCATTCTTCTGTTTTTACATCCTGATAAAGAGTATCGGCGGCAGTTGGAATATTCGACTTGCCGATTATCACATTTAACGCTATTGCTACAGCTTCTGCTCTATTAATTGCATTATTTGGCCTGAAAGTTCCATCAGAATAACCTGCTATGAATCATCTGGAAGTTGCAGTTCTCACAAATGACTCGCATCAATCTCATGGCAATACATCAGAAAAACTCTTCCCGTCTCAGTCAGGATTTATTCAAGCAAACTTCAATGCCATAATCAGAAGCTCTCATCTGGTTATATTAGCATTCGGCATGAAATATCAAGAATTTCCTTTGGTTATTCATTTTTGAGCCAGATAATCAATCTCTTCCACATTGTCGCTCACATCTTTAAAATATTTGCTTTGTGATGAAAAGGCCAATACCGGATTCACTTTTATGACTGGCAAAGTTCATTTCAGTGCAGAAACCTTATCAAGATAAACAAGCGGGTTTATTGAATATTTTTTAGCATTATCTATTCATAATCATTTGTTGACGGCTTCAAAAAACCCTAATCAAAGTGCGTTTGCTTCTGATAATTTAAAAGGCCAATATGGATGAAAAGGTGCATTTCAGGTATCTATTTGGAAATGAAGATGCTCTCAGGTGGAATTTCCAGAATTTCAAGATTTTCAGATTATATTTCCTTCCTTTACTGAGTCTCAAGTTTTCACATTAAGTTCAGAAAGATGAAGATGGCAGCTGAAAAGGGTTGTTACGGATCATAGATTATCAGGATCTGGAGCATTTATATGTTTTATAATGACAAAATTGCCATTGAAGTCATTGGTTCAAGCGAAATCAATGGTTCAATCAAGACATGCAACAACATCATCATGTTTGGTTTGAGGAATTATATCAACTCAAAGATGACTTCCTGCTCATTCATCGAAATTTCAAGTTATATAATTTCAGAGATATACTGTGGAATAAATATTTCATGTTGAAGCAAGATTATCCGGATTATAAGGATATTTGGTTTTTAATGGATACATATGGATTAAAAATAGAAAATAAAAAATATAAAAATTGTTTATAGGATATAGTAATCCTCCTTTATGATTTGGTTGTTGATTTCTTTAATAATTAAAACTTAAAATAATATAGCATATTCAAAAAGCCTCGTCAACAAATATTTGTTTACAAGGCTTTTTTTTAATTTCTTATAAAGTTTAAAGCTTAATGCCTAGCTTTTTGCTAAGTCAATCAAGTTCTGTCTTATTGAGATGGACGTATTGTCATTCCTGCAGATTTCAAAGTAAGATATTTTCAATCCTGACACGTTTTAATTTCTTTACTTCATGTCCCACCTTCTCTACCATGCGGCGGATCTGCCTATTCTTTCATTCTTTTAGTATTATAGAGAACATTCAAGAATTCAGCCTGCTTATTTCAGCATCCCTAGTCCTTTTTCATAGGATAAATACTCACCCTGACATTTCTCTTAGAGCTTCATCTTCAATTTTTCAATAAACCTGTACGACATATTCTTTCTCATGCTCGTATCTTGGATGCATAAGATAATTGCTCAATCTTCAATCGTTGGTCAACAAAATGAGTCATGTGGTATTCTTATCAAGCCTTCAGACTGGAAAAACCCTTTCAGGAATGTCAACAACGTCAAGTATGGAAGATTCCCCATCTTGTCGGCAAGTTGTAACTACTCAATATGGTTTATTGAGCTTATAATAGACATACTCCTGACTATCTTCGACTACTTTATTTCCAAGTGTGATCTTGTCAGCTACCGGGTCAATGCTTTGTCAGATTATAGCTTTTTCTCCATTGACAAATACTTGTCATGCCGCAATATATTCTTCAGCTTTCCTGCGTGAGCATATCCCAGCTTGACTGAGATATTTTTGAAGCCTTAAAGAATTATCTTCTTTCATTAGTAAAAATTAATTATTGAATTATCTATACAATCGACATAAATTTTATTCGATTCTGAAATGGCTATATTTCATTCTAGCGTAAAGCCACAGGCTTTCTTATGTCATCATCAGTTATATGTCTTAGCATATTGCGTAAGATCCACATCATCTCTTGTGGTCCTGAGAGAACCTTTGACCAGTCATCCTTTCTCATAAAGGAAACATACATACTTTACATTATCAAGCATATTCATTCTCCATACCACTCAATCCATTTCTTCATATTTACAACCGGATTCTAATATATCCTCTTTTTTCAGATAGCTGAATCCGACTCAATCTCAGCTGATTTTCAACCTTTTCATCACCAGCTTCAATAGTTTAACAAAAGCAAACGTATTATTCAAGAAGAAATTTGAGGTTATTATATTTATATTGCCTCATAAATCCAATAATTCTGCCGATGCTTTAAATGTTTCAGGATTGACATTTGAATAAATGAAAGCTCAAGTGTCAGTGTATATTCAGGTCAACAACGATGTTGCTATATTTTTATTTATCTTGTAGCCCATAACAACAAAATAATCATAAAGAACCGCAGTTGTCGAGGGCTTATTCGTTTCTATGAGGTTGATATCTCAATATGATATGTTTGATTCGTGATGATCTATATTGACCAAACATTTGACAGGAAAATCTTTCTTTTCTCCGTATCATGCCAAAATAATATTAGCAATATCAAGAAAAATGCAAAGATCATACTTTTCATAATCAAATCTATTTATCACTTTTTCGCTATTCGAAAGGAAAGACAGTTTTTCTGCGACTCAATCCAAATTGACAATGTCGACATTCTTGGAATCAAAGTTTGTCATTATTATCTCATACAATGCAGTCACACTCCCAAGAGTATCTCCATCAGGGAATTTATGCGAAACTAAAGCAATGTTTTTTGATTCCTTAATCTTCTCATGGATTTGGTTATATATTTTGGTCATATCTAATATGCTTCATAAAGTTCGACAAGTATATGTTTTTATTTATAAAGTCAAAGGAATGATATGCCTGTATAAGATTAATGGGCATTTATAAGGTCTTATCCCAAACTAGGAGCCTTATGACGTCTCATTTAATTTGAATATTTTTACTGTCAGATTGAAAATGAAATATATAAATAACATGAAAACTCCAAAAATCATCCAATCGATTATATTAGAATATATATAAGTCAATCAAAAATGAAAAGCCGGTTTTCAGACTATGAAATCATTAGGGTTTTCTTTTAGGTAATAAATATCCACCTTATCTCATATGCCATAGTTTTTAGGGTATTTAGCAGGATAAAAAATATCACTTCTAGCTATATTGGTAAAGACAGTATTTTCAGCTTTGTATCTTATTTGGATTCTGGCTCAAGTTCTCCAGGGGTATCTTATGTCAGTTATTGTTCAAGATGTCTTTATTCAATTATCATAAACATATTGATAATCTATGCTGAATACCAATTTTATAATGAAAAGGATAACGAAAACAATGATATAATCTTTCTTATCCCTTCTTACAATTGAATCTATTCTTCATTTTCATCAGTATATATATGATTTCATGATTTATATTTTCTTATGTTCCCAATATTTCTTAAGTGCCTCTCATGTGAAAGACCTTTTTTCTTTTATGATTCAATCTAGCTTACCCGAATATATAAGCTCGCCTCACCTGTCTCATCATTCTGGTCATATGTCTATAATATAATCTGCGTTGGCGATCAAATCAAGATTATGCTCGATTACAAGTACAGTGTTCCCCTTGTCTACGAGAGAATCAAGAATATTAAGCAGTTTTTGAACATCGCTGAAATGCAGTCATGTAGTAGGCTCATCAAGAATATATATTGTCTTAGACGTCGATCTTTTCGCTAGTTCAGAAGCCAATTTAATTCTCTGTGATTCTCAGCCGGAAAGAGTAGGAGCAGACTGTCATATCTTAATATAGCCCAAGCCGACACTGAAAAGCACATCTATAATCTTAAAAATCTTCGGATGCGCCGAAAAGAATTCTCTAGCTTCCTCGACATCCATATCCAATACTTCTGCTATTGTCTTTCATTTATATCTGACCTCTAAAGTCTCTTGATTGTATCTTGATCCTCGGCAATTCTCACATTCGACATAGACATCTGGCAAGAAATGCATTTCTATCTTCTTGACTCAGCTTCACTCACATATTTCACATCTTCATCATTTGGTATTGAAACTGAATCTTCATGGTCAATATCATCTTTTTACCGCTTCCTGGCTTTTTGAAAATACTTCCCTTATGTGTGTAAACACTCAAGTATAGGTTGCTACATTTGAATGCGGAGTCCTTCAGATAGGCGATTGGTCTATTATAATTACTTTGTCCAGCTTTTCGGCTCATCTTATTTCTTTAACCTTTCATACAGGATGGATCGAAGAATAGAAAGAATTAAGAAGATGATTTGATAATATGTCTAATATCAGGCTGGATTTGCCTGATCAGGAAACTCAAGTGACAACATTCAAAAGTCATAAGGGGATTTTTACATTCACATTCTTGAGATTATTTTCTTCTGCTCAGATTATTTCTAGGTATCAAGTGGTCTTCCTATCTTTTTTCTCTATTGTAACTATTTTTTCATTTGAAAGATATTTTCACGTTTCAGAATTCTTGTCTTTGAGTATCTCTTCAAACGTTCATTTGAATATGATATCTCCGCCATGTATTCAAGCTCAAGGTCAGACATCTATTATATAATCGGATTCTCTCATTATATCCTCGTCATGTTCGACAACAATTACAGTGTTTCATATTTCTGAAAGCTTTTTCAGATTGTTTATAAGCATGTTGTTGTCTCTTGGATGCAGCCCGATGGAAGGTTCGTCAAGGATGTATATTATTCATTCCAATCTTGTTCAGATTTGAGTGGCAAGCCTTATTCTCTGAGATTCTCATCACGATAAAGTGTTTGCCCTTCTGGCCACAGTTATATAATCCAATCCTACTCAAGCAAGAAATGAAAGTCTTTCGCGTATGTTTTTTAAGATATTTTTAGATATCGATTTCTGGGTTTCTGTGAGTTTTAAATTATCAAAAAATTCCATTGATTGCCTGACATTTAAATTTGATAATTCTCCGATATTTTTGTCTCAGACAAATACATTCAGATATTCTTTTTTAAGTCTGTGTCAGCCGCATTCAGAACAGACAATTTCAGTCATATATTGTGAAATCCTCTTGAGAGAAGTTTCATTTTGGACATCTGATTCCTTATATTTACGCTCTAGATTGGGTATTATTCACTCATATTTCGTCTTATAATTATGACTTTGCCCATCGTCGAAAGTATAAACCAGATCAAATGTTTCAGGGACTCAATAAAGTACTATTTTCCTCTCTTTCTCATTTAGCTTATTATATGGGAGATTGCAATCAATCGAATACTTATCGCAAACAGCATTTAAGATCTGGAGATAGTATTTGTGCTGGCTCCAAGGTAAAATTGCTCATTCATTAAGGGATAGCCTGCTGTTTATTATATTATCCTCGAGAAAAGCTATTTGCATTCATAGTCAATGACATGTCTGACAGGCTCCGTAATGAGAATTAAATGAAAAATTCGATAAGCTTAAGTCTTCTAGTTTATAATGGCAAATCGGGCAAAACGCATCCTGAGAAAATATTTTTGATTTTTTAGTTTCTACCTCATAAACAAGCAAAAGTCATTTTCAGCCTTTATAAGCTACTTCCAGAGAATCCTTTATCCTTCTCCCTGTATTCTCGTTTTTATCTGATTCTTTATTTGCTATAAGCCTATCTACAACAATATACAGCTTCGATTTGTCGGTAATCTCTATATCAATTTCGTCTCATATGGAAAATACATTATCATCGATCATATATCTTATAAATCATGATTCTAAGATTTCTCTTTTAAAATCATGCAAAGTCTCAAATTTTTTATAAATTGGAGAAAGAATATAATATTTCGTATCGTTCTGCAGTTCTCCTATATAATCCAGAACATCTTTTATAGTGTCTTTTTTGAGGATGATTTCAGGGTGATTAGGACATTTTTGGATTCCGATATGTACGTATAGCAATCTATAAAAATCATATATTTCAGTTATTGTTCATACAGTAGACCTCGGATTGGAAGTAACGGTCTTTTGATTTATGCTGATTGTAGGTGACAATCATCTTATTTCATCGACTTTAGTATCTTCGTTTATCGAGCTTATAATCATTCTGGCATATGTAGAAAGACTCTCTAGATATCTTCTCTGTCATTCTGCATAAATAGTGTCAAATGCAAGGCTTGATTTGCCGGATCATGAAACTCCGGTTACTACGACAAGCTTATTTTTGGGTATATCTATTGATACGTTCTTAAGATTATGGGTCTTAGCCCCTCTTACTTCTAATAGTTCTGACACTTTTTTAAAATTATAATTAAATTATCTGCCTGTCGCTAGGAATAATCCTACCACTTCCCGGGCTCACGATTCTTTCAATATTTTGGCAGCTTCATTTGCTGTTGTTCAGGTAGATATTACATCATCTATCATTAATATTGTTTTTCAATCAATTGAATTATTATATTTAGATTTGAATTTAAAACAATGTTTTAAATTCAAAATTCTTTTGTTCTTTGGCAATCTGGCTTGGGGCCTTGTAAATTTTGTTTTTATCAAAAGCTTTTTGAATTCCAATCATTTCTTATTCGCCAATGATTCTCATATGAGATAGGTTTGGTTATATCATCTCAAAAAAATATTAAGGGGAAATAACGGTATTCAAGTGACAAGAGTATCTTTTGGGCAATTTGAAAGGAATTTATCAAATAATTTAGAATAATTTTCCATAATTTTCTCTATAGGTCTCTTGTTCCGGTGATATTTAAATTCTTTCAGATCTTTTTGCAGGTTTTCATCATATTCGCAGGCAACAATAATTTTATCCAGATATATTTCTTTTAATTCTCCTTTATAATAAGGGGTTTTATCCAAAAAAATCCTTTTGTATCTTATTTCTTCTACGGGCAATAAAAAAATATTCTCTATTATTTTCCAGATCGTTTTAAACATATTATTTTGCTTTTAATTTAGCGAAACTGCTAAAAAGCAAAATTGATTGCAACAGGAATATTATAGATATATGCAATACTTGGAAGTCTTTTGATATTATAAAATATGATATTATCGAAACTAGACTGAATAATAGCGCTGAAAAATGTATAAAATAATTATCATATTCATGCTTATTCTCAAATATATAGCTATATCATACGAATAGGGCTGGCAGTATGTATATCATAATTATAAACATGACAAAGTCAGAAGGATTCAAAGGTATGAAATTTTTAATGTAAAGCAGAATTATACTTAATAAGGTTACACATAAAGAAATATAATTCTTATATCTGATATGCACTGAATAATTAAAGATCAATCATCAGAAAAGAAGTATGACGAAATGCCAAAAATTGAAATATAAGAAAAGAAATGTGAAAGCAATTATACTCACAATATAATTAAGGAATAATCAATAATATTTTGAATTCAATTCGAATTTCTTGAATATCTTTATCTTGCTTATAAATTCAAAATAAAAAACTCAAAGGATGAAAAAAAGATAACTGAAAAGCAATTCGTAAGGTATCTTAAAATAATATCTTATATAAAAAAGGATAAATATATTCAAATAGCTTAAGAAATATGAATAAAATCAATATTTCTTTATCTTATTCATCAAATTATCAAGCATTACTGTCGTTATAAGTCAAAATAACGAAAGGCTTGAATTTATAATAAAAATATTATCTATGAGCTCATTATAAACTAGTTTTTTGGTGAAAAGAATGAGATATAGAAATGAGAAAACAAGGAAATTCGATCTGTAGATAAGATTAATGACTGGTTTCTGTTTTTTGATGAAGACGAAAAACAGAAGAATCAGCAGCAGGCTTAAAATCAATATGAAGTAAGGAAATAATTCTCCTCAGAAACTATATGATATTCAATAGAGAGAGATATAAAAAAACAAGAATGCTATGAGATAAGCTGTTTTTTGAAATAATGGGATGGTTTTTTTAAGCGAATCTTTAGAAATTTTCATCTTTGACAATATGGATGGCTTCGTGGATTGCTTTCAAAAATACAAGGGGCTGAAATAAAAAAACATTACAATTCAGACAACCAGAAAAAAAATACTTTCTATGTATTGGGAAAATATATAGAAAATAATTGAAAATATAAGATTAATAAGCAAAAAGAATATATACACTTATTAAAAATTTATTATTAAAAATATAAAAAATAATATATAAATAATTGAAGAAAAGGCAAGAATTATAAAATTTTTGGATATTTTAAGTAAGAATCCAAGAAAGGCAAAAAGTGAGATGTAAAGGAGAAAATCATAATTTATATCAAGGCTTCGGCTAGAAATAAGCATGAATAAATTTAAAAAAACAAAAAATACTGAATATATGAACAGTGAATAAATAATAGTATCACTTATTTTTTGCAACAGATATATTATAACTTCCTTATAATAATTAAATCCTTTTATTGTTTTTGTGTAAGATATTTTTTTATTATTTATTCGGTTTCATAATAGGGTTATATTTTGTTTTATGAGTTTCTTCTTCAACTCAAGCCTTTTTTTGTTTTCCTTATTAAATATGTTTTTAGAAATATCTTTGTTTACCTCTTTTAATTTTTTTTCGTATATATTCTTTTCTCGCAAAATATCATAATATTTTCAAGAGTTTTTATCTATCTTTTCTTTCTTGGAAGTAGTTTTTATAAAATCTTTAAAATTATCTATAAATTCATTTAATATTTTATTCAATTTTAGCTTTATATCATCTTCAGCTAAAATCACCTGTTTAGAAGATCAAAAAGATTTTAAAAGTTTATTTGTGTCTCATAAAATTGTTTTTTTATCGTCAATAATATTATTTTCTAACATTTCAACCTGTAATTCTCAAATCTTTACAAGAGCAATTTCTCAAATAAGTTTAAGTTTGGTTACATTTGTTATATTTTTAACTTGTTTTAGCTTGTTATATAGGTCACCTAGTTTTTCCCTCTTTTCGTCTGAAATATTTTGCCTGAAATTCAATAGGATATAATCTATCTTTTCTAATACCCTGTCAATCAGGGAATAATAAAAATTTAATTCTTTTTTTAAGAATTCGGGCAGATTTTCCCCTTGTGCCTTTACTTGTTCTTGTTTCTTATCTTCTATTTTTTTTTCTACCTGGGCCTTATCTTGTTCAATTTTAGTTCATTTGAAAATATCATACGAGTTTTTAATTTTTTGAGTTATCACTATCTTTTCTTTTTCATCCCTTTCTCGTTGGTCATATATATAAACAACATCATAATGCAAGTTATCGACCAGTTTCACGTATGCTTTGAAAATATCATTCGAACTTATCTGTCATGTCTTTATTTTTCCCTCTACTAAGATATCAAAATAAAAAACCCCTGTATCTCATAATATATTACCGGAAGTTTCTTTTAATTCGATTATCGAATATCATTGTTTATGTAAATTCTCACGTGCTTCTTCAATCGAACCGAATTGGATAACCAATTCTATCTTTTGATTATTTTTTGCACAAATTGCTTTAAAAAAAGCCATAAATGATTTTTATTTTGTATATTTATATCTGCTTAGAGATTACTAATTATAAATTTATTATCAAGTTTATTTATTTTATCATCTTGAAATTAAGCCAATTCCTGTTTTAATCTTCATATGTCATCTTTGGTTTTTGATTCGATTGTCCTTTTTTCAGCAGCAGGAAGGGAACTTCTGAAAAATTCATCCAAAAAAGCAGTATTTTCTTTTGCGAATTCTTGTGCCTTTAATTTTTCTTGTCCATCTGGAGCAATATTTTTAAGGTTTTCCTTATTTTCCAATATAGCCATATTAAATGTTATCAAGTATTAAATTAAAAGAATTAAGTTCCTGTTTTTTATCTTGTTCTTCTCTGGTATTTATTTTATATGCCTCCAGCTTGTTTTTTTGAAAAGAAATCTTATTCTCATCTTCTTCAATGATTTCAATAACAGAAGTCAACTTATTGTAGAATCTTTCTAGAGAGCTATTATCCAATACCTCCAATGAATCGAGATATAAGCTTTTTTGGTTATCGTCGATTTCCAATCCTGCTATAAGATCCTTGACAAGGATCAATCTATATTCTCTATCTTTATATTTTCTAAATATTGAACTCAAAAACATTTTTACTGACATTAAATAATTTTTCTATTTATGAGTATAACATAAATTTATATTTATTACAAGATATTTTTATTATTATATATAAGATTTTAAAAAAATGGGCCTAGCATTAAGGCACTGCCCCTTTTGACATTTTGACATTCTGATTTTTTTTAACATTGTTTTATAGCTTAAAATAGCAGTTTTTTAAAAGTTTTTTACAATTTGTTTTCTATAATTTAAATTATTATTTGACTTGTTTTTTTGTAGAAAAAACCTATTATGAATGTGTAAAATTTTTTTAATAATTACATACATGACATATAAATTTAATAAACAGTATATCCTTACTATTGTTTTTATATTATTCGCGTTTTTTTGCTGATATATAGTATGACAGAAGGATTTTGTGGGCAACGTAACCGACCAATACAATAAAGAAAAACAACAAAACATTTTACAAGATTTTAACAATGTTTTCAAAAAAGATAAAAATGTTGATTTAAAGCTATTCAATGAGGCTTACGATATAATTTCCAATAATTATTATTGATTTAAGAACCTATCTGACAAGGATTTGGTTTATTGAATGATAAAATGATTAGTTGGTTCTCTTAAAGATAAACACTCTGAATTCTTTGATATAGACGAAACTAAAAAATTCAACGAAGCCCTGAGCTGAGATTTTGAAGGAATAGGAGCCGTGGTTGAAAAAAATGATTTCTGAGTATCTGTGGATAGGATAATAGCCTGATCGCCTGCAAAAGAAGCGTGAATTTTGAATTGAGATATAATAACAAAGGCAAATTCGGAAGATCTTAAAAATCTTACAGTGAATGACGCTGTTTCAAAAATAAGATGACCTGCAGGCACCGTTGTCAAGCTTGAAATATTAAGGGTTTGAGAGAAGGAAATCATAATAAAAGAAGTTACAAGAAGAAAAATAAATATACCGTCCGTCGAATCA
The DNA here is from genome assembly GCA_964618565.1 of uncultured Candidatus Peribacteria bacterium. Taxonomy (GTDB): domain Bacteria; phylum Patescibacteriota; class Gracilibacteria; order BD1-5; family UBA2023; genus STC-113. The sequence continues at coordinate 29,815 of CAZUBA010000015.1, read as the reverse complement.
AAAATTCTCGATAATAAAGTCGGCTATATAATGCTGTCTATTTTTTGAGAAAAAACAGGAGATGAATTTAAGCAGTCTCTTACTGAACTCAATAATCAGAATATAAAATGACTTATAATTGATCTGAGGGATAATTGATGAGGATATCTGGAGACCGCAGTTTCCATACTATCTAATTTTGTTGAAAAAGATAAAGTTTTAGTAGTGACTAAAGAAAAAAACCCCTTAAACAATAGGTCGTACTTTTCTTATTGAAATACTAACAAAAAGATCCCTATAGTATTGCTTATAAATTGAAATTCGGCCTCTGCGTCGGAAATAACAGCCTGAGCTCTAAAGGATTATAATCTTTCGATTTTGGTCTGAGAAAAATCTTACGGCAAATGATCAGTTCAAGAACCGTTTGTTTTGAGCGACTGAAGCGAGATGAAGGTGACTGTGGCCAAATGGTACACCCCGCTTGATCACCTGATAGAATGAATTTGAATACAGCCGGATTTTGAGGTAATTTTCCAGAAAGAAGACTATGAAAAGAAATATGATAGGCAGCTCGAAGAGGCTAAAAATATTATGTCGAAGTTCATAGAGACTTGAGATATCATTAAAACCAAAGAGTTTTTCAACCTTAAGAAGCAATCAGAATTAAAAGATAAATTGGATGATATCACATCATCTTGAAACATTTCTAAATAATTTAAAAATGAAAAATTTGGCATTATCCGATCCTGAGCTCTATCTTCATATTCTTAATGAGACAATTCGCCAAGAAAATGAGATAGAAATGATAGCATCTGAAAATTATGCTTCTTTGGCAGTCATGGAGGCCTCATGAAGCATACTTTGCAATAAATACAGCGAATGATATCCGGGCAAGAGATATTATGCCTGACAGATAAATATAGATGAAATAGAAAATCTTGCCATTAAAAGAGCAAAGAAAATATTTGGCGCAGAATATATCAATGTACAGCCACTATCAGGGTCTCCGGCAAACTTAGCAGTTTTTCTTGCTACACTCAAGCCATGAGATGCCATCTTATGAATGAGTCTCGATCAAGGCTGACATTTAAGCCATGGACACCCGCTTAATTTTTCGGGGCTGCTCTATGATATAATCTGATACACCGTCAACAAAGATACTGAAATAATAGATATGGATGAAGTTGAGAGGCTGGCTATTGAAAACAAGCCAAAGCTCATAATAGCTGGCTTCAGCGCATATTCAAGAAACCTCGATTGGAAAAGATTCAGAGAAATAGCTGATAAATCAGGATCGATATTAATGGCCGATATATCGCACATTGCTTGACTTATAGCCGGTTGAGAATTAGAAAACCCTGTTCCGTATTGTGATATTGTTACAACTACGACACATAAGACATTGAGATGACCGAGATGAGCTATAATAATGAGCAAAGAATCCTTTTGACCCGCAATTGCAAGGGCTGTATTCCCTTGAGTGCAATGATGACCGCATGAAAATATGATAGCCGCGAAGGCGGTAGCTTTCAATGAAGCCTTGCAGGATGATTTCAAGATATATGCTAGACAGGTTATAGACAATGCGAGACAACTATCAGAATCATTGTCTGGGTATTGATTCAGGATAATTTCAGGGTGAACAGACAATCATCTTATGCTTGTTGATATGTTCTGAAGTTTCTGATTATCTTGAAAAGAAGCGGAAATCGCGCTGGAAAAAATTTGAATTTCTTGCAATAAGAATATGATTCCGTATGATAGCCGCAAACCTATGGATCCTTCTTGAATAAGACTTTGAACAGCAGCAGTGACTACGAGGTGAATGTGAAAAGAAGAAATGAAATCCATCGCACTTTATATATACCAAGCAATTCAAAATAAAGACAATGAAGATATTCTTTCTTGACTGAAGAATAATATTAAAGAACTTTGCAAAAAATTTACTATTTACAAATAAAAAACATGGGACTAGATAGTATGGAAGATATAGAGGTCGGCGAATGATGATGAGAAAAAGCTCAGGAAACCGCAAAAGAAGCTCAAGAAAAGAAAGAAAAGGCATCTAAAGCGATGGCTTGAATTCAAAGGACTAGAAAAGATGAGAAGAAGGCAACGAAGGATAATGATTTCTTGTATGAAATAATAGTTGATATTATCAGAAACCGGGAATATGATATACTTCTGCCCTTTGTTTCTGACATGTTGAAACAATGAGTTTCTTCAAATTTTATCTTATGAGGGATTTCATTGGTATACGATGAGGCTGTATATATAATAAGGACAAATTATCTACCTTGAAATACAAAAATAACAGTCGATAAAGAGCTGGCAAAGGCTTTTAAACTTACTTTATGATATACTCCTACGCAGCAAGTTGTTGAATTCAATGATAATAATATCAATTCCGCAATCAAAAGCAGAATAAATGAATGGATAGAAGATATAATATCTATAATTTCTTTTGATCCTTCCACTATTATTACAAAAAAATTCTTATCCCTTTTGCAATCTTCCGACAACAAGAATTTATTGATCAATTATATTGCGAGCATACTTACTTTTTTCCTTTTCAGGCTTAATATCTTTATAACAAAAGAAAAGGCATTCCTTTATTCGGAATTCATACTTTGAGAAACAGTTAAGAAGCTGCGGTCTCTCCACCTTGAAGAGATTGAGTCTTAGCATTAGACCTAAAATGGATATCAAGTACGGCAATGAGCAAGAAAATATAATAGATTATCATAAAATAATACCTCATTTCACCTAGATTTATATTAAGAACACTAAAACCCAGCCCTCATAGAAATTGGGCTGTTTTTAAAACGAATTCCAGCAAGGCGAATGTAAAAAATCAGACAGCCAATCATAATAAGGGCATAAATGAATATAATACGATAGAAATGAATCAAAAAAGCATTATAAGGGGGATGGCTGGAGTTACGATAATATTTGATATCGGAGAGATTATTGATACCGTTCAGAAGTTAACCACCATAATAGGGATAGTGAACAAGAGCACTGCAATTGTTGTGGATACCGATTCTCTTATTGAGAATTTCTCAGGCAGAAACGAAAACAATTTTTTTGCTTGTTCAGAAAAACAGAGCAGTCAAAGGAGTGCTAAGAATGACAGATGGAATCATATATCATAATTAATAGTGAGAGGGTTGATCAATATGAATATGATAACTGCAAAAACCATAACAGAATAGATATTTGTCCTTCTTCAATTGCTCATGGCTAAGAAAGCGAGCGATCACATCATGGCAGCCCTTAATGCTGCGACATTATTTCAAACAAGCGATACGAATAATATTATGCACAGGACGGTCAATGTTATTCTTAAGTAATCAGGGATGAATTTAAGTGCGATAGATAGAAATACTATAAGAATGGTAATATTATATCAGCTTACGGCAATTATATGAGATAATCATGATCTTTGAAAGTTCTCTCATATTTCGGACGAAAAATCAGCTCTTGTTCATAAGAATATTCATGATATGAGTTTGGCCGAATCTCAAGGATATATTCTGTTTATGATACCTATAATCTTCTCCTTAAGCTCTAAGATTGAATTCTCTATAAATCATATTTCATTTCAGATGATTTCCATGTGTGTAATATTCATCTGTCAATATACATTCTTCAATAACAAATAATTTTCGTAATTGAAGTCCTGAGAATTTTTAATTTTATTTATAAAAGAATCAGTCTTTATAATGCTTCATACCTCAAGTTTACTCCATGCACCGACTTTAATCAGTATATTGGCATCTATTTTTATATTCTTTTCTCAAATTTTTCGGAGAGTGCATATGTAGCTGTTTTCTAATGCTGTTTCTTTATATACTTCCGATATCCGACAGACTACAGGAGCTTTTCTATAAGATGAAAATAAGTAGTCTTTATTATAGCTGATATTGTTCAGATTAATATTGCTAACATAAAATCAGCATGTCAATCATAAAGCCAAAATTAAAACGTATTTATATTTAAATCCTGTCCAGAATATCAGATTAATTCCGATAAGCATGAATAATAAAAAAATATACAAAGAAACAAATCCTTGTATATTCGAAATAAGAACAGAAATAACGAATGATAGTGAAAATAAATAAAAAGATCTTAATTGAGAGATTCTTGTTTGTAGATTGCCGTTAATCATTTTCATGCAAAAATTAATAGTCAAATAGCTCAAATCTGCGTAATATTTAAAAATATGAACGAACTGAAAATATCAGGATTTCAATTAAAGAATTCAAATATGAGCAGTATTGAAGAAAATATTGCCATACCCAAATAACCGACAAATCACTCTATTTTGATAAATAACCGGGTAATATATAATCATGTGAATATAAGGAAGCAGAATATCGAATAAAATACCGCAAGAGGGAAAATAGGTCACGAATAGGGACTTCTACTGAGGGGATTGGAGTAAGTTATTCATATCGCGAGATCTGTAGGCTTTCATATTATCTGCCCTCAAAGGAAAGCTCAGAGATATCAGACTATGCCTGCAAAAAGAAATGCCAATACTGTAGCATCAATATATTTTTGGCTCTTAAGATTGAATTTTTTGATCTTGAAATATAAGACAACCAGAAATCAGACTATTCATCAGATAAGCGCAAAATTATAATCGGACATGAAGATGAACTTCAAGAATCATTCTTTGAAGATGAATTTTGAATTCCTCCAGTCAGATATTATGAAAAATAACCTTGAAAAGAAAAACATGGAAATAAAATAGAAGAAAATGTTATTCAGAAAGAAATTTGTATTTATTCAGTACTTCAATGATAATTTATACAACATCCAGAAAAACAACAGGAATGATATAGAAAGGGCTATTCAAAAAGTAAAAACAGGATATCAAAATATTTCGAATTGTGGGTACATTTTATTAAATTAAATTTTAAAAATCAAAGAACAGAGTAGTTGTCTTTGTCCCTTGATAATTATCTGGCATACTCGGTAATTCTCTTTTCTCTGATAAGGGTTACTTTGACTTCGCCTGGGTAGCTTAAATTATTCTCAATAGATAATGCCACTTCTCTCGCCATTTTTTCTGCCTGAAGATCTGTAATTGCTTGACAATCGACAAACATCCTTACTTCTCTTCCTGCGCTTAATGCGTAGGCCTTTGTGACTCATGGGAATGACGCTGCCAAATTTTCCATTTCTTGGATACGTTTGATATATTGTTCGACAGAGGCTCTGCGAGCTCCTGGACGAATAGCACTTATGGCATCAGCAATTTGAATTATCTGAGTTTCTATGCAAGTATGAGCGACTCAATCGTGATGTCATTCAATTATATTAATCAATTTTTCGTTAAGGGCATATTTCCTAGCAATCTTTCCGCCTATTTCAGGGTGAGTTCATTCTATGTCGTGATCCAATGCTTTTCAGATATCATGCAATAATCATCATTTAAGCGCCAGTGCAGGATCTGCTCATAATTCCTTAGCAAGAGCCTCAGCAATATATGCGACTTCTTTTGAGTGGGTCAATATATTCTGTCAGAAGCTTGTCCTGAATCTTAATTTTCAGATAAGACTTAGAAGCTCAGTAGGAAGGCCAGAAATTCACATTTCATTAACAGTTTTTTCGCCGAATTCAAAAATAAGCTTTTCTGCATCAGCCTTGTTCAGGTTAACTATCTCTTCTATTCTTGCAGGTTGGATTCTTTTATCCTCTATAAGCTGTTCCAATGATTTCTTTGCAATGTATCTTCTGAACAGATCGAAGCTTGATATGAAGACCGTATCAGGAGTGTCATCAATAATAAGAGATACTCAAGTTTCTCTTTCAAATGCAATAATATTCCTTCATTCTTTTCAGATGAGTTTTCATTTTATATCATCGTTCTCCAGATGAAGAGTTGTCTGAGTAGTCTCACTTATGACTTCTCAAGAATATTGTTGGACAGCCTTGATAAGTATTTCTCTAGCGACTTCCTTCTCTTTAAGCTTAATTTCTTTCTTCTTTTTTTCTATTATGTCTATAACATCTTTTTCATAGATCTCCTCTGTTTGCTTCATTATAAGGTCTCTTGCTTCTTCTTTGGTCAATTGTGCAATATCAGAAAGCTTTGTCCTTAATTCTTCTCTTACTTGAGCGACTTCTTCTTTTTGTTTGTCTATCGATTCGCTTTTTTTGAGCAATTCTTGATTCTTTTGTTCGATTTCTTCGAGCTTCTTTTCTAATTTATCTTCTTTTTCGAGAATTTTCTCTTCCATCTTTTCGATTTTCTGCCTGCTTTGAAGAAGTTCATTTTTCTCTTCTTCAATAATGTTTCACCTTTTTTCTAGGCCATTCTTAATAATGTCTAGTTCTTTAAGCTTCTCATGCTCTAATGTGCTTTTTTGCTTTGAGACAATAAAATACACAGAAATACCTGAGACTGCCCCTCAAGCTATGAGAGATAATATGATTTCGTACATATGTTTTTAATTTAAAAATTATTTCGAGAAAGTTTAAGTATTTGGTTTGGTTGGGTATCACAAAATGTGACCTTCATATATTACCGAAATTATCCAAAAGTCAATTTTTATTAAGATTGCCTTAAGGGACTTTTTGATTATAATGCCTTTATTAAAAGATAATTGAATTTAGAATGTATAAATACCACTGCACAAACTGCTGATATGTCTATAACCCCTATATATGAGATCCAGAGCAAGAGGTCGAGCCATGAACTGATTTTGAATCGCTTAGCGAAGACTGGTATTGCCCGGTTTGCTCCGAATGAAAAGAATATTTCGTAGAAATAGCGCAAACTATGCATGAAATATCGAATCCCAACGACTTATTGCCTCAAGAGGAACAGCACACTCCTTTCTGCATCAAGCAGGGTGATAAGCTGCTTGTTGAGATGTGAACAGAGGACAATCCTTTTGTCCAAGATGATGTCCATTTTGTCGAATACATTTGAATCTTTGACGAATCATGAGACCCGATTGAGGTTATTGAAATGCCAAATATTGATGATTGACCCCTGACCTTCGAATATCCCGATTATGAGTTTTGGGAAATCAGAGCCAGCTGCAGCTTGCATTGAGTTTGGAAAGGGATGATAAAAAACATCGAGGAATAATAAACTATTGGAGTTACAGAGTTTACCGTCTTTTGCGCGATAAGGCTTATAGGTTTTCAGTAAGGTGCATAAAAGATTAATAATCTGCCGCCAGGTTATTCTCTCTTGTTTCCCAATTTGACCTTAATTATTTGGCAGTTTGGACTTTTGATGATGAATCATCTCCCAAGCTGAATCTAGAAACTCAATCTAAAAACTACTATACCCTACCTAATCTCCCCTAATCTAGGGGAGGGATGAGAGTTTGTCACTCCATCACCCGATTTAGGGACATCCCAGTTTTCCTCCCATTCAAAAAAGCTGTCCAGAAGGACAGCTTTTTTGAATTCAATTATACTAACCTCATAATTGGGCCAGTATATCTTCCTTTGTTTGTTTTCTTTTCTTTTCAATTCTCTCCACTCCGACTTTCGTTCATTCCCTTTTTGGCTTATCATTTATTTCATGATTTCCGCAATAAGGACATATTTTCCAATCCGACCTCAATTCCTTGCCACATTTGGAACATTCCTTATATAATTTGAACTCACAATAGGGACAAAATTTGAAATTATCTTTGACAACCTTGCTGCATTTTGGACATTGGAATTCCATTCATTCATTTTCATCAACTTCCTCTTCTAATATTGCCTCATCATCAAGCTCTTCCTCTTCATAGTATTTTTCGAAGATGGTAGTTCTTGGCCTCATAAGAAGATAAATCGGCAATCAGAAGATGGGAGTCAAAAATATTACTATAAGAATAGAAAGAACTTGCAAAAAAACATTTGTGGTCCTATTTGTTATATCTTTAACTATCCAAATGATAAAAGCTCACCATAGAATGAAGAAATATAAGATAACAAATTTGATTATTGCACCTGGAGTTATATTTGATATGATGTAATTGTAGGTGTTTATTATAGTATCCATTATGTTATTTATGATATCCATATTCCAGCATATTAAATTATAAGAATTTTTTCTTCCAATTTCCAATTTTTTTCGGGTCTCAGCTTAAGAGCTCGTCAGGAACCTTCATTCACTTCCATTCCTGCGGCCTAGTGTATTGCGGATATTCCTTTTTTCCTCAAAGTCCTTTGCTATAAGATTCTTCTATAAGGGACTCACTGCTTATGACTCAAGGAATAAGTCTTACTATTCAGTCTATCAAGACCATCGCAGCTAATTCTCAGCTTGTAAGGACATATCTGCCTATTGAAATCTCCTTTATCCTATAGTAATCGATTACCCTCTGGTCAATTCATTCGTAATGTCAACAAATCAAGATTTGATCTTTTCATTCACTTGCGAATTTCCCTAAGGACGCTGGTGTTATTACTTTTCACTTTGGAGAAAGATAAATTACATCAAGATTTCAATATTTCTCCCTAATTCAGTCTACAGCCTTTGAAAGAGGTTCCGGAGAAAATATTGTTCAAGGGAATCATCAGAAAGGCCTATCATCTATCCGTCTGGTGTTTACCACGGAATAATCGCATAGATTGTATATAATCGGCTGGAATTCACCCTTTTCTTGAGCTAGCCTAAGAATGCTTGTCTCAAAATAGCTCTTAAAAGATTCAGGGAATATTGTGATTATATGGAATTTCATTATTTTACTATTTCTTTAAGTTCAATATCGAAAATCAAAGTTTTTCATGCTAATTCGTGATCGTTCTTTATTTCTAGATCCGTATTTTTCTCTCAGACCTTTACTATTCTTATTTCTTGTCAATTTGGAAGCTTACCCGTAAGTCAATCAATAAGCTTCTTTCCATAGAATGGATTTTGCTTATTTTGAATATTTACCGTAACCATATTGTCCCCGATGGCTTTTATGACTATGTCATTTCATTGATAATTAGCCTTTTCTCAAACTTTTATTTCTTTGCCGAAAAATGGATTTTGAGTGTTCTTGATCTCGATAGTCACTCATGAGCCAGTAATCGCTGTTACTTTTCAGCTTACTCACCCATTTTCTATTTCCTCGCCAACCTTAAGGTTATTAGCTTTTTCACCGAGCATTTCTTTAGGGAATTCTCTTGAAATAACATCCTTGAAACTCTCTGCTGGAACTTCCTGATCAAAGCTATCCTGTAAATATTTAGTTTCAACGCTCTGGGAATTGTATGATTCACCATATGCATCTTTCGGAGCGATTGTAAGGGTCTTCTTTTCACCAGCCTTCATTCATACCACTCAAGCGTCGAATCATTTTATCATCTGTCATTCTCAAACAGTGAATTCAAGAGGCTCAAATTTTCTTCCGGAATCAGCTTTATATGACTTGGTTTTTTTAGCGAACTCCTCAATAGATGAATCAAATATTGTCCCATCTTCCAACTTACCTACATAATCGACTTTGATTGTGTTTCAATTGCTTACTTTTGTATCCTTGCTAATCGGAGCCATATTTTCCAAAACTCAAGAATTAGTTACTGGCGTCTCTTTTTGGGTATAGGGATTATCTCATGCGGCTGGTATGCCTTGAGAAAAGATATAATACAATAAAGCAGAACATGCTGCGACAAAAAATATTAATCCAAAAATAATCCATCATTTTTTTGATTGATTTTCTTGCATAATTTCGTCATCCTGAACCATATCTGCAGAATCTGATTCATTCCTTGGATATTCCTTTTGGATAACTGTTTCAGGAATAACTGCACTCTCTTTTTTTAGGGCTGGTTTAAGAGGCTTAGCAGGCTTTTTTATTTTTTTAATAGGAGCAACTCCCTCTTTTTTATTAGCCATAATAATTTATTTAAGTTTTAAAGCGGGTTTATTGTATGGTATTTTTCATATTTTTCAAATCGAAAATCACTTTTTCTATTGCCATTATCAGGCCATCCTCATTATCCAGCATCAATTCTCCGGTTTTTGATTTCAAATCTATTTCGCACATTTTCTCATAAAACTTTCTTATAGTGTTTTCATTTTTTGAATGATTCATTATCTTCTGGAAAACAAATGGAGCAACTTTCAATGATTCTATTATTTCCTTATCGCTGACATTGTTCTTCTTTAGATAAAGCACAAATAGATATTTTCTTATCGTTGTCATGATTGCCGCGAAAGTGGGCTCTATTTTTTCATTCTCCAGAAGTGAGCTAAGATTGCTGGAGGCTTTTGAGAAATTCAGCTCATATATCCTATCTATAAACTGAAATACTGAAACTTCGATATCCGGAGTCACATATTTTTCGATATCGCTTACAGTTATCCTGTCATGTACCCTAAAAAGAGAAAGCTTGTCTATCTCCTTTTCGATTTTTTCAAGATCTGTCCCTTTATATTCTATCAATCTCGAAATTGCATCATTATCTATTCAAAGCAATTCAGTCCTTACATAATCCCTTATCGCTCTCTCGCTTAAATTTGGAAAATCTTTCACATTGGCTATGAGTGAAATCTTTTTGAATAAGCTTTTTCTTACATCGGGAACGGGGCTTACGAATAATACGAAATTAGCATCTGGAATATTGTCCAGTATTTTTTCTATTGCATCATCTGGAGAATTTTTGGCGGATTCGCCATCTTCCGTATCTCTTTTTGCAGTAGGCGAAGGTATATTATCAAGTATTATAAGCCTATGCTCGGAGAAAAATGGAGGAGATGTAAGCTCTTGTTCTATATTGATCTTTTCAAGGGCATCCTTATTGATTCTTGAGATATTGAATTCAGAATATTTTTCTGAGAACCTTGAAACCCACTTATCCAGATCTTTTTTCAGGAAAATGGTGTTTTCTCATGTAAACAGGAATATGTTGCTTTTTTTCATCTTTTAATTAGTTGGGTGCAAGTATAATATTTTTATCAAAAAATCAAAAAAAATCTCTTCCGAAAATTCGGAAGAGATTTTTTTTGTTATTCCATTGGCATTGCAGGCGGCATAGCTTGTGGGATATTTTGATCGGGCGGAATTGCTCATTCAGACGGAGCTTCAATATTTACTGGATATTGTTTCAATTCTCAGGCATTTCACGCCACTTGTCAAGGTAATCCGCTACCCATTTCAGGAATGGCTTGCATTTCGCTTTGATCGGGAACTATTCAAATTCAATCATCTGGAGCTGTTCATGTATCTGTTGCCCCGGATGCTATCGTGGTTTCTGGAGGAGTTTTTATTCTTTTGGTGTTTTTCTTTCCGTTCTTTATGACATTATAATCGACTCATTCCTTATAGATGATCGGCGGAAGCTTTATTTCTGAAACACTTGCCTTTATATCAGAGGCATCTCGGTTCATTCATAAAAATCATATAAGCGATATTCACCCTACAGCGAATATGCTAATTGAGTATATGAGGATTTTTTTCTTGAATGGGGTTAAGCCTGCGAAAAGGCGCTTTTTTGATAATTCCTCTTTCAGGACTTCGATATCCTCAGGATTATTAGGACTCTGGATGTCTTCTGCCACATTAGCTGTGCTGCCTTCAATCGGATCTTGACCATTTATTTCCAAAGACCTATTCTCCGGCTCAGCTATAGGCGATGCAGGACTTTCAATCGCAACTTCCTCTGTTGCGATATTTTTTTCCGCTTCAAGCGGAGTGAATATGCTTATTGATTCACCCTGTATTCATTCTTCTTTTTTATTTATTCCAAGTATATCATCATTGCCAAAATCTCAAAGTGCATTGAAACTTGGAAAAAATTCCTTTTTTTCTTCCTCAGGCTTTTTTTCTTCGATTAATGATTTCGCTTTTCTTTTTGCTTCCGCAGCATCTTCTTTTTTAATCTCTTCTTCAGTTTCTTTCAGTGTAGTGAGCGACAAAACGGATGAGCTTTCTTCTTTTTCAGATACTGCATCCTCAGGAGCGGATTCTTCTTTAATAATAGGCTCTTCGGTGATTACCTCAATAACTGGAGTCTCTTCAGCCCGGGCTTCTGTAATTAGGGGTTCTTCCTTTTCTATTTCAACTTGAATTTGTTCTGCTGGCACCACATCCGTGTCTTCACTTTTTCACATAAGCGAGTTAAGGCTTAGGCTTATCTTCGGTTTTTTGGCCTCTATAATCTGAGTCTCTGCCTTTTCTTCAGCAGCCGGAGTTTCTTGAACGGGAGTTTCCTGATCAATAATACCATCTTCTTGTATTGGATCTTGTGCAGAATTAGCTGTCTGCAATCATGTAAGATTCAGTTCTAGCATGTTTTTTGTATTTATTTTTTAAAATATGGCTAAACTATAACATATATTTTTTACTATGTCAAAAAACTAGATATTTTTTTAAGCTTAATTATTTCTTCAAGATAGTCTTTAGGAAATCCAGATCGCTTTTAAATAATTTTGTTTCTGCCTTTATCTTGTGGACTGTAATCAATGCAAAATCTTTTCATTTATCGAAGACATCCAAAAACTCTCTTATTTTTTCAACGGAAGTGTTTTTATCAAATTCAAAGATATAGCTTTGTCATACTTTTTTTAGCGAGTTCACTCAGTATGCTGAAAGCATTATTCTCGATTTAAGCAGGGAGAATAGATTTTCAAATTCTTGCGGAAGCTTATCATTTCATTCCATGAAGGTCTTATAAGCGAAATCAAGATCTTCAAGAGTTTCTATTGATTCGATATTTCGGAAAAAATGAAGTTTATCGGCTTCTGAGGAAAAGAAATCTTCAGAAATATAATAAGAAATATTGAGTTCTATCTGGCAATTCAGATTCACATGCTTAAGTCAAGTCTTTAGCTCTTCGACTTTTTCTTCCAATAATTTCAAGTAAAGGCTAATTCAGGTTTCTTTTGATTTTCAGGATTGCTTTATTCAGAGGATATCTCATGCTCATCTTATCTCAAGGTCTCTCATGGCAATCTCAAATCATGCTCATAGATGAGTATTGTTGACAATTGTAATGAGTCTTTTTTTGGCGTCATCAGCAACATTTTCTTTTCTGTATACAAGGTAACAATATCATTCTGTAGCTCATCTCCCCACTCTTCATCTCAATTGATGCAATTGTCATAATCAGAAAGTGTCCGCATCATCGATGATAATGGTGTTGGCATTAAAAAAATTAACACCATTTTCAATCACGGTAGTAGAAAGAAGAATATCGTATTTCTGATTTTTGAAGCCGATAATCCTATTTTCCACCTCCAGTCAATTCATTTGCCCATGCGTAATGGTAATGCGGGTCTTTTTCCCAAGAAGTTTCTCCAGATAATGTTTTGTGTGTTCAATCGTTGCAACCCTATTATGTATGAATAGAACTTGTCATCATCTCTCAAATTCTTTTTTTATCGCTTGAGCGATTTGTTCATCATTCCATTTTGAGACCATTGTCTTGATCGGCTGTTTTCTTGGAGGCGGAGTAGCGATTATTGAAATATCTTTTATCCCATTCAGAGCGAAATTAAGGCTTCTCGGTATTGGCGTGGCAGAAAGTGATAATATGTCGATATTAGCCCTCATCCTATTGAGTTTCTCTTTGTCCATCACTCAGAATCTGTGCTCCTCATCGATGACCACCAGTCATAGATTCTTGAATCTTACATCTTCGCTTAATAATCTGTGGGTTCAGATTATACAATCTATTTCTCATTTCTTAAGCCTTTCTAATATGCTTTTTTCTTCTTTTGCAGTTGTTATCCTCGACATCACTTCAATTCTAACTCAAAATTCAGCGAATCTTTTGCTTAGCGAATCATAATGCTCATAGGCTAAAATGACCAATGGAGAGATGAATGCTGATTGCCTGCCATTGATAAAGCTTCTGTAAATGGCATTCATGGCAACTTCCGTCTTACCGAATCATACATCTCATACGAGAAGTCTGTCCATGGGCTTTATGAGTTCCATGTCGGCCAGAATCTCTTTGATTGCACCTTCCTGATCAAGCGTATATCTGTATGCGAAACTTGATTTGAACAAGGATTCTTTCTTTTCATCTCAGAAAAATGAATATCAGCTGACCATTGCTCTTTTTGCATATATTTCGAGCAGCTCTTTGGCGATTTTTTCCACCTCTGCCTCCGTTGATTTTATTATCTTCTGCCATTCAGTCGAATTAAGCCTGGATAATTTCGGGCCCTCATCTCAGATGTATTTGCTTACCCTGTGAAGTTCGCTTATGGGCACGAATAGCTTGTCGTTTTCCCTATATTCAATCTCAATATATTCTCTTTTCACCCCCGATAGGTCTTTGAGGATGATCTGCTTGAATATTCATATTCAATGGTCAATATGGACAATATAATCGCCAGGTCTTATTTCAAGCAGGAGATCAAAGCTTTTCGCAACGCTTTTTCTTGACCTTTTCCTTATGAAAATATCTGACAATATATCATCACAGATGTGCATCTTATTTCAAATCTTAAAGCTTTCAAGGAATCTCATCTTCTCAGGAATCTCAATTATTCCGATTCCTGAATCGATATCATTATATTCAATGAAATTCATTAAAGTTCTTTTATTTTTTGTATAAATTATCTTTTCCATTCAGTCATCCTTCAGTAGGGCAAGCAATTCCTGGACACTAGTTATGCTTGGGATCTCAATTCATATATCTATCGCATTGCTATCGGGCAGATTTGTGAATGCCGTACTATGAAAAAGCTTGTTGAAGTGTTCTTTGGATTCCCAAAAATCAACTCATATTACAAATGTCACAAAGGGATTAGCCTTATTTGACATTATTTCGTCCATATTGTCCAATACACTCTTATTGCCTTCAATTAATGTCAGATCAATATTAGGAATCAGAATTGAATCAAGCTTATTCATGTTATGGACATCATTTTTGTCCATTATGAGAATTTCATCGACTTCATCTCAAAAAAAGCTAATCTTAGCCATTTTTTCATTGAATATAGTTGACAGATTAATGATATCGCCTTCTTTATTGTAAGTTCAAGCCTGAGATAGATGGGCAGAATATTTCCATGTGAAATCAATAAGCCTCTTTACTAGTCCATCAAAATCATATTTTTCTCATCTCTTAAGTTCTATTATATTCTTTTCCATTTGGTATCTTCCGAATCAATTCAAAGAGAACAGCTCCTTTGTGGTAAGAAATACTCCTTCGATCTCACACAAGAATCATAGGATTTCGCCCTGATTCTCTATAATATTCGATGATTTCTTATATAAATATTCCCAGATTTTTGAGAACTTCAATAATTCCTCTTTTGAATCAAAAACCAAAAGGTTCTTATTCTTAAGATTTTCTCATATAAGAAATGCTCTTGAAAATGGATTTCATGAGTTTATATATGTTTTATCAGAATCTAGTTTCTGCATGGATTTTAAATTAACAATATACCGATTTTTACCCTCCGCTTATAAAAAGGGAGGGTAAGATTTATTTTCATATATGATTTGGCGGCCTGTTTTGAAGATCTAAACTTTCATTATTTCCTCTTCTTTATGCTTTAGCATCTTGTCTATTTTCTCAACTTCTTCATCTATTATCTTTTGCAGATCCTTTTCGTATCATTTTCAGATATCTTCGCTTATTTCTTTCGAAGTTTCAGCATTCTTTATTTTTTTAATGTAATCTTGCCTTATGTTCCTGATTGCAATTTTTCATTCTTCAGATAATTTTTTTGCGAATTTAACAAGATCTCTTCTTCTTTCTTCTGTAAGCATAGGAATCTTAATCATGATTGTCTCACCGTTATTCTGAGGATTAAGTCATAATCATGCATCTGAGATTCATTTGTCTATATCCCTGATCAGGCTCTTATCCCATGGCTGTATGCTCAAGGTTTGTGAATCAAGAACAGACACGGATGCAATATTCTTTAACTGCTGTATTCATCCGTAAACATTTATGTGCACTCATTCAATTAAGCTTGGGTTTGCTCTTCATACTTGCAGTTTAGCAAATTCATTCTGAAGATGCTCTTCGGCTTTTTGAATATCTTGTTTTAGATTAGATAACATATATTGGATATAATAATTAAGTATAAAAAATTAGTTCATTAAAATTAAATAGACGATAATTTTTCAAATGTTCAAATGAAATATGGGTTTTGGCTCTATTTAGAGCAATAAACTCGCCTATATGTATGTTATTATATAGAATTATCTGATTTTGACAAAGATTTTTTAACATTTTTTTGACAAACAAGGTAAAAGAACTAAAATCTCACACAACAAGTTACTATTTTAATTTACTAACTTTTTTATTATATGAAGTCACAAATAAAGGCTCTGATAGCGATTGTTTTGATATCTGGACTTTCCCAAGTTTTTGCTGCAGACACTGATACGAGTTGAGCAACTGCTTCTTGAGATACACAAACCGCTAATGTAGCTGATGTTAATGCGGATGACTTAGATGCAAGTGCTCTTTCAGATGAGGAGGAAGATGCTGCGATTGACGATCTATGAGCAGAAGCTCCTCTTGATGCTGCAAGCTGAAAAGATATTGTTGCCGCTCCAAAAGGTTGAGTTGGTAATTATGTTGAAGTTGCCTGTGATAAAGATTTCTTTACGCAAAATGCGTGTAATCAATGTTTTGACTGAGGTAAAAAAGCTGTAGGTGAAAAAATAACAGGCTTGACTGATAGCTGGACAAATCCAAACACTACAGAACAAATCGTATATAAAGACGAACAAAAAATGCCTGAATTGGTTAACATCGGGTGAGCAAATTCAGTTTGGCTGACAAACCCTCAAGAGCCTGACAAATTCTGGAAATTTTCAGAGGAATTGACTTGGACTGATTCTGCAACAGGAAGTGGTAAGCAAGAATTCCTTCTTGAATGAGGAAAAATGACTTGATTCCTAGAATCTGATCTTGGGGCGGCATATGTGCTTCAGTCAACAGACAAAAAAGAATGAGAAGCAACCGGCTTGCTTAAGTTCACAATAAATTATCACGATACAGATACTACAGCTAAGGAATCACAATCAAAAATACATACTGAATGTGTAGCTTACTATGCATGAGTTCCTGCTCCTGTAGTTCCAACTCCTGTAACACCTAAAGAAGTTACTCAAGTTAAGACTGGACCTGAATCATTAATTTTAATATTAGTTGCGTTAGTTCTTAGCCTAGGACTTCTAAGACTTAAGAAAAAGGCTTAATTATACATTTAGATTAAAGGAGAGTTTTCCACTCTCCTTTTTTTATGTCCGTTTTTTGCATTTTAAAAAATTATGTGTTAATATTAAGTTAAATATTTTTTATTAACTTTATTTTTATGTCAGATATCAAAAAACCATCATCTATTGAAGAGATGTATAAAGCGGCTGAAAAAAGCCAAGAATATACCGAACTTAATGCACATCTTGAATCTATCAGGAATCGTCTTAGGGATACTACAAACAAGCCTACGCCCGAACAGATCCAGAGCGCATATGAATTCATAAGGATTCTCAAGGAAAAAACATGATCAAAAGATAGCCAAGAGGCTTATACAAAAGCATATACAAGAGCTGAACTCAAGAATCTCAAGGATGAGGTTCAGATATATCAAGAGATAGATGTAGAGCTGAAGAAGATGGAATGGGTGAGACTGAGTAGATGTGCTTATTTTTGAGATGACCATAATAAGATAGTATATTTTTGACTTAAAAGAATAGACGAAAAAAATTTCATCATTGAAGCCGCAAACCAAGACGGCGTAAAATTGAGCAAATCCATTACGGATCTTAAGGAAATGAATGTTTTCATAGATCAGGTTCAGGCTTCAGATTATGAGAAGCTTAAAGAGTCTGGACAAATACAAGTCAAATGAGCAGAAAAGCCCAAAGAACAATCAAAAGATGAAAAAATTGCTGCAAGGCTTGGAATAAAGACATCGCATTTTGACAATGTTAATATGGAAAGCGCTGTTTCACTCATAAGCAAAAAGGCCTGATGAACTACTTACAGCTCTTGGGAAAAGGCTTGATATGTTCCAGATGGAGTTTTTGGGATATTCGAGTTGAACCAATTGAACAGATTGAGTACATTGTATTCTAAAAATTCTGCATTTAAGGCCAATGTTGATTTGTTGGCGAAAGATACAGTTTTTTTGGCTACAGAGACAAAGGAAGCAAAGCCTAAAGCAGAAGAAAAGAAACTGGAAAAACCGACTAAATGAAAAAAACATGAGAAAGTGGCGGGTTATGATGAAACAAAAATTTCGATTCCAAAAGACGAATTGGCATTGTACAAAAAATATCTATCAAAAGATGCGGATTTCAATAATATAAATATAGAGCTTGCACTTGTAGCACTTTTGAAAGCAGGTTGAAAAACAGAAATGAAATTTTCAGATTGGGAAAAGCTTGGCTATAGCGATACGCTTTTTTTCACGACAGAAAAGACACAATTGGAAATCCTTAATAAATTATCAAAAGAAGTCTCTGCTGACAAGGACAAGCAAGGGTTCATAAAGACGTTAATTGCATATAAGGCTGAAAGATTGACTATAAAAGATTATGACAGGGAGACACAGGCGGTTTTGCAATATAAGGATGCCGATGTATTTAAATATCTATCGATATTGAATGAACAGACTTCTCCGGTTTCAAGGAATCAGCTGAATTATATGCTTGAGAACAATGATGAGAAGATGGTTCTTTGTGCAGTTTCAAAGATTATCCTTACGTGAGGATGAGAAGCATTGAATTTTACTTCAAAAGCTGAATTATATAACGCATTAAAATGCAATCCTGCGTTAAAGATGCATTTCCAAAAATGATTATACAGAATAACTTCATCATCTCTTGATATAAATCAATACATATCAAAATGATGAGACACAAAGGATCAGCTTGATTCAGTGAACAAATTTTCCGAGAGCGTATGAATAGAGCTTGATAAGCTTTTTGATGAAAAATTTTCAAAAGCCATCGATACAAAAATTTCACAGGTTAAAGCCGACCCAAAACTTAGCGATAAAGAAAAAAATGACATTGTTTCTAAGCTTGAGAATTCAAAAACTAATGAAAAAGATTCAATAAAGAGTTTCTTCAAATTAAAATCAATAGGACTTATCTGAAGCATCATCAAATGAAAGGAATGAGCAGGCGGACTTGTCGTATTTTGAAATAATTCTACGAATGAAATAATAAGGAGCATTGACCTTGAGGTGGGTATTTGAACTTTCGGATGAACAACTTTACCTGTATTAGGCCTCTCAACTTCCTGAGCCAAAAGCTTAAGCAAAAAAATCGATGCTCATGGAAGAGTGTGAGTATGAGTATTCTGAGCCTATGTAATTTGAGGATTGGACTATCAGATAAATTACTCGACTGTAGAAAATGCGAAAATAGAATGATTTGATACAAAGAAAAGGACCGTTGGAGTATATTGAGACGCTTGAATAACATTCTTCGGCTGAATATTCTCATATGGTTGAGGAGTTCAGTATAAAGAGAAATTAAGCGAATGATTCAAGCAAAAAAGAGAAATGCTAGGGAAAACATTGAATATGTTCAATAGCGTGAAGGTTATAAACGATATAGATAAGCTAGATCTAAAGATTGCCAATAAGGAAGAAGAATCCATGATTAAGCAAGACATTAAAAACATTATGCTTTGACTTGGATTTAGGGATGATTTAAGCGATAAAAATAAAAAAGCACTTATTGAAGCGTCGAAACAAGCAAAACTTTGAGATTTTGACAAGATAAGCGCAGTGATCGGATCAGAAAAATGAATAACCTTTTCATGAGTATGATTATGAGTCCAATTCATTGCAGGATTCTTTCCGATAATCGTAGGTTGAATCTCGTTTGAAAAAAATACGATTAAAAAAGAAAAAGCAAGGAATTTCATTCCTGTTGAACTTAAATCCAGCGAAAGCCATTCGGTCAATGCAGAAACAATCTCAAAAAAATTCAAAAAATATTGAATTAAAATGAATTACAGTGAAAGCACTTGATTATACGAGCTTTCTCCGCTTTCAGCATTGGCAGCGTTGAATATGTATGCTACTCCGGCAGCTAAATCTAATATGAAAATAAAATGAGACAGCTTGCTTATAGGTCAAGTCGATTCCATGCTTCTGAATGAGAGCATAGATGAAGAGCAAGTTATAAGCCAACTATATTTCTGAGGAAAATCAGGAACCTCATTAGATATATGAGCGCCTGATGTCGTATCAACTCTTCAAAATAATACGCCAAAATCATATATAACATTTGAAGAAACAAGCAGTTCGCTAAAGAGCTCATTCGAATCATGAAGAGTAAAAATGATGTATGACGACTACCTTAAAGCTAACAGATCATTATTCAATGAGACAATGTTGTCGGCCGGCTCTCAAAACTGGCTAGAATATAATAGATTCAGAAATAGCCTGAGCATATGAAATCTTGAGGAGTCAAGAGCTGCTTTATTAAGATTCCTTAATAATTATTCTAAATATTCAAAGAAATCTTCTGCCGAAACAAAAAAAGTAATCGAGCATATAAGCCTTGTTAAAGACAATTTCGAATTAGCGAAAACTCTGGCGGATTTCAAAGACATATTGATGGTTGATATTTATACAAGAACCAGAAGATTTGAAACCCAAGAAGACCTTGATATTGCAACGGGTAAGATATTGGAAGTGCTGAACGAAAGGGGGATGGTTGAAAAGTTGGCCAAAGCGGATACAAAAGCAAAACAAGACAAGCTTATAAAATCAATGAATTCAAGAGAACTAGCGGCCTTGAAAAAAACAACTTGGTGGCTGGATACTCAAAATATGGAAGGGAATAAGGATTTGAACAGAAAATGAGCATTCGGAAGGCTTTCAAAAAGATTCCTTTGATCCAACTCTGATGCGATGATTGCTGCAAGACAAGAACAGGATGATTATAAAAGAGAACATCTGTCAGCATGATGGGTGCCAAAAGAATCAAAAAATGTTTTCGCTCTCGTAGGATCATATAAGGTTGCAAGAAATAATGAAGGCAATTATACTAATGTTGCTAAAAAATGAAGAGAAAAATATAGTTCAAAATGATTTGATGCGATGCCTCCAGGAACAGTTTCCATAGCAAATGATAAAAAAAGCGAACTCAAGAACGTGGATACAAAAGCTCTTTTGGATGATTTTGCATCAAGAACCGTTTATTTTGAAATCGTAAGACGTTCATTGCTTGAACATATCAATGCAAATCTTAAGGATAAGATAAGCGACAAGGATTTTACTGTCGATAAGCTGAAAGAGCTTATCCTGAATAAGAAAGTTGAAATAAATTGAAAGAAAATCGAGATGAAATCCAGTTTCATATTCTTCATGTACTGAGAATGTAATAATGAATCATACGGACTTGAATTCGGAGAGATAACACTTGAAGTTACTTGAAAAAGAATGAAAATCGCTCCCGTGGCATTCGGAGAATGATCAAGTACAGAAACCCAAAGAGTAATAGCCGATACTTATAATTTAAGCCTTGGCATGGTTTGAGGAGAAGGAAAAGAACATCAGGTCGTAAACTCAACATCAATTGGTTGAACTGAGTGAACTGGAACAACAACTACTTGAGATACTTGATGAGCTAATTTTTAATACTCATTTATGGACAAAAAAACTTTTTTGGTTATAATATCTTCAATTTTACTTATTTTTCTTGCATTTTTCTATTGAATGGAAAGCAATAAGACCATTTTAATCGAATGATGAACCAAATGACAAATAAATACAAATATCATTGATTCAAAATGAGGAGAATTTTAACTAAATTTAATATGAAAAAAATATTTTCAATAGCTTTCTTGCTCTTAATAAGCCAAATTTTTACAGAAAGCACATCTGCAATAAATGTTACTTCCCATGCTTGAGTCCAAATGAATTGCAATGGCTGAACATTTCCTCCATTGACCATTTATTGAAACAGGTGATGGCATATCTGGGATAGATTGAATACTTCACGAGAAGGAATTATATCGAGCAATTCTGAAGTTTCAGTTTTTATTGATTCAAATAAACTAAATGTGCCTAATTGATGGGTGCAAGTTTCTAATTATGTCCCATCAGCAGGACAGTTTTATTCTATATGGAACAATAATTTAACGACTCTTAATCTTCCTAATCTAGTCCCATCAGATAGAGACAGGGCCATATGACAAGTTGTTTTTAAAATAAGAAGAATGTTTGTAGGTTCAAATAACACTTATGCATTCAATTGACCTTATATTTATTCTCCATTTACTTGAGCGGTCCCTGTTCAAACTAATCTTTGAAATCTGAATAAGAAGTTTGATCCTTCAACTTTAACTGCAGATGAGGAATGCATGACAATAGTCCCAAGATGGTGTTGAGATTGAGCAGTTGATGCTCAACAAGGTGAACAATGCGATGCAGGAGCCCAAAATTGACAACCCGGCTCATCATGCAGCGCCACTTGTACAAATATAGTTGTGCCGCCCGTCTGTGTTGCATGATCTGTGACTTGAGTCCGGCTCTCTCCAATAAATGCAACCACTCCTTGATTATGTCAAACATGACCAGTCAGTAATTTTGTTGCCAATGTAAGTTGAAATACAACCAATTATTCTTGGTCGTGCAATTGATTGAGCTGAGGAAATTGCAGTGCAAGCTTTACATCTTCGCCAGGAGGAAGCACTTCTTGTGATGCTCTATCAGTAAGCGCCTGATCAACAGCATTGAATAATGTGCAAGCTTGAACCGTTCTGACCTTCACATGAGTATGATCGAATTTATGAGGAAATCCTATATATAGGCTGATTATAACCAATACGACAGCCAATACATCCGTTACCCTTACAGGAACAACAGGCCAATTTACATATACAGCCCCTGCAACAGCAAGTTATACCGCTACATTATTTATAGACAATACTCCAGTTTGAACAGTCTGAGGAAGTTGAGTCTGTGCGGCAAGCTTTGCATGAGGTTCTATTCCAGGCTGATCGGATGAATATTATGCCTGCAACACTAGCGTTTCTTGCCAATCATATGCGACTAGGGCTCATTGCGAATCAATTTTCTGACCATGAAGATGTTATTCCACAGATGCATCCTGCAGGGCAGCTGCCCCTAGCCAATGCTGATGATGATGACCGCCTCCGCCACCACCACCGCCTCCACCGCCACCACCATCATGATGAAACAGGTGTTGAGATGGAATCATTCAGAGGCCGAATTCCGATTGATGGAATGAGCAATGCGACTCTCCAGAACCATGGTGTAGAGATTGTTCTCTTACAGAGACTAATCCTTGAGAATGAGACGGATGACAGATTATCATTACGAACCCCTGAGAAACAGGCTGATCTTTTTCAATTTCAGCATATAGGCTTATAGTTTGAGATTGAGTACCCTTATTCTGACTTAATGACAGTGTGGTCTTTGAAAGCACTGCAACTGGAATTTATCTTTGATGACAGCCATTTTCAATAAGCAATAAGGCACATAATTTTATAACATGAAATGATAGATCTGGGCATTTTCCTGAAGAGGCCTGAGTTTGAAGAGTCGATTATCTTGAATATTATGAAACAGATTGATCAGGTTATTTTCTATATGATAGCCAATGAAGAAGAATTCCTCATTATAGGACAGTCATATATCCTCGTTCGGTTACATTATTCAATTGATCTGCCATAAGCAATTTCAAATGAAATACATCAAATTTTTGAGCCAATGAAGTATATAGGGATACTGTAATGACTGACATATTCCCAAGCCTGTGAAATAATAACCTATATGTCAATGTCTGATATATTGAAGGTGCACTTCCTATAAGAGTGACCAAAAACATGGTATCTAATGTCAACTGATGAAATGCGGCAGTCTTGAATCCTGTATGATTCAGCGTCGATTACACAGTCGGGTGATTCATGGATAGATTGGCCAATGGTAATTTTGTTGCAAATAGTGCAAATTCCACAGCCTTGAATTCAAAACAGAATCTTTCCAGTATGACAAATAGGGTAATTGACAATGGATTCAATGCCGATATAAGGAACAAGAATTCAAGAGATGCAGAAAGCATAATCAAAGTCAAGCTTGATTCAGGAACCCCTTCTTACGAAGCTCAAATAGGATCATTGTCTGATTTTGAATCAAAAACAGTGAAATTGGGAGACAACGGTCAAGTTAGGGTTCTGAAAAATTGAAGCATGAAGATAAATTCATCATGAACAGCATTAAGACTATCAGGAGTCAGGACAATAGTGATAGAGAACGGCGACCTGGAAATCAATAGGGATATTTCTTACGATTGAGCTAACTCAAGCTGGGCATTCATAGTAAAGAATTGAAACATAAAAATATCCAAGAATGTACGGAACATAGCTTGAGTGTTTCTGTCTATGAATATAAAAAACGAATCAGGGAAATGACTCATCAGCTCTTCTAATTGAAAAACATCAAAACAATTAGTTGTTGATTGAAGTCTGTATGGAGACAGTGATACTCTTTCCAGAGACAGGACTTACATAAGATGAACAGAGGGGTCAAGCTCACTGGCAACTTGAATAATAATAAATTATTCCAATAGGAGCCTTAAAAATCCTCCGCCGATGCTGACTTATTTCGTAGAACAATACAATCAAAAAAGAGTTGCAAAATAGAAAAACAAAAAATCCCCTCTGGAAAAGAGGGGATTTTTCATGTAGGCTTATTGCTTTGAGAATTTCTTTGCCAGATCTCTCGGCAACATGATAAGGTCTTTTATGAGATCAAGGAATAGTTTGAATATGGCTTCCGCGGAATCTCCCAATCAGACAATGATTCAAGCTATGTCAATCACAACGTTCTTTCCTAATTCGGAATCTTCAAGCTTTTTCACCCATGGGAACTTAGAGCTAAGATAAGCTTTCTTGTCTATTTGGTAGAATTTCGATTCATTGAGTTTTGAGAGCTCGAATTTAAGCTCTTCGATTCATTTCTGGGCAACCTCCTTAGCTTCTTTGATAAGGTCAAGGATTGAATTGAGGAGTTCGTCAGTTATCTCTTTTCATCATAGCATTTTCTCTTTCTCAAGTTCTTTTTTCAGGCCATCAAGTCATTTGCTTACTTCTACGCGGTGGAATAACTCAAGAATCTCTTTTTTAGTGAGCTTTCAGTTGAGCTTTTTAAGGGTTTCCACAATGCGTCATTCAAGATCGTCTTTATCCTTTTCTTTGAGAATTCAAGCGCTTATTTCAATTTTCTTCGGCTTTTCATTATATGTATGGGAATCTTTTTTTTCTGACATGTTGAGAAGATTTAAAATTGTATTTAAATGTATAGTATTATATTTTTCAGATTATTCAAGATATTATTGCTCAGCAGCTGTGGTTCAGCTTTGTGTTAATTGCTCTTTCATTTTTTTGGTGATTTCTTTTATCTGATCGTCAGCTTTTTCTCAGAATGTTCAATTTTTATCAACTTCAATCACACCCTCAAAATATTTTTTTGCATCCTTTAAGTTATCCTTGCTTTTTGTTATAAGTCACATGTTATATAAGGCAACAGCATTCCTTGGGTTCATTCAAAGAGAAGTCTCCAAATCCTTTACCGCACTGGCATCATCCTTGCGAATGTTATAAAGCCATCATCTGAATGCATAAATCATATCGGACTGGGGGAATCTTGCGATTCATTTATTTGCCCAGAGCATGGCTTTTGAATATTCTTTCTCTTCTATCGCCGTAAATAGGGCGACTGCGAAATCATCCTGAGCGGTATCCTCTTCGTCCAGTATATATCTGAAAACTTTAAGCATGTTCTTTTTGTCGCCTATTATGTAGTAGTTGTATGCAAGGCGCTTTTGCAGCTCGGTTTTCGGCCTGTATCAATTGAGCACAGCGGCATTGAAGTATAAGTTTGATGAGATGTAATTCTCAGTATAAAAATTTATTATCCCGAGCAAATAGGTTACAGTTATATCTTTAGGCTCTATCGCATAATATTTTTGGAGGTAATCATTCGCTTTTTTATAGTCTCAGAGCTCATACCATGAGAATCCTGCAATTTTTAGGACAGAAGTATAGTTGGATCTTTTGGTCAATGTCTCTTGGCTGATGAGCGCGGCAGCCAGATAATCCTTGTTTTTGAATAAATCCCCGGCAAGCGCTGCATATTTTGAATTCGGGTCGCTATTCGTAACGTTTGAATAGTCAATCATATTTTTTTGCATCTGATTTATCTTTTCTACAGATCATGAATAGCTTCTGATTTCCTGCAGACAATTCTTGATTCATGTGTAGCAGACAAGAACCTTGTCATAATAATCCTTGAGGTCTTTCGGTGCGATAATCTGATTGAACTCATCACGCATGTTCTTGTTTCATGTATAGAGAAGGGCTTTCAGCATTTTGTCCTTGAGCTTCGCATCTATGTCTCAGGATGGTATCCTCTTATAATATTCATAAGCCTTCTGGTAATTCTTCATTTCGAAATAGGTGTCTCAGATCTTTTTTTCCAGAACCGTATCATGAGGAAGCCTTTTATATGCGTTCAGATAATATTGGAGAGCTGTTTCCTTCATGTTCTTGATAGAATAGAAATCTCATTTTCTGAGGATGGACCTGAAATTCATCCTCCTTTTGAATTGTGCGAGCTTCTCTTCCTTTGTTAAGGCTTCTTCTTGAAAGAATGCATCCATTTCGTCATTCTGAGGACTCTTATCAGATGTTTTCTTTTCAGCGACATAAAAATGTCAGAATGCAAGAAGTCATCCGACTGCAACCATGAGGAATAATGATATGTAAAGAAGGGTCTTTTTATTAAACATTTTATTGAGTTATCTAATGCGAAGGCATTATATGGTTTTTGAAAAGTATGCAAGAAAAATCAAAAATATTTAAAAAATCCTTCATCTTTGAAAAGATGAAGGATTTAAATTTACAGATATTACCATTCTCAAATTTTCTTTGATGCATTGTATTCATTTCAAGAAGTTCATGTGTATTCTAGATTTGCTCATTTCGGACATGATTTTCAAGCTGGACAAATTACTGGCCGTGTCTGATTGGCTAGACTTGATCAGAATGCATATCAGGTTATCGGTAAAGATGTGAATGCAACGCTTCAGTCTGTATTACAGGTTGTCCAATCGAATCATCATTGAGGCTGGGAATGATTTGAACAGCCTGTGGCTCAAGTTGATGAGTTGGTTCAATTTGCCCATCCCATAAGCGAATCGGTTCATGCAGGGAGTGCACTGGTAGAACAATCTCACCAGCAAGAATATATTTTTGCATTTCAATAATAGGTACTGCCCGTTCATCAAAATGATTGAAGTCAATATGAATTATTGAAACTTTGAATGCTCGATAAGATATTGTTTGATGAAGCTGATGATTGCACATTGATTCACACATTTCAATTGTGGGCGGCATGTATATTATAAAGAGTACTATTTTGAAGATTAGTCATATAGAAGCCATGATTTCCATTATTAAAGACTTGTATATTATTTATAGCATTATTTTGTCACTGTATCTTAAATCAATCAAAATTGTTGAAGGCCTGAGCATTATTCAGATAGTTGCTGCTTCCTCCGATGCTGATTCAATAATAGCCGATTCATGTTCAATTATTATACGCATTTACGTTTATTATCGAATTATTGGATGATGAAACATTGATTCAGTCTCTTATGGAATCATAAACAACAATATTCTTTAAAGTGGAATTGCTCGCTCAAAAAGATATTCAAAGCCCATAATTATTTGTAGTGTTGGATTTGTTTCATTTTACCGTAAAATTTGAAATTATGTTGTTTCATCAATTTACTGTAAATACTCATTGTCATATAATGTATCATCCTCATACAGTGGCGCTATTGAAATTGACTCAATTTGCACTCTCTCAGATTATCGCAGAACAATTTCAGGCGAATGATATATGTCATGCGGCAGAGGTGTTTCAATCAAGATTATAAGTTCAATTTGGAACCTTCACTATTGTATTTGCTGGGACCACATATGAAGATGAGAAATCATTCTTGCTTATGACATTGATATTAGAAGGATCACATGTTTCAGATGCCCAATTCTGCATATAAAAGCTTCATGTACCAAAGATATAAGTGACTCAAGAACCGGTTAGGTTATATAAATCCGTATCTGATTTAATCTGATCTCATGATTTGACTTCATTTGAGGGAACAGGGTTGATGGGGCTGGTGAAACCAATAAGATAATCTGCAGTTACTCATGAGACAATACTGTCATTTTTGATTACAGTTATCATTCATGTATTTATTGCGACATCATTTACTGCAAAGCCAGTTGAAGAATAAATGGAGGGTACGTCTTGTATCGGCGTATATACAACTGTTCAAGAGTTATTTCAAGCTGCGGATGTTGTTTTGGATAATATCATTCATAATTTATCTCATTTTTCAAAAGGATATCTATTGGAATAATCAGAAGCATCTATAGAATAAAAGCTTTCCTTAAAAGGATTAAAATCATACGTCACATAATTGCTGTTTTCAAGAAAAGTCAATAGCTGATACTTGTTTTGGATAATGTTTGTGGAATAGGTATAGAAGACCTTATCTAATGGGTCCTTTCATCATCAGGCCGAGAATTTTATCATATTAAGAGTACTGCTTCATGCTTCTCATTGGAATCATATTAGAGTGGCAGAAGTGGGGTATATTCAGACTTTTTTATCAGGTATAGGATATTTTCATCAAATAACTTGGTTGACTCACAGTCATTTAGCTATGTTTGATAAATCGGTCAATCTCGTTGAGTCCCTTGCGCTGGACGATTGATTGGAAAACGATAAGAATGCTATAGTTGCAAGTATTGCTAAAATGACTATCACCACTATTAGTTCGACTAGTGTGAAAGCTTTTTTGCATTTATTACTGGTTTGTTTGGGGTGATACATAAAATATGAAGTTAAGACTTAAAATAAAAAGATATCGCGTAATAGTATCTATATAAGTAAGCTTTATTATGATTATGAATTAAAATTCTATATTCTGTCAGATTATAGAAACAGACGGATTATATTATGTACTTGGAAGTTTGTCAATCTATTAAAATTATTTTAAAATTTATAAAAACGAGGTTCATTTTGCTTATTAGAATAAGATGTAAAATATCAGTCTTAAATAATTGAATTTTTTCATCATATCTTTATAATTACCATAATCAGCTTAAATTATTTTATAGACTCAAGCAGGTTCTTCGGCTGCGACAAGATATTTTCTCCGTATGCAGACACTAAGGGCGATTATATAGATATTAATGGGGATTAAGGCAAAGGCATTATGAATACGTGCCGAGGAAAGTGCTTAAGACGATAACGGTAAAATCTCAAAAGATACCGGTTCATATATAAGGTATAGGAAATTTTAAATGGAGATAATTAAAATGATAAAAAGTTTTGACAACAAAAATATTTTTGATAGAATACACCCCGCTGATTCAGAAATACCAGTTTTTCAGCACTAAATAGACATTACGGAGAGATGCCAGAGTGGTTTAATGGAACAGTCTTGAAAACTGTCGTGGGGCAACTCACCCAGAGTTCGAATCTCTGTCTCTCCGCCATATTAGAATTCCAGAACTGTAATCAGAATTGAGATTCTATAAATATACAGAAGAGATGAGAAGTTTATGCCCAAAGCGAAGCGGATGGGTAAATCTCTGTCTCTCCGCCATATTAGAACTAAGTTTTTAGAACTTAGAACTGAGACATAATAATCAATGACAGGAAGATTAAGCGATTTTCTTGTTAGTTTTGCTCTTTTAAATAGTTGATTCCCAATAATTTAGAACTTAGGGATTAGAACTTAGAACTTAGAAAATATGCTAAGATATAAGGACTAAGTACCAAGCTCTCCCACGGAAGGGTACTCAAGTGGCTGAAGAGGCGGCTTTGCTAAAGCTGTAGGGTGCC
>CAZUBA010000014.1:13771-46364 GCA_964618565.1 uncultured Candidatus Peribacteria bacterium | reverse complement strand
TTTTTATTTTGTATTCTTATCATATAAGGAAGTTAAAAACTAATAATAAAAAGAATTGCTTAATAAATATACCATAGGTAAAACTAACAATAAAATTTGGTAAAAAAACAATTAACGGATGCAGACTACCATATAAATTTTTGATATCAAGAAAAAAAATGAGTTAAAATAAAAAAAATAATTATATGAGCAATTGACAAATAACATATATTTCTCTTAAAATAATTATAATGATAAAAAACAAGAAAAAATTGAAACAAACAAACTTTTTCATATAATCTCTCAAATTAATCGTAATATCCGGATTGATGTACTCAATTGATAGAGAACAAGCAGCAAAAGAACTTAACATGTCTACTAGAACTATAGACAGGTATATAAGAGCATGAAAAATCCGTAGTCAAAAAAGATGAAAGAAAGTGTTTCTTCATGACCAAGATATCAAGATATTCAAGACATGATGAATTCAAGAAGATTACGAAATAATTGAACCTGCAAGTGAAGTGATATTTGACACATGATTTGTAACAAAAGCAATTGATAGCACAAGAAACTATAAAAACCTTTATGAAGATACTCAGAAAATAATCGAGAAGAAAGATGAAATAATAAAGGATATCTCATATAGATTAGGAAAAGCTGAAGTTGAGTTAAAAAATTCAATTCCAATGTTGGAATACAAAAAAACTACGTTCTTGCTTGAAAGCTCAAATAATAAGATTGCAGAAGAGAAGAAAGAGATGAATGATAATCTAGAAAATTTAAAAGAAAAAGTGAGGAATCAAGAATTAATAAATATTATGCTGATAGCAATATTCTCTATAATGCTTATTGTCGTATTCTTCGTTTGGTTCGCTAATGTTTAAAAAATGATAGTTCCCTTCCCTCTTAATTGGATTATCGCTCTTATCTACTTAATTGTAATGATGTGAGCGTCTTTTTATCTGATCTGATCATTCATTGCCACATTTCAGGCCTCCTGAGTTCCCTATGTCCCTTCATATAATGAAGATTTGAAAAGAATGAAAGATTTGCTTGTTTTGGAAAATTGAAAGACAATGATCGATTTATGATGCTGAGATGGTAAGGCGCTTAGATTCTTTTCAATTAATTTCGGTATCAGCAAATGAGTTGGAATAGATTTTAATTTGCCTGCAATCGTATATTGAAAATTTCTCAATAAAATAATGAAGATAGATAATGTTGAAATTAGAAAATGAAATTTCCTTAAAGAAGATATATCCGGATATGATTATATCTATGTATATTTATTAAGCGAGTATTTGGAGAAGATAGAAGATTTTGTGTTTGATAATATGCGAGAGGATACGATAATAATTAGCAATACTTTTGCATTCAAAAAACACACGCCATTTCTTGTTCACAAAAATGAAAAATGAAGAGATCGCATACTTCTATATAAAAAAGATTCAGCAGCAAGAGAAAGCTCTTAAGAATTCATATCATATATTTTACCAATCTTTATCAGTAGTTGGCCTCTGATTATTGAATATCGGATTTTGTCACGGATTGCCAAGCAGATTATCATATATATCTTGCGGATTGGCTGGTTGTCATTTTTGAATCTGTCAAAGATTCTCTTTTTGAAATTGTTTTAAATATTGGGAATAATCCTCAAGCTCTTTCTTTTCTTCAGGAGAAAGATTCTGAGTATTTTCAGATCAGTTCTGTCATAATTGATTGAAATTTCATTTGGATGACCATGATTTTTGTTCATTGGCATTCTGTTGTTGCCCACTAGTTGAATTATCTCATTTATTTAGAGCATTATCACTAGACTTATCCTCTTTGCCTTCATCATCTTTCTTTTCCTCTGGCTTCTGCTCGTTTTTCTGCTCTTCTTCTTTTTTCTCCTCTTCAATTTTCTGCTCGTTTTTCTTATCTTCATCTTTTTGTTCTTGCAACTTCTTTTTGAGCTTCTCTAATTCTTCTAGTACAAATTCATAATTAGCAAGAGTTTCTTTTTTATCCGATAAGGATTCTGTCTTTAAGGCAATCTGGTATGATTGAAGTGATTTCTCCCAAGTCAACACCTTTAATTCGTCTTGTTGCAGCTGTCAGAGCCTATAAAGGGAATTTCAGATATTATGATATTTGAAATATGATAGATTCTTATCTATGTCCTTAACTTTGGAATAGTACTTTAAAGCTCAAGAAAAATTTTTAATTCAATAAAAAGTATTACCCGTATCGTAATCTAGTACGCTCTGATTGTAATCGCTTATTCATAATTCGCTGACTCAAATATATTTTGATTGGGCATCGTAGAAATTTCATTGAGACATCAATATATTTCATCTGAATACTCAGATGAAATCAACAATCTCTTTAGAACTGAATAATCCCAAGAAAAAAGCAAATAAAAATATAAGTCCGATTGGATATGCTACTATTTTTTTCATAATCTTTTCTTATATGGAGTAAAATATCATAAGACAAAGAACATGAAAGCGCCAAGTATAAAATAATATCAGATATCATTAGATTTTCTCTCTATTTCCTTAAGTCAGGTTTTAATGGAAAGAAGGTCCGAATTAATATTTTCTATATCAGAGGATTCAGTTCAATTCATATATTTTCAATCAAATGAATTTGCAATTTTAATGAGTTCATCGGAATTTTGCTTTGTTATTACTTTTTCTCAATTATATAGCTTAAATGTAGGGTTGCCTAGGAAATTAACCCCCGCAGGAATATATGATCATTTTTGAGTTCAAACTCAAATTGAGAAAATCTTATATTCAATCTTTGAATATTTTTTTGTAATCGAATCAGTGTCTGCATTTTCAGTCAGATCTTCCGGTCAATTAGAAAAGAGCAAGACATTTCAATTCCTATCTGATCAGATTAAACTGAGAGAAAAGTTTAATGCCTTATTCAAATCCGATCATCCAAGGGGTATGATATTGGAATTGAGTCATGAAACATAGGTAAGGAATTGGTCTGTATCTCAAGTAAAAGGTGAAATTATAATGCTGTCTCATGCGAATCAAACAAGGGCATATGTATTTTCTTTATGTTTAGCGACAAAATCGGATATCAGCATTTTCGCCTTGTCAAGCCTTGAAATATTCAAATCATCGTGTTTTGCATCGATCGCATCCATGCTTTTTGAAAGATCAACAAGGAATATCACATTGCTGGATGCTCATTTCGATTGATTTCATATTTGTCATAAAGGTCAAAGGAGTGCAATAAGAAGCAAAATGGATCAAATCACAAAAGAAATATTCCTAAAAACAAAAGATTGCTTTGCAAAACGATAATTAAAGCTTTTTGAGAATCTTTTCATAGAATATTGCCAGTCCAAAAATCTCCAAAAAAACCATAGGGACAATGATCAGAAGATAATAAACAAAAGTATATATGTCGGTGTCAATCTAAGAAATTCCATTTAAATTCAATCTTGTTTTAAATTCTAAAAAGCTCAATATAGACAGTATTGCGAGCAAGCTTATCAAGAAGATGGGATAAGCTGGCAAAAATGATTTTATTTCTTTTACTTTTATTTCTGATTTATTCAGTTTAGAAAGATCATTGAAGATTTTTTGAAGAGCATCATTAGATGATGCGCTATATGATTTTCATCAAGTGCTAGCAGAAAGAAAATTCAACATCTCTTCGTCCACCTTAACTATTCTTGGCAGTCATGTATCAGTATCATAAAGGCAATCCTTAACACCAAGGGCATTGGTTATGCAAAGGGGGGCTCATTCTTTTTTTCACATTCAAATCGAATATATCTTTATTCACTTTTCAATTACATATTTCACTGCTATTTTTGGATGAATTCAAGTTTCGGCAGCTCAATCAGTTATGAGTATTATGGCTTTTTCTCTTTTCGTATCTCAATTATTAGCCGCAATAAGGGCATCCGTTCACATAATAAGCGCATCTCAGATTGAAGTTCACGAGAGATTCTTCAATACTCAATCAAAATCCAGATATTGGGCTCGCTGGTTTATACTCATCGTGGTTATGGTTGAGACATAACTTGAGATATAATCGTAATCGAATGTAAGAGGTATAGAGACAAATGGCTTTCATGCAAATAAAATAAATGCCAGCCTATCAGAAACGAGCTTCGAAACGAAATCTTTTATAACTCATTTTGCAGCCTCTATCCTATTCGGTTCCATATCTTCTGCCAACATAGAAGTCGATACATCCAAAAGCAATACAATATCTATTCATTTTCTGGATTCTTCAGTTTGAACATGCGTATATCCAGGATTAGTCAAAATCAATACAAATATTATAAAAGCCACTGACTTCAAAATCAGCCTTAGGAGAAAATTGAATGTTGGAATTTTAGATGATTTGATATTTGAAGAAATATTTGATTTAAGTCAGAATCTTAGAGAGCGGAATTCAATAAAAGCAATTACGGGCAATAAAGCCAATAACCACAGAAAAAGCGGGTATAATAATTCAAATCAAAATAATTTCATAATGTTTTTTAGTTCTTGAGCATTATATATGAAATGCAAAAATTTCAACTTTTCACACCTTTTTCACTGAAAATTGTTTGCTTAAGAAATTTAAATAGTTAAAATGCACCAGCTTAATTTTTAAAAAAACATGAAGCATGAGGAGGATAAAAAAAGCAATTATAATAGCTATCCTATTATTAGTCAGTTCAACAGCAAGCGCGTATGATTTTACTTATAAATGAAATTCTTGGAGTATAAATGATAATCTTAAAAATAAGGTTGATCTCCTAATAGAAAGAAAGATGCAAAGTGGAGAAACAAGGCTTAGATATTTCAATTTGCTGCAAAAATATGATATAAGCAAATATACAGAAATAAAAAAATGAATTCTTAATTACCTTATAGCAAAACTAGATCCCTACAAAAAGAACTTTTCTGAAAATCTTACGAGAGTTAAGACGCCTTTGGTTGTTTCTACCGTATCCGATACAAATTCAGTCACCGTCCAACAACCCGTCTTCACTCCAATAGTCGGACCTAAGAATAATGTACAGGATTGACCTAGAATATTTACCTACACTTATTCGAATGATGCCGAAAAGAAATATATCGAGACACTTAAAAAAAGCGTAAAAGAATATGTAGAGCTTAATAATGATTATGAATTCACTGAATACTCCAATACCTTTAGATTAAATTTGAATGAATATTATAAAATAAGCACTGATAATCCCCTAGAAGCATATAAAAGAATTCCTACAATCAGCAGAGAAATCCTCTATAAGAAATGATGATCTTATTATGTAACAAGCTCTTGATATTCAATAGAAAAAAAGAAGACAATAAAGGATATTGCTGCGGCTGTAAAATTTTCTTGAGAAAGTGAGGATACTGTTGTATTCAATGTCAGAGATTGATATTATCATGCATATTGATTGTATAATATCGATTATTATACAATTCCTGAGGATGGCATGTATTTAAGCCAATATAAAGGGCTTTCATCAATTAATAATGTAATATTATTGAAAAAATCAGGCAAATATCTTTTAATAACAAAATTCACAGAATCCAAATTATTTCCTGTTCAATTTCTATCAAAAATCAAAAACCCTCTAGAAATATTGAATGCAGTATGAAGAGACATGTACTTCTATAAGTGAACAGATTTTGAAAGCACAATGCAATCAATAAGCACAAAGACAGCAGAGATAACCAATTGATTGACTAGCGACGAAGAAAAAATAAAGGCAATCTATTCTTGGATTACCGGAAATCTTAAGTATGACGAATATTCAAAAACTTTCATAGAATGAAAAATCACTGAGGATAAATATCTAGAATGAGTCGATAAGAATGTATTTACTTGACTTTGAAGCTTTAAGAGCCGAAATGCCGTATGTGATTGATATACTAAATTATTCCTATATATGCTTTCTTTTGCAGGGATTGATTGAATATCTACAGAGATATGAACAGTAAGCCAATGATGACGAACCATATCTCATGCTTGGAATAGGATAAACGACAAATTATACGATACTACTTGGGATATAAATTCGCTTGGCAATCCTGCAAAATTCAATTGGTATGGCTTGACTCAAGATGAAATGTATAAAACTCACGTTAAAAAATAATCTCTATATACAAAAAAATCTTTCCGCTAACGGAAAGATTTTTTTGATATATTGACCATTGCATCATGAATTTCATCGGGTCATAATTCTCATCATTCGAAATATGAAGAGAATTCTAAATTTAAATATGTTTTTTTTGAATTTGCCAGATTTTCAATCATGTTTCATCATCATCTAGGATTGCCCGGAAAAAGCTCTCAAGGTCATCTCATTCATAAAGGAAGATAGATACAGCCAGGCAAGGTAAGTAGAGGCTTCATGCTTGGGTCTATTTCATCCTTGCATCAATAAACATAATTTGAATGAGAAATATCTGATCTTCAGGCATAAGGGAAAAGTATAGTGATTTCATTTTTTCCGTTTGAGCTGATTGTTGCTTCAAACATGTTTTTAAGCGGTCGGAAAAGCTTGAAATCGCCTTTATTATTCCGCTTATCATTCTGTCTTATTGTTTCCATCATGTCTCTTGAATCAGCCGGTCAGAAAACGAATGTCGTATTAAAGCATTTAACGAATGGCCTTACATGTGAATTATAATACATGAAAGCTCAGCATACGAGCCTTACATCCATATCCTTGCCTTTAAGAAGCTTTTCGGTAAAAGCATAATCAAGAAAGGGTGCATCGAAATGAGAAATATGATTAGCTAGTATTACAAGTTTTTTACCTTGTGCACCAGCCTTATTTATAGCTCTGTTTAAGTTCATGACTGACTCGTTTGAAATATCAATTTGAGAAATCATCTTTGAAATAAGGTTGTGCAGTCTTTTTCTGGCTTCTGGATCTGAATCAAAATCCAATCAGTTCTTTAGTAAATTCTCAAGGAAGCCTCAATTGGTGAAAAGGCTTATATCAGAAGTATTAGGAAATCATCTAGCATTGTCTATATTCAGATTTCAAGAATTTCCTGAAAAAAAATAAGATTCATAAATTCATTCTCATTCTGAAAGATCATTTTTTGAGCAAATCCTATCAAGTTTCAATAATGGAATCGCAAGTTCAGGATTTTTCAATGCCAAACTTATCATTTGGGAAATCTTTTCTGTTAGGCTAGAGGTTTTCTGAGATTCCAAAACTCTTGAGTTTGTGCATCAAATAGACTCAATTGTTGATTTTGACATAAGCAGATATTAATCTTTAATAAAAAATATAATTGAAAATATATTGAAACCTTAATAAAAATCAATTCGATTTTACGATTTTTGAAAATTAATTTTGCAATTTTTATATTTTTGTATAGAATTTGCCCACTTTGAAATTTAACTTAAATATTATGACTTTCGCTCCTACCAAGAAGATGTCAAAATCTCGCTCTGGAAGAAGAACATCAAACTGGATAAAACTTACAGCTAAAAAACTTCTAGACAGAACATCTCTACAATATGATAAAGATGGAAATGCAATCGGTCTATCTCATTTCGTATCTCCAATCACTGGCGAATATAAGGGTAAAAAGATTATTAAAATCGGTAAAACTAAAAAAGTAACAAAAGTTCGCGCATAATCCATGTCAGAGCCAATAAAAAAATCAAGAAGAAAAACAAGACAATGTCTATTCCAGGCATTGTATTCTTGCATGTATCTTCAAGAAAAATTCGATAAAGAAGAATTTATAAAAGCTTTTTTTGACGAGGACTTTGCAATTATCCTAGATGAAACATACTTCAATGAGGTATTCTTTTGAGTTCAGGAAAAAGAAAGCGAACTTATATATATCGTCAAGAAGCTGGCTCCGAAATTTGATATAAATTCAATGCCTGTAATAAATCTCATACCGATATTCATCTCGACATATGAACAGCTTTTCTTGAAATGCGATATCATACCATTCAAAGTTTCAATTGATGAGGCTCTGGAACTGGCAAAAACCTATTCAGATGACCAATGAAGGATATTTGTAAATGGTGTGCTTAATTCGCTTAAAGACAATAAAGAGACTATTCTCGAAAATATAAAAGATCTAAAGAAAACAGAAAGATCGTTTTTTAAATAATAACATACGGATATGGGCAAGAAACATACTTCGCTTGACCATAAGGAATTTGAACAAAAAGTAGAATCACTTCTTAGGTTTCTTCAAATCCCTTATAAAGATTTATCATTATATGCAAAGTCATTCGTGCACAAATCTGTGCTGAATGAAAAATCAACCAAGTTCATAGACTCAAATGAGAGACTGGAATTTTTTTGAGATGCCGTTCTGGAGCTTACTGTTACAGAAATGCTATTTTTCAATTATCCCGAGAAAGAGGAATGAGAACTGACGGATATCAGAAGTGCGGTCGTAAGATGAAAAAATCTTGCAAATATTGCCTCTGATTTGAACTTCAATGAGTACATCGTACTTTCAAAATGAGAAACATTGGCATGATGAAACGATAATCCATATATACTGGCTAATACGCTTGAGGCATTCCTTTGAGCAATATATATTGATTTAGGATATAAAGAGGCAAAGAAATTCGTAGAGGATAAGATATACTCAAGTTTAGAAAATATACTATCACAGAGTTTGCATATAGATCCAAAATCACAGCTTCAAGAAATAGTTCAATCAAAATTCAATATAACCCCGACATATGAGGTCATAGACGAATCCGGCTTAGATCATGAAAAGAATTATAGGATCTGAGTATATTTTTGAGAAAAGCTAATCTGAGAATGAAATGGCTCATCAAAGAAAAAAGCTCAAAAGAGTGCCGCAGAAGACGCGTTAACAAAAATCAATTCTTGGCTGAATGAAGAAACTCAGATTATGTTGACAAATGAAGATTAGCATTTTCTTTAAAAGAGGACGAGGTTTATTGATATGAAGCGAGGAAACGAGGATATATAAAAGGAACAATCTTGAGCCATAATGCCTGAAGTCAATGAGGAAATAATAGCCATTCTGCAAAAAGTAAAATAAATTTTGACATTATAAACTTTTTTCATAAAATTCTCGCACTTATTATAAGGAACGCCTGAAATATTTGCTTCTATTAAAAACTAAACTTTTTTGCCAAAATTTATCCAGAAATTTTTTGCTTAGTAAAAACTAAACTAAAAATTATTCTCATTAATTTTGACCTAAAAAATATTTACTTTATAATTACGAAGAAACATTACAGATTTTCCTTCCGAATTTAATTATTTATTAGTGTCTTATGTTAGGTAAACTAAAGAAAAGAAAAAGACTTAGAACTCACGGGTTTTTAGCTAGAACAGCTACTTTCAATGGAAGAAAAGTGCTCCAAAATAGAAGAAATAAAGGTCGTCATGAATTGGCTGTAAGTTATCCAGTAAGATACAAAGCTACTCGCGGTAAATCAAAAATGCATATAATTGCCTGAGGTACAGCAAGAGTTGTTACTTATCCAGGTAGCACAATTAGGCTTAGAAAAATCTAATCCCACCAGATTCTTGTATGATCAAGAAAATTTATAGACTCAATGAAAATGAAGTAAAAAAGGTTTTAAAATACAAAAAACCTTTTTTTTCATATAGTATAGTTGCGAATGTTAATCCAAATAGACTATGACATTCAAGATTTGCAATAGTCCTTGGCTCAAAAACCTGCAAGACTGCCGTATCCAGAAATTTCTTCAGGCGAAAATATTTTGATTTGGTTTCAGGATTTATCAACAAATGAAGTTCGGATATAGTGTGCGTGATTAAAAAGTGAAAAATCCTTGATAAAAAAGATGAAAACGCTATATTAGATTTTGAAAGAGATTTGAAATTTCTGTTGAAAAATATTTTTAATAATAAGTAATATGCACGCTTCCTAGTTAAATGAGCTATGAATTTCGAAGGTGACTATAGAGAGAATAATGTCTGAAAAAGAAAAATATCCGAAAAAAGCAATTAAATATGAAGTGTAATATGCTAATCTGAGAATATATCGAATATTAGAAACAAACTGCTCATAAATAAAGAAAAGGCAAAGGTAAGAGGAGTGCTCCGACTTGGATATCCTGTTACAACTGAAACTGGGCAGCAAAAGATAAGAAAAAAATTCCAATGGCTAATCCCAGCTTAATTAATAAATCCATTAAAAAAATGAAAAAAGATAAGCTACTTAATTTTATGATT
Organism: uncultured Candidatus Peribacteria bacterium; assembly: GCA_964618565.1. GTDB lineage: Bacteria > Patescibacteriota > Gracilibacteria > BD1-5 > UBA2023 > STC-113. The sequence continues at coordinate 36,199 of CAZUBA010000014.1, read as the reverse complement.
GCAATGTTTCTGACAATCATAATATTCAATCTTTTTGTACCGAAAGAAAAACCTGAAACAGTAACTCAAGATGTTGTATTGAAATCTACAGACAATGATTATACAGTTCCTAATCTTCCAATTTTACAAGTTATCAATAACACTGCCCAAAGAGTAACATTTGATACATGCAAGGATATTTCAATATCAAAAGACTCAAACAATATAGACAACATTGCAGCAAATGCTCCAAAATTCTGTACAACTGCTAGTGTTGAGCCCAAAACCACATATACTGTAAATCTGGATGCCTTATCCAAATTATTCTCTCAACCTTGAGAATATATTTTTAATATAAAAATCAACTGAAAAGATTATCATACGGTCTTTGAAATGTCTGAAAAATGATTTTTTAATAATTTATTCTCAAATCTTTTTTATGCTCCTGTATATAATCTTTTTGTTCTGCTTATAAATGTATTGCCTGGACATAATCTTTGACTTGCGATAATTCTGGTGACTTTAATCATAAGAATACTAGTTCTGGTTCCTCAGCACAGGATTATGGTCAATAGCAAAAAGATGCAGGGAATTCAGCCAAAAATAAAAGAAATTCAGGAAAAATATAAGTGAGATCAAGCTAAAATATGAATGGAACTTCTTGAAATATATAAAAAAGAAAAGGTGAATCCGATGTGATCATGCTTGCCGCTCCTTATTCAATTGCCGCTTCTTATTGTCCTATATTGGGTAATATCAGGAATAACAAGTGCGGCTAACTATTATTACCTCTATCCCCCATTTTCAAAATTCGATATAAGCTCAATAAATCCACAATTTCTTTGAATTAATCTTATAATGAATGAATGGAAATCAGGGCTTCTGCTTGCGGTGCTAATCTGAGCTTCACAATGGCTTCAGATTAAGATGTCGCTTATGGTGCATGAAAAGAAAAAGGATCATGGGAAAATTGTAGAAAAAGATGTAAAGCTTGATGATCCAGTCTCAGAATTCATGCCTGATCCAAATATGATGAATGCCTTCATGTTATGGTGAATGCCAGCAATGCTAGCTTTCTCTTCATATTTCTTTCCAGCTTGAGTCGGAATATACTGGCTTATCTGAACAATTTTTACATTAATACAACAATATGTAGTAAATAAGATTACAGACAAAAACAAGGATCTCACTACAAAGGAGTGACACGAAATAATAATTAAAGAGAAAAAGAAAAAATAAAAGATAATAAAAAAGCCCTGCTTCACTTAGCGGGGCTTTTTTTAAAATAGCTTCTTTTGAAAATTTTCTGCATCTTGTGCATAATCTACCAGAAATTCCTTTATATAATCATTCCAATATCTGTTAACAAGCTGACTTGCCTGCAATATACTTCTTGATGTTCAAACAATAGCTCAAGCGGTTGCGATAATATCATAGACACTATCAATCATAGCTTTTATATGATTATCCTGAAAGATAGCTTTAGTTGTAGTCTTTAGATATTTCTGATTTCTGTCCATATCTTCTATTTGTTCTGTAAGAGCATATTTGAGACAATGTATTTTCTGAAGTACATGCAAAAGAGAATCTATGGCAGCTGAATCAGCAATATGGCCTCAGGCTATGTCATGATGCGTACATTTATTTCAATTGATTTCTATCTCAGAATTAGCCTTAAGCCACTCAGGATCCCCTTTAATGAAATTTGCATGAAGTTCATCAAGGTAAGAAAGCTGACTAAAATATCTCTTATATTCAAAAATATCATCAGTCGGAATTGGACGATCTAGCAGGAGTTCAATTTTCCCCTTATCAAGATCAAGCAGTTTTTTGCTATTTCAGAAACCTCAATTGTCTTTCTGATCCCTGAACGCTAAATTAAGTCAGGAGCTGGAATCATCGGATATTATATAATCGCCAAAGTATGTAATATAATGGCGGAACTGGTGCAATAATGTCATTGTTGGAGTATTATCGCCTTGCTTGTCCTTATGGAGATCTATTCATATCACTCATGCCATATTATCTCTGGGAACACTAATGAATCACAGTTCATCTTTAACTAAGGGTTGAATTATTTCTGGAATTCATCTTGAAGAATCGTAAGTTACTATGATAAGTCAAAATATATGCCTAACATCTGAAGTTAGAGGATCATATCTCAACTCTTTGTATAAAACCGTATCTTCAATGGGCTTATCGTGCTTAAGAATGAATTTATCCAACTGCTTCTTATAATTCAATCAACTGAATCAGACTAAGAAATTATTTGAAATTTTGGGCATATTTATTGTTCAGTCCTGGTTGATGGCAATATTATTTCAGATGTTTGCTGAAAATCATCACAAAAATAAAGCCAAATCAAAAACATAATTATTCAAATTATTTTTGATTTCAAAAACCTCACTCGTTCTATTTGAAAATAATAGTGATGCTGTTTTAGCTTTTGATGATTCCTCAGGCAGATTTTCCGCAATTTGACTGTCTGGTATCGCACTGTTTGATGTTAACATAATTTAGAAAGTAGTAGTAACATTTTTTAAGAGAACCCTCTTATCTTCCGGAAATTTTATATTTTCAATGTATGATATTATTTTTTCAAAGATACAAAAAGCAGAATCAGACTTCCATAAGAATCAGTTTCACTCAAATTTCATCGGATTGAAATCTTTTATCATTCAAGAATATGTATTTTCAACTGGCATAATGGGCACGATTCACGCTCACATGAATTTGACCACATCAATTCCGTCCATTTCATTATCATAAACGAAAAAATCGAATCATTGAAGCGAATTAGAATTTATTTTGTCTAAAAAAGCAATATTCTTGAACTCAACTCAAGAATTTTTTCAGATTGCTATTGCAGACAATCAGATTTCAGAAATTCATTCTAATAAAAAATTCCTGATTTTTTCATTTTCTATTGCTACAATTCAAATGCTTCCGACTGTTCTATTAAAATTAAATTGTGTCTTTAGGTTATTCTTCGCGGTTTGCTTTATAGCCGATTGGCTGGGAATCTGTTTTTCCATAGCTTTACTAAAAGATTATTTTTTTAATACACAAATATGATAGCACAAATAAAACAATAACACCATTAAATGTACTTGACACATTGCAATAATTATCCAAAACAAAAAGAAAAGGAAAAAATAGATTGAAAAATCAGATAAAAAAGGTATAACTTGTTGACTTAAAAATTATAAAAGAATAATGAGTGATTTCTGGAAAGAACAAGCCGCATATTGACCTATTGCTGCACTTGCGCCCATGGATTGATATACGGACAGTGCATATAGACAGATAGTAAAGAAGATAAACCCTAAAGTTGTATGCTTTTCGGAGTTTTATAGTGCAGATTGAATTGTACATTCAAAATTTCTTGCAAATTCAGTCCTCCCCCATCATGAAAGTGAAAAACCTCTCATAATACAAATTTTCTGAAAAGATCCTGAAATGTTCAAAAAGGCTGCTATTATAATTGAGAGCTACTGAGTTGCCTGAATTGATGTGAACATGTGATGTCCGGCAAAAAAAGTGGTACAGAGCTGACACTGATCAAGTCTGATGATAAATGTCGATACTGCATTCAAAATCATAGAAGAGATGAGCAAAGCTGTAAAAATACCGGTATCAGTTAAAACAAGATTAGGATATAATGATGCCGACAATCTGATAGAATTTGCAAAATGACTTGAAAATGCCTGAGCAAAGCTGATAACAGTTCATTGAAGGACCTATAAACAAGCGTTTACATGAGAAGCAGATTGGAATATGATATATGAGCTGAAAAAGAATATTTGAATTCCTGTGATTTGAAATTGAGATGTACTGAATTATGACGATTGAATGAAAAAACTTCAAAATCTTGATTGATTTATGATTTGAAGGAAAAGCTTCGGTAATCCATGGAGCTTCTTGCCATGAAGCAAGATTCCAAGCATGAACGAAAGATTAGAGATCATGGAAGAGCATTCAAGGTTGCTTATCGAACTTAAGTGAAGAAAATGAGCACTTGAATCAAGAAAAAACCTTGTTCAGTATTTATTTGGATTCCCTTGAGTCAAAGAATTCAGAAGTCAGCTAGTTAGGGTTGAAACATTTGAAGACGTGCAAAAAGTACTTAAGGATATTAGAAATAATGTTTAACTTGAAAATATATTTCCTAATTTCAGAAAAGTTTGGGAATCTATTTCTGTTGTTGGAGAATCAGAAACAATAAAAGAGGTACTTCAGGAATTAAATATTTCACGAAAAATTATCAAATAATCTGAATATTTAAGCAATTATTGCTTAATGCAATATAATTATGCCACATTTTTTGGCCTTGTTTGCGTGCGGTACGTGGAGCTCAGTTCGTTCAGTCAGAAATCGGTCATCTAAAAACCCTAGTCCAAGATCAATTAGCAAATGGATACCATTGAGTTCATCAACCAGAGGCAAGATTCGCTGCGTATGAACCAAGGTCAATATGAAATCATTGAAGCGCATCGTCTTGATAATCTCATAATGCCCGTGCTGAATCTCTTCAGTTACTAACTCAATTCATTCACCTTATAAAAGTTCCCCTAAGGTCAGGGGTTCAGCTAGTTCAATCCGCTGCAACCCATCAGCTCGGGCAACTAGCTAAATTAAAAGTCATTACAGCTCAAGCTGGAGTAATAGTTCATCAGTTAATAGTTGCAACGACCTCATTCCACTTAGTTGTCAATGAATCTCAACTGTTTACAGTTGAGATTGCAGCATAAACGATTCAAAAAATTCAAAGAGCAAAAGCTATTCAGATTCAGAAAAGAAATCAAGACTTAAGATTTTTAAAAATGTTTTTCATAATATAATACTTAATGTTAATTTTAACTATCTAGGAATGAAACATCTGTAATAAGCGGTTGAATCATATAATCTTCAGGACGGATAATCTCACGGCGCTATGGTTGAGCACTTATTTCATGGGCTTCAGCCATCCCAAAGCCCTCAATCTACCCATTCGTAATTTGTTTTTTCGTCTGTAAGATTTAAGGCAAAGCTATTGAATGCAATATGTGCCATATCATACGAAGGAAGAATTCATCAATAGAGATTGAAGCAGTTTGAAATCGCAGTATTGCAGGCAGTAGGTCATTGTGCTGTATTTCGCAGGCATCATAGCTGATATCATCATGAGCCGATGGAAGTAAATCAAGCAGGACAAATGATATCTCATCATGATCAAATGCTATTTACTTTTGTATTCAAATCTCTGACGTTTGCCAAAACCTGATTGAAACCATCTTTGGTAAGGGTTTGCCCAGAAATTGCATCAGGCACATCAAGATAACTTGTGAATTGGTATGCTGCAACTCAAGTGGCTATAATCAATAGCATTCAAGCTCAGAATCATGCTCATTTTTTAAGTCAGTTTAGGAAATTTTTCATAAGAAATTTTTTTAAAATAATAACTAAAGGATCAATATAAAAATATATTAGCAGATTAATTAAAAACACATTCATCAAATTTACTTACATCAAAAATGCATCAGGATCAACTTGAAGGAAGTATCAATGCTTAGTTTATAAAAAGTATTTCAAGCTGAAGCATCAATTAGAAATTGTATTATCGACAGCTATATAGCATTATCAATAACAACAACTTTTCATGAGTGTTTAAGATAATCGTAAATCAAAATCTGTTCAAGATACTTGGTATCCTGCAAATCTTAACATGAAAAATCCATGTTAAAAAACAATGCATGGAGAATATCATATAAAATAATTATGTCAAAAAAGTTGTAAAAAAAATATTATATATAAAATGTTAAAAATATAATAAAACTTATTAATATGTTAACAGAATGGCGCAAGCAAATCGATAATATTGATGAAGAAATCATCAAATTGCTATGAGAGAGATTTTCTATTGTTGAAAAGATCTGAATTTATAAAAAAGAGAATAATATTGAGATCATTCAGATTGACCGCTGGCAGCAGGTTTTGGCAGACAGAATAAAATTATGAGCTGAGAACGGCTTGAGCTCAGAACTGATTAAAAATGCTTGGGAAGCAATTCACATAGAAGCTATAAGAAAAGAAGAGCTTAAATAATTATAAATCGATTTCAAATCTGTTTTCACTTCAATCAAGAATGTTCTCGATGACTTCATAAATGGCCTCTAGCTTAGTTTCTTTATATCATCATTTGATTTCTATCCCAATTCTTTCATTTTCAAAAAAATTAGTATCTACGAAACATGGATTCAACAAGTAAACTTTCTGCTTTATTTCATTTTTAAGGCTTCCTGCAAATCATCTCAAGGCAAATTTTGAAGCTTGGTATACTGTTCAGAATTTATAGAATTTTTTTGATGCAACGCTTCAGATGAAGATTATTTTTGTTTTTTTGGAAAGATGCGGCAATAATGAATTCAGGAAAATGATAGGCGAAATTGAATTAAGGTTAATAGTGTTCATTATCTCTTCAGAGCTCATATTCTCAAATCTATCAAAATATCCAACTCAAGCATTAAAAATTACAGCATCAAAATCTATTCATTTAATTGATTCTGTATATTCTGAAATTTTATCGAAATCTGTGAGATCAAGGCTGTGGAAAATAATATCAGACACAGGAGGCCTTCTCCTTGAGACTCAATAAATATTGAATTCCTCCATCAGATTAATTGCAAGATGATTTCAAATTCAAGATGAAACTCAAGTAATCAGGATATTAGTTTTCATAATTATCTAGACAAATATTAAAATGCTCCAATTTTTCTTTAAATAAAGCATATATCTCATTTCTAAAGGCCACAGGAGCTCTTATGAAAGAATCATCAAAAGCAGTAAGACGGTATAGATAATCTGAATCTTTTTCCTTCTTTAAGATTTTCAGGTAATCATCTTTGGTATACAGAAGGCTTCAAACAGAAACCGAATTGATTTTTTTCAAATCAATTTTTTCTAATACATAATCAAGAAATTCATCATATACCCTCTTATAATCATTTATGGGAAGAAGAGGCAAGAATCTAAGTCAGACTTTGAATCAAGAACTCATAAGCTTATTGATAGAGCTTATTCTTGAATCCAAATCAGACGAACCGATTTCATGATTTTCAATTATGAGTTTTGGATTAAGAGAAAATGCCACTTCAGTATTTTTTGGAGCAAATCATAATAAAAGAAGAGGATGTATGTTTGAAGATTTTGTTCTGGTTTCCATTTCGACGTTTTCATGTTTCTCAAAAAATGGAATGAAAAATTTATGAAATCATGTTAAATTTTCAGTCGCGAGAGAATCAGAGTAATCGCTAGCATAAAATATTATCTTATCTTTATATCAGGAATTTCTTAACTGTGATATCGTATTCTCAATATTTGCGGCAACATCTTCATAATTAACAAATATGACTTGAAAAGCATTTTTGAAAGCTCATTTCAGATAGCAATAGCTGCAATTGAATGGACAATTAAGACTAGTTTTGAAGAAAAAAGCCTTCTTTACAGGTGCATATCAAATTGGCGTCTCTGAAATTCAATCTCATTTTAATTTGGCTAATATAAGATTTTTTTCTGTTTTGAAGGAAATGTTCTTATCAAAAATATTTTTATAGTTCGAGATTTGAAGTATCGTTGCATCTGGAAACTTATTTGAGATTTCAGAAGTCAGATTGTATTTAAGCGCTTCTTTTTCTATATATATGATCATCTACTTCTTTTTAAAGCATATATTTTCATTGAATATTTCATTGAATTTATCGGGATCTCAATAATCTGCATAATGATTTGCGTATCTTCCCTCAACATATCCGCCTGTTGAATGTTTAATAGGGCACCAATATTGTTCAGTCCTAGATCATATCTCTACGGAAAATAAGAAAAGTCAATTTACATATGAGCAATAAAGGCAATTTATTTTTTGGAGAAGATTGAGATATTTTAAGAATCTTCGATCATAAACGAAATATTCTTTCCTGGAAACTCTAGGTATTCAATAAAGCGGAAAAGCTGTGAATTGATAAATAGTCAGGATTAAGTCCAAAAATATAGCAGGAAATATAATAGAATATATAAACGGCACTGATACGAGATTCTTAATGTTGGCAGTAAAGATATAAGAAAAAACGTTCTCTTTCAATCTGCTTTTCTGATATGATTTTATTTCTTCAGAAAATATGATTTTTTTGTTTTTAATCAGAAAATCATACTTGACCTGCAGCTTCTCATATTCAGCTTTCAAGTCATTTTTTAATTTTTCTATTGATTGGTAAATCTTATTTATTCTATCACTATTCATGCATTTAAATTAAAAGTATAGTTACATTATGCAAAAATGTTGAAAAAAATAAAATTTATTTCATAATGTAAGCATATAATTAATCATTCTTAGATGTTCGAGTACAATATAATAAGTAAGCCGATACGATTGAATAGCAATAAAAAAGTTATAGATAATATTTTTGAAACTATTGAAAAGAAGGTAGAGAAATCCCAAAATTGAGTCATAAATATTATTTTTGAGTCCGATGAGGTGATAAGAGAACTTAATAAATGATACAGAACAATCGATAAAACGACTGATGTGCTTAGTTTTCATTATTTTGATACTTATGATGGTGTAGATAAAAAAACTGTAGCCTGAGAGATAATTTTATCAAGCAGCAAAATTGAATCGCAAGCCGCAGAATATTGAATAAAGGATGAGGAAGAATTATATAAGCTGCTGATTCATTCAATCTTACATCTATTATGATATGATCATGAGACAGATGAAGATTACGAAGAGATGAATAAATTAGAGAAAGAGATCGAAACAGATGTTAATGAGAAGTTTGGATTGAATATAAAATAAAAGATATTTTAAGACTATCATTTCGACCGAAAGGGTTATAGTATATGGTATTTATCTGCGTAATAAGACAGATTGCTTTAAAGACAAAAAAATCTCCCGATTGCTCGAGAGATTTTTCATTTTTTGTTTTTCTATTTTCTATTTTATAGGAGATTCCCGCCTTCGCGGGAATGACAGAGCCTCCGGCGGGTAATTCTATTTTCTATTTTCTATTTTTTTAACCTCAGAATTTGAATAGCATTACATCTCAGTCCTGAACTACATATTCTTTTCACTCCATTTTGACTTTTCAATGCTCACGAGCTTTTGCCCAACCAAGATTATCTACAAGATCTTTCCAATTCACAACATCCGCTTTAATGAATTTCTTTTCAAAATCCGTATGGATCCGACCAGCAGCTTGTGGGGCTTTCCATCATTTTTTGATTGTCCAAGCTCTTACTTCGATTTCTCATGCTGTAAAATAATATTGCAATCATAGTGCATCGTAGCATTCCTTTATCAATTTATCTGTCGGATTTTCAGTAATTCAATATCATTCCAAGTATTCTTTTCTGTCTTCCGGAGAAAAATCCATCATATCAAGCTCCATCTTAACGCTAATCGGCATAACTTGTATTGAGGTATCGATTATTCAAAGGATATTCCTCAAATCAGATTCCTTAAGATTCATTTGAGTTTCACCTACGTTACAAGCATAAATAAATGGCTTGAAAGTAAGAAGATACAAGTCTTTAAGGAGAAGCTTTTCCTCTTCATCCAAATCAAGTGTAATTGCCAGATTTCAAGATTCCAGATGCGGCTTAAGGCGTGCAAATATCTCTTGACGAGCTTTGGCTTCCTTATCTCAACTTTTGGCTTTTTTCTCATTTTCTCCAATTTTCTTTTCGAGAGTTTCCAGATCAGCCAAAATAAGTTCCGCATTAATTATTTCTGCATCACGTCTAGGATTAACGTTCCCGCTTACATGATGAACATTCGAATCCTCAAATACTCTTACAACTTGCAAAATTGCATCAGCCTCCCTTATGTTGGCCAAGAATTTATTGCCTAATCATTCTCATTTGCTTGCACCTTCGACAATACCTGCAATATCAACGAATTCTACATTAGCAGGAACTATTTTTACTCAATTTACAGCCTTTTGCAAAGCCTCTAATCTGTAATCATTTACATTTACAATTCAAGTATTGGGTTCAATCGTACAGAATGGAAAATTTTGAGCATCTGCAGCGTATGATTTTGTTAAAACATTAAAAAGTGATGACTTTCCGACATTCGGAAGTCAAACTATTCAGACTTTCATTATTAAAAAATTAAGTTTTTAAAAGTTTTTCTACTCAGAAGCTCTCTGAAAGATAAATAAGCATTTGCTTAATATCTTGAGAATCATCTTTGGTTATTAGAAATTCAGTTTTTTCTGAAAAGGCATATTCAAATTGTAACTGATGATATATTTTTAAGAAATATGCATAGATATATTTAATATGATCCATCTCTCATTGTGAAAGTTTTGCATATCAATTATCTTTAAAGAAATCCAACCTATCAAGTATATTTGTCGGAAGAGAATCTATAAAATCAGGATGTGCTCAGATATTACGGATTTTTCTCATAAGTGCAAGAGCAAGTGAATATTGGATTACCCTCAGAGGTCAATATTTAACTCATTCATTTGCATTTTCAGGATCATAGAATAATAGATTGTTATCAAGATCATACATTTCAAACTTCTTATTTTTGAAATTTGATTTTCAATTTTTTTGTGCCCTATTATGCACATCCAGTCTTTTTTTGAAATATGTGCTCAGCTTCTTGTTCGATAATATCTCTTCAGAAACCATTCTTCTTAATCATGAGTATAACTCATTATTTCACCATACAGGAAGGCTGTCCCAAATTCTAGTCGGAAATACAAGATTATTGTCATTTTCAAATGAAATCAACTTATCGGATCCGATGGTTTTCAGCTCAATTCAATCGAGCAAGAAACTGACATTACGGGAAACTACCCTACATAGATCTTCAGCGGATTTTGGGTGCTGGGAATAAATCTCCAATTCTGGTTTTTCCACAATTATAAATTCCATATTTGATCTCAGTCATTCATGTGATTTATTTTCCAGTCTTCAATCGCTTCAGGTTGTCATTATGATCTTATTTCTATATCATTTTCGATTTTGCAATAATTGATCAATCGAATCTGCAATCCGGCTATTTCTTCTTTCAGAAGTTTTCTTTACCATCCTTGAATAATTCAAAACATTCTCCTTATCGCTTTCTATACAAAAACTCATTAGCAAAAAAAATAAATAAAAAAAATACAACTCCTTATGAGTTATATTTAATATACTTAGAATTTGGAAAAAGACAAATTTTGGTTGTGATATTAATAAACCTCATTCACCTGAGTCTCTTCAACAGTTTTAGTCGGTGCCTTAGGTCAACCAGAGATACTGTAAACAAAATAAGCTCATAAAACTGTAAGCATCATTAAAGCTATCATAATGGCTTTTGTGGTTGGAACCATCAATTGGCTATATTCTTTGAACTTAAAAAAATGTACTTTTGCGATTAAAAAAAATCACCAGATAAGCACCATAATAAGTATATAAATTCAAAATGCTACAGCAAACATAAGTAAAAGTTAATGTAATATGGGCTAATTGTAATAATTAAGAATATTTTGTAAAGGTGATTAGAGAATTTGAGAGAAAAAATCTTCCTTTATAGAAAGCCAGTATGGACTTTGTCTACATAATTTAGATACATCCTGCATATTGAATAAGAATTTTTTAATTCATTCTTCTAAGAAGATAGTATTTTGGCTTCACTTAACATATACAACAGATTTTTCCTTGCTATTCAGGATGATTTCTTGAATTTTTTCTCAAGCGGATCTTGAGCTATTAAACCAAAAAACTTTTTGGCTTCATAATGAGCTGGCTAATCTTTCAAAAACATATTTATTCATTTCCTCTCATACCAATATGACATAATTGATATTTCATTCTTCAATAAGCAAAGATAAATCGGTATGCAGCTTCCTTGATTCTGGTCACAATTCTCTCATATCTCCCAAGAATAGCATCTTATTATAGCTTGAATCCAAATTCTGCATGAATTTTACTCAGGAAGAGATGGATAAATATCATCCGTTATAACTTCAATCAATTATAGAAGATTCATTTACTCACTTAAGTATCGTTCATCTTCATTTTTGGGCCTGTATTTTTCATAAGATTTCTATAGTTTTTTCTAACGGCACATGTAAAACCTTTGATAAAGAGAATACCGGAAGTATATTATAGACCTGATGATTTCAGATAAGAGAATATTTTAGTGTATTGCGTTCTTTAGAAAAAATCACATCAAATTTAAGGTAGTCTATTGTTGATTCGATATTATCAGCTAAAATCTTAGAGATTTTGTTTTTTGCTCAATATGTATGGGCATTTATAGAATTCTTAAAATTCTCAAAGAGAACTTCATCATCCGCATTATATATAAGCACATCCGAATTAAGCCCTAATGTTATCTTTTCTTTTATATAATCGTTATAATCAGGGAATTGCGTGACATGATTTGGAGAAACATTAAGCAAAATTCAAATATTCGGCTTAACGATGTCTACAAGAAATTGCATCTCCCCTATCCTGTCGATTCAATATTCAAGGATAAGATACCTAGGATAATTTTTCTTAAACGACAGACACAGTCATTTGAGAAACACATAAATCCAAAGAATGATATTCCTGTTTGGTGTTTTAGATTGCAATATAGTCAATGGCAAGCCAAATTCTCAGTTGTAATCGAATTCTGATTTATAAACCTGTCACGGAAAAAGATCATTAAGGAATTCAAATGCAAAATTAGTTGCAGTAGTCTTCCCTACTGTTCATGTAATTCAAATGACAAAAGGTTTTTGCTTAATTATTATTCTCTTTGCAATCAGCGATAACAAAGATAAGATTATTTTTTTCATATTATTTTACTATTATGGTTTTTGATCAATTTTTGATTACTCAATCTGCAAAAGTAAGGGTTAGTTTAATTTGGTATGTTCAAGCTGTGCTATAAGAATGACTTGGTGTAGGCTCTGAAGATCGAGATCAATCTCAGAAATCCCAAGAATATACATCAATTTGTCAGATTGACCCTGCAGAGTCAAAATCAATTTGCTTTCAGATGTATCAGGAAGAAACAGAAGTATTGATTATGACGTCTTTGGATTTTTCCTTTAAGATAATCTTCTTCTTTATTGATTGCTTGCTTCAATCGTCTTTTGTGACAGCAAATTCTACCATATATTCTCATGGGAATCTATATCTGTAATCTTGCTTGGCATCTCAATCAACGGGAGTTTTTCATTCTCAGAAATCATATGTGAATTTTGTAATGGTTCATTCTTTTACCTGAGACGCTGATCAATCGAAATGAACTATGGTAGGAGCGTAATCGGAATCCTGTGTGCTGCTTAATTGAACATCGATATCTTTTTTATCAGCTTCAACTACAATCTTTTCATCCATCACCTGCACATCTTTCCTCAATTTTGAATTAAAAGTATATTTTATCAATATGGTATACTTCTTATTTTCCAGGAAGTTATAACTGACTTTTTCTCATGATTTCTCAAATTTTCAATCCTCATTGAAATCCCATTCAACCTTATCTAAATCATAAGTCCTCTCGTCAACCTTTACGTAACTGGCATCAAAATCAAGAGTAAGCGGAATTCCTACTTTTAAATGATACATGGATAAGTCTCTTTTATAAGTTCATTCTACGACTGATTTTCATGATTTATCCGTAATTCTGATTAGAGAATTATTGTTTTCATAAGGATTATCAGATGTCGGTTTTGATAATAGCAGAGGCTTCTGGATATTTATGTCTTGAAATAAAGATGAAGTTGTTCAATTGGCAAGCTTCAGATCCAATTTAACATTATGCTTTCAGTAATCCAGAAATACATGTTCGACCGTTTCTTTATCTTCTTGAGTGTTATCGTCAAAAGACCATAGATATGAAGAAATGACCGTATCATTATTTTTCGGCTGGAAACTGAAATTGACTATCAGAGGACTGAGCGGATCTTTTTCAGTAAGTATGACTCATCAGAAGTCACTTTGTCATTCTGCTCAAACAATGAATATCTTATCGCAATAATCAGGATCTTTTTGATTATTCTTTATAAGCATGCAAATAAGCGATTCGTTCTTGAATGTTTTTTGAGGAGAATATTTATCAGATCAATTATAAGATTTGTCTGCGATATCAGAAAAATTTCATGTTGAATCTTCATGATAAAAATCCATCCTTCATAATTTTTTTAAGTCTGAAACATCAATAGTTAGCCTTTTTCATCATAATCTATCATCTTTTTCAGATTGTATCGCCAATCATACAATGGTTATAACAGGAAGCTCCATATCATATTCTTTTTCTTTTCAAGTTATCTTTTCCGTTCAGAAATATTTTCATTTCGGAACATATGATTTTTTCTTGTCGAAAGTGAAAATTATATCGGCATCTTTTTCAGGATTAACTCAAACCTTATCGTCTTTTCAATCTCCATCAAAATCTATCGTATAAGAAGTGATATCAATGGCTTTTGAAACATTTCTTGCGTTAGCGCTCAGGTCATACTGTAGTGTCACAGGTCAAATGACATTATCGAATGAAGTAACTTCATCCATTCAATTTTTGAATTTTTCTGACTTCATCATGTCAGCATCCCTTACAATGATGTTTCATCTTGTATTCACATAATCAGTTGCTCAGATTATAGTGACAAGCCAAGCCCAAAATGATATTACTCAGAAAAGGACTATAATACTGAATATCGAGATAATTGTCGCTATCGTTTTTTTCTTTTTGTATTCTTTCTTTGTTGCAAATGCAGTAAAAAGAAAAACAAGAGAAATTATCGATACTGCTCATGTCAATAATCAGAAAGAATAATCAACTAGCTTGCCTAGCAGATTCTTGATTTCTTGCGGATCGATTCATAATGAAATGAAAAATTGCGCTTGATCAGGGTTAAATACCACATACGCCAAAAAAGCTGAAAATAAAACAACTCAAGCCAATCAAATAGAGCCGAATATTCTAGAGAAATCACTGTTTCCTTTATTTTTTTTAGTTGGATTTTGTCATGGCTGTTGAGGTGGTTGAATGGGGGGCGGAACTGATCATGTAGTTGTTTGATTTTGCTCTGTAGTGGCTTGAGGTTGGATATTCTGAGCGAAAATCTGAGTTGGAGCAGAATCAGGATTAATTGTATTTTGAATCTGTGGTTGTGGCTCAGGAGCAAACGGAGCCGCTAGGATTTCTCATAACAATCATCCAGGAGTCTTAAGAGGTTGTGGATTTTGGGATGGTGGATTAACTGGTTTTTGAGGATTTTGTTGGTTTCAATTTGTTATTTCATCTAGCAATCCCATGATTAAGAATTTATGTAATAAAAAAAGACAAAAGACTTTGAATCATAGTATCTATATTTTCAAATTTTTCAATTGAAAATACAACTAATATCAAAGTCTTCAGTCTTAATGTTTTATTTTAACCAATCGGGCAAATCATCTTGTTTTTCATCATTCTGAGAAACGTTTTCCTTATTTTGTTTTGAAGTTGGTTTTTTTGGAAATGGCTTTACTTGTTTAGTGGAAAAATCAGCCTCATCTGCAGGTGTCGTATCTGGCTTCTTTTCCTTTTTAGGGTGTGGCTTCTTTTCTGGCTTTTGCTCAGCGGGTTCTGATAAATCCAAAGAAGTACTTTCTATGAATGGATTCTCTTCTTCCTCGTTATCTTGAATATCCTCATCTGGAGCAGGAGAAGATCATTTAAGCCAATCTGGGATATTTTCTTCAGGTTTTTCAGTATCTTCTGAAGCGCTAACGCTTTGTTCTTCTGAAGTTCCCGAATCTTTATCGGTTTCAGGTTCTGGAGGAGCAGATTTCAACCAATCAGGAAGTTCATCGCTTTCAGGTTTTTTTGCTTCTTCTGCAGGAATGATTTCTTCAGTCTTATTCTCTTCAGTCTTTGGCTGTTCTGGAGCAGGAGCTTCCGGTATTCATTTCAACCAATCAGGAAGTTCACTTTGAGCTTCTGAAGCGGGTTCTTCGGGAGTTTTAGAAATCTCATCTTGGTATATTTCCTGAGATGCTGTTCATGATAGCTCTTCTTCAATTTCATTTTGCAATTCTTTTGAATCCATGCCCTTAAGCCAGTCTGGAAGATCGCTCTCCTGTGCCAATGAAGGTGCTTCTTTCGCTGTAACCTCTTCGGCTGGAGCCATTTCCTTTTCAGTTACAGATGGAGGAACAGACTCTTGTTTTTCGCTTGCAGACATTCATTTCAGCCAATCTGGAAGTCATGCATCCGGTTCAGCTGTAGGCTTTGAAGGAGCTTTCTGAGGATTATATTCATCAATTGGAGGCACTGTGGCAACAGGGGGCTCTGCTATGGTTGGTTGTTCTGGGGTAATAGTCGGCTCTGGAATTGAAGAAAGTATATCTTGCTTTGGCTGTGATGGAGGAGGCGGTGGAATATCTTGTTTTGGAGCCTGTGGTTTTGGGGTTGCATTTTTTTGCAGAAGCATCTCTATTATAAAATCCTGAAAAGACAGATTTTCATTTTTATTTGTGATTTTAAAATACACAAAAAGCAATAATACTCAGAATAACAAGAATAGAATGATATATAACACGACCTTTACAAATCAAGATATGAATCACATGATTCATCATCAGTCAGATTCAGCTTCACCATTTTCGGCAGTCAAATCTGCTGGAATGTTCTTTTGAGACCCATAGATAATAACAAGCAACTGAGATTTGATTATTACCTTATCTTTATTAGGAATATTTTCATCGTTTTTGATAGAATCTAGTATGAAAGTGCCCAGATCCTTATTTAGTTTAGTATTAGTCGGATGTGAAAGTATCTCATCTATATTTTTAACAATTTGTTCATAATTGGGATTAGTTTTCGGAATCAGTGATTTTAAGACTTTTGCAGCTAGAGAAACTTCATCTTTAGCCTGATTCTGAGTTACTAGAAATCACTCAAGAAGATTATAGAACTCATCTTTTAATTTCTGATCTAAACCAGAAGAATTTATATAAGATTCAAAATCAATCACCGTTTTTGTCTTTTCCCTATCATCAAACCAATTTTCCTGAAGAGAAGAAAGATATTGCATCATCTGAAGCCTTTCCCTTTCTGGAGCCTTCTTTATAAGAGTCTTCAATTCTTCTATTCATTTCCTGTCACTATCAGAGATATCTTTATTATCTCAAAAATCTTTAGTCGATTTGCTTTCAATGTAGTCCAAAATCACTTTTATCTCTTTTGATTCTATTATTTTGCTTCAATTTGAAATAGAAAGCTTCATTGATCTTTCTTTTATGGAATTATCAAAATCTTTGATTACAAAAGGTGTTCAAGAAGTATATGAATCAGTTCATTTGTTATCACAATCATCGTCTGTCGTACCATTAAGATCCGAATCGATTTTTGCATCAGTATCTATACAATATTGTGAAGCTCATCATTTTGATTCTCCAAGGTAAATAAACAATTTATTGCCGGCCTTTGTCATATGGATAGTTCCATTGTCAGATGAAGGATAAGTGAAAGCAATAAGCTTATCAGTTGATCTTGAAACTTTTGATAGATTTACCACGTCTTTCCTTACTGATAGTTCGACTGTTTTTGAAGACTGTCAATCAGAGACCTTAAGGCTTACTTTTTCAGGAAAATCCTCATCTTTGAAATCATAAACAAATGAATCGAGATTTGTTGAAGAAACATCATTTCATAAAGTCCAAGTTGCAGTATTGTATACTCATTCAGTGGTATTTAATAAAACAAGCTTTTTACCAATCGAGTAATATTCAAAATTAGGTTTAAGTGTATTTTTTACTGAAATCAGCTGATACTTGGTATTTGAGATACCTTTGTGCGTAACCTTAACTTTTAAGCTAATGTTTCAAGGAGTTGAAAATTTATGTGAAACCTTTCATGATGTGGTGGTGTCATCATAGAATCAATCTCCGTCAAAATCCCATTTATACTCAACTTTATTAGATATGTCTTTCCCAAGTATGTCTGAAACAGTTGCTTCAAAATTAATCTCATCTCAAGTTGCGATAGATGTCTTATCAGCAGTTAATTTAATAATCGGAGTATTGACATTATCTGTAGACAATTGAATTGAATATTTATTATCTGTTTCCTTGTCTGTATCATATTTTGCTCAATTTGAATCCTCAGCAACAAGCACGAAGTAATATTTTCCTGTTACTCTTGGCAATACAAATGTAGTTGAAGATTGTTTTGTGACTCTATAATCCTGAGGCTCTGGATCTGAATCGGTATAATAATACCAAAGATAAGAAACTATCGCTCAATCCGCATCGGTTGGATTGTTAGCTGCCACTTTCACAATTACCGGATCTGAATTCATATCAAGCGTAGTGACAGATAGACCAGAAATCTTAGGCGGAAGATTCTCTATTTTAACAAAATTTCTGACTGTATTTATCTTTCAATTCTTCTGGCTTTTTACCGTTAGAGTCACTGGAAAACATCCTAATTCATCAAACTTGTAAGAAAATTGCGGCTGGCTTGAAGTCCTATTCATATATTTCCAAGAATAAGAAAGTCCGGAAGTGGATCAGTCTATATTTGTGCTATCGTTGGCTGAGAAAGTGATCATATTCGCCCTGTCCAATATATAAGCATCATTTCAATCACATGCATCCGGAGTCAAAAAGTACTCATCATTGTTGCTTTTCATCGTAATTAAAGCAAAAGGAGAAACTCAATCTGAAACATAAACTTTTCTGGTAATCGTATTTGAATCTCAAGCTCTTTTTCATCTTACAGTCAGCCCAAGATTATAAGTTCAGGATTTTTTATAGACATGGTTAATTCTTCCGGCATTAGTAGTATCGGTTTCTCAATCTCAGAAACTCCATTCAAATGCCGTAGTTTCTTTGGAATCTGCGATTATTGAAATAGGGGTCCCATTCTTTACAATCTTTGGTGAAAAATTCATTTTTACACTCAGAAGAGAATTGACTGATACTTCCTTTTTTACTGTAGCTGTTTTACCTTCTTGATTAGAAATATCCAAAACAATCTTATGATTTCATTCTGAGTTAAAAGTATATTTTCATATTGCTCAATTTCTAGAAGGCGACTCTAAATCAACTTTCTGTCCATCGACTTGCCAAGAAAAAGTTAGCTTAGAATTATCGAATGTATCTGGATCGAAGCTTTGTGAAGCATCCAATTTAAATACATTTGGAGTTTCAGAATTTGAATTTGTAACATCAAAAACGGCAATCGGGTCTCGTGATTCTATAGTTATGACTACTGTGTCAGTATCCTCTTTTCCAGATGGAGAAGTTGATTTGAGCTTGACTGCATATTTGCCTGTCTTTTTGAATTTATAAGAAATATTTTCTTTTGAAGAGGTAAGTATTGGCTGGTTTCATCCTAGCTCAATTATTTTCCATTCATAATTAAGAGTTCATTCCATGAAAGTTGTATTCACACTGAATTTGAAATCTTCTCCAACAAATCATGTATTCCTTTCTGATTTTATTGAGGCTACAGGATCCCTGACTTCAAGATAAAGATTTTTTGATATTTCTTTTCACTCATTAGTGACAAGTTTCAGTACTATAGAGTAGTTTCATTCATTGACGTAGTATTGTTTTTCTATTCTTGGATATAAATCATACGAAAAGGAATTTCAATTTCAGAAATTCCAAGAAGTTTTTGAGAATTTCGATCAACTGGCTGGCTGAGATGCAGATGCATCCATTATCAATCAGGCTTTTCATATATTTGGAGTGATCTTAAATCTATCCATATCAGATACATTTATTCAATTGATATAGAAAAATATGTTACCCACGCTTGGGAGGACATCGATTTTTATGGTTCAAGAAAAAGGCAGCACATCGATTTTTCATTTTGTATTTCTGCTTGCAGATACTATATCAAGATTAACGATATAATTTTTTTCTTCTTTAAAAGTATAATTTATTGACGGTCATGTTCAAAGAACCTTTCTGCCTGATGCCTGCTTTATCCACCAAATATAATTTCATTGAGGAACAATGACTCATGAAGGATCAACAACATCAGAAGCACGTAGCGTTACCGAGAGAGGTGCGCTTCATGATTGAGGAGTTGCAGTGATTTTTGCAGAAATTCTAGGTATCTTGATTCTAGTGAGAAAATCTTTAAGGTTTTTTGCTAATTCTGTTATTTTTGTATCTGAATCTGGTGATTTCTTTACCACATCAATAGCAATAAGTAGGTTTCTGGCTATTGAATTGTTTGTAACAAAATTGTCATCATCAGGAAATGTAGTTATAGATTCATTGACTAAAGTTTGTAGCTGTAATAGATTTGAAGTGCTTATTTTCCCATTAACCTTATAATCCCTTTCAAGATCGGAAGCTAATATTTCAACTTTTTTTTTCGATTCATCGAAAGTGTTCGCATCATTAGTCGTGTAAGCATATGTTCTTTCTATGAAAGTCGGCATTTCAAATGATGTGCCGGATGAATTAACCAATCAGACAGCCCATTTGATTATAGGATAAGCCAAGAAAACCAATATAATTCATATCAAGACATACATGATCGATACTTTTGCCTTCTTGACTTTTCAATCGTCACCGCTTGAAGTCAATATTACAAAACCAGAATAAATGATATACAATACACCGATTATTCATATAAAAATGACTAAATAAGCTGCGATATCCTGTACATAGACTGAGAATTTTTTATTTTTCTGGATATCGTTTACATTATTCGCAACGACATCGGTTCATTTATCTATAGTACAATCAGCAGGGTTATTGCAATAAGGCTGTTCTGGTTCTCAAGTGGTAAAAGTTGCTGCGCTGACAATCGAGAATGCGGCTAGAAACATAAAACATAGAGCCAACACCTTAATCAAATTCGTTTTCATTTTTTATATAGATTATAATTATTTTAAGAACCGTTTCTTAATCTCGTTCTTGATTTTATCATATATTTTTTAAAAAGGCAAGAATTTAGTCACATTGTTTATCGAAATCTAGTCATTTTAAGATGTGGTTCACATTACATTCTATGTTCATTTGTCATTTTTCGAGGATGTTTTTGCTTGTGGATCAGGAAAAATCAAGAGAATTATTAAAATAAACATCGTATTCCGTCTTTAATCATTTTTCAAAAGTCTTCAAAGTAACGTCATTTAATAGGAAATCTTTATACTTGATCCTATCGAATCATTTTTCAATAGATTCATCAAGCCTGGAATCCTCCAAAGACCTTAAAGCAGGTAAATAATAAGAAAAGGAGTTAAGATATTTTTCTTGGGCCTCTTTTGTGGAAAGATACGATAGGAAAGCAAATCACATATCTTGATTGGCTGAATATTTTGATAATGCGAAATAATTATAATTGATAATGTTTGTTTTTTCAGCTTTATCATCTTCTCAAGTAGATAAATCAGTTTGGAATATAGGTGCTGATCTCAAATATCTTTCAACCCCCTTCACACTTCAAGAAGTCCTCTTGATGGCAAGTACGATCTCTTTCATCAATGAAGGATATCATATTATCATTCCAAGCTTTCCTCTTACAAACAAGTCTGCAGTTGTCAAGCGTAGCTCATCCATTTCTGGTTTGAATTCAAATAATTTATTATTCGGATCAGAATAATATGAAAGGTAAGCTCGAAGGGTTTTTGAAGCGCTGTCTTCTCAAAGCTTCTTATAGCTTTCTATTCAATTCTGCAGAAACATAAGAGTGACTATATCGGATGGCGTATGGATATATCTGGAACCAAGCCCTAATCAGATAGTAGAATACGAATCAGCAGCCGCATCCGTAATCTCTTTGTCTAAGTCTGCCCAAGTTCAAGGTATGTTTCTTAGCTTTTTGAAATTATAATAGATTCAAAGTGTCTCAAATCACATAGGGATTCACTTAAGATAATCCACCTTTAATTTTTTTCAGTCCACATTCTCTTCTTCATTTTGCAGTACAAGCTCATCGAAAACCTTATTGAAATTCTTTTGGAAATAATCGGTATCTACAATTTCTTTTGATAAGCCGACAATCTTTGATTCCAAAATTCAATCTCACTCCGAAGTCATTGAAGCATTGTTCACAACGAAAATATCAGGAGAATTACCGTCTGTCATGACATTCAGAAGAATCTTCTCATAATCAGAATAGCTTGAGAACTTTGTGAATTTAACTTCTGTGTTTGCGTACTCAGAGTATTTCTTTTTGAATCATGTTATTATATCAGAATATCAAGCAGTTTCATCTCAAACTACCCAAACATTGAATTCTTTCGGTCAGACAGCTTTGCCTTTATCAGATATGCTTGACAGGAACATGAAGGATCCTGAAAAAAGTAGTATTATTGCTCATGCGATTGCGAAGAATATCATTTTATGTTTAGACATGGGATTAGATTTAGGATTTAAGATTTAAGATTAGCCAGCCTGCCGAGGCTCTGTCATTCTCGCGTATGCAGCCATAATTGGTTAACTTCGACCGAAGGCTCTGTCATCCTCGCGTATGCG
>CAZUBA010000014.1:13434-13671 GCA_964618565.1 uncultured Candidatus Peribacteria bacterium | reverse complement strand
ATGCAGCCATAATTGGTTAACTTCGACCGAAGGCTCTGTCATCCTCGCGTATGCGTTTATCTGTTAACTCCGCCCCTGAGGCCTGTCATCCTCGTCCCGCAGACGGGAGGGATCCATTATCGGTTAACTCCGCCGAAGGCTCTGTCATCCTCGCGTATGCATTTATCTGTTAACTCCGCCCGGAGGCCTGTCATCCTCGTCCCGCAGACGGGAGGGATCCATTATCGGTTAACTCCG
>CAZUBA010000014.1:1590-13334 GCA_964618565.1 uncultured Candidatus Peribacteria bacterium | reverse complement strand
CCGAAGGCTCTGTCATCCTCGCGTATGCGGGGATCCATTATCGGTTCAGGAATTAGTACATCTCATTAATTAGCTAAAAAATGCAGATGTATATGGAATATCTCTTGTCATCATTCTTTTCATACATTGAAGCTGAGCTTGTATCAGCCTATATTCATTTTCTTAGCCAAATCTCTTGCAATCAGGAATAATCATCAGATCAGAACATCATCAGCATCATCTAGATGGTTAATGGTTTCAATATGCCTTTTAGGAATGATCAGCATATGGACTCTCGCCTTTGGATGAAGATCATTTAAAACAATATAATTCTCATCTTCATATACGGGTTCTGAATGATACTCCTTATTGATTATTTTACAGAAAATGCAATCCATGTTTTTGAGCTTAAGAAATACAACTTTTAGAACAGTATGAAAAACGCAAAAAGTATATTGTAAAAATAATAAAATTCAAATTTACAAATATTCATTTCTACATATATTGTTGAGTATATTATATTTTTAGTTCTAATATAGTTTGAATAAAGCAGGAACAAATTTAAATGAAGAAAAAATCTCAATCGGCACTACCTCCTTTTTAATAGAAGATGAAAGGGGAATTTTTGAATTCAATCTGCTTATCTGTGAATTAGCGGCCAAATACAGGGATGTCCTATGAGAAAGGATTTTATGAATAGATGACGTCACAGAAAATGAGATGCATCGCCTAGCACTGAAACTGATGTGAGAGATAGAGAAGATAGGCGATGTGATCGACAAGGACAAAACAAAATATGGACTGACTCTTGCAAAAGTGAATTTCAATAAATGAAAATACTGGGCTTCATTGAACTTTTTCTGACATGAGATAGCTGAATCTTTGGTTGAATTTCATGAAAAAAAATATATATATTTAAATGATTTGGAAATATCAAGAGCAAGCAGTCATCCATGGAATGTTCTGATGGAATATACAGATAGGATGGGGAGATTTGATTATAGCTCTCTGTATTTTGATACTGCCAATCTAAGCACGTCATCTGAAGAATATGAATGCCTAAAAGAAATGATCAGGTCATATAAAAACTGCTTTACATTAAGGGATTCAAATGAAGAATGAAGTAAAAACCTGAATATATGTCGCGACGATTTATCGGAAATAAAAAGGGTGAATTCATGGTTTGTAGAAAATTACAAGGATATAAAGTGATATTTTGAAGTTGCAACAAGAGAAAATGATATAAATGAAAAAAAAGAGGCCATCAAAAAAAAGGATCTCGATAGATTGATTTTCCTGATATGAAAACATGCAAGAAACTATTTTATGAGGATATTCCTAGAAAAAAATATAATCACAAAAGAATATTATCTTTACTTGAAAAGCCTTAAAGATCCATGGGAGCCCGTCAAAGAACTGTATTATATTATTGAAAGAGAGGAAATCTGAAAGATTATCATTGAGAAGACACCAGAAAATATAATAATGAATATTAAGGAAGTGGTCGCAGAAGCATTGAAGAGAAAACCAAAAGAATCATACAGGATTCTGAATAACCTGAAGAATTTCATAACAATATATAGGAGGCAAGTAGATCAGATCTGCAAAATGTGACAATGATTGGAGATATTGATGACTCCTCCGAAATTTTCTCTTCCACCCGAATGAGAGGAAATCAATTTATTGAAAGAGATAATCATTCTTGAGCAATAAGCTGACTTTAATTAAATATTTTTTAAAGAAGATGTGTTATCTTACTGAATGTAGTAATTTAATTTATATTTTTTAAAAATGCCAACAAAAAACCAATATAATACCAATGCCTTCACTCTAGTAGAACTAATAGTAGTCATAGTCATACTTGCCATACTCGCAACCATAGCATTCCTTTCTTTCTCTTCACAATCCGGTTCAGCTAGAGATTCCACCCGCCTTTCCGACATATCGTCCATAAAGAAATGAATGGAGATGTACAATGTAAATTCAGGATTGTATCCTTCTCCTGACAATCCTACATCATTCACTTATTCCTGAGGAACAATATGGAACCAATGAGCACTATGAGATTCTGCATACAGGCTCATTCAGAAAACCCTATCGAAGAAGGTGAAGGATCCTCTCAAAGACTCAGAATATGATTATTCCCTCGCCGCCAACAAAAGGGAATACCAAGTAGCCTGAAACTTCGAGAATCCAACATCATTTGAAAAAACCTATAATCCGTTCGAATCGGATTTCCTCATCTCTCAGTTCTCAATTCTCAATTCTCCTAATGCGAATGCATTAGGCTGAACTTGAGTTAATGTATATATAAGCGGTAATTATAATTGAGTTATGCTTAAGGTATTCACTTGAAGCATTTATTACTTTGTTCCAACTCCCACATTATTTGGAAAAACCGATTCAACTGTATATAATAATGCATTCTGATCATGAAAAGATATACTTCCATGAGTCAATAATTATGCGCAATTTGATTCGTCTAAGATATATTCTACATGATGAACAAACCTTTCGGCTACAGATATAACTAATCTGATGACAACAATTAAATCTGTATATCTGACATGAAATATCACAACTCCACTAGTGCAGGCCATAGTTAATGCAAGCTGAAGCTTATTGACTGATTTATGAGCTGGCTTGATAAAGAATAGCTTATGAGGGAGTACCAGCAACTCAAATTGAGTAAGTGAATGAGTATGAGGCGTAACAGCCGTATGAACAAATGTATCGTCAGTTCCCTGACAAGATGCTTTATATGCATGAACATATTTATGAAAAGTATTATGGGTTGCCTGAACAGAGAATCTTTCATGATATTGGAAAACCAGCGATACATTAACATCGGCAAATATCAATGAAACTGATTGAAAAGTGAATGTATTGACAATAAAATCCGTCGATCCGACACTTACTTATCATCCAGCTACAAAATATTGCGAAGATCTGTCTTGGGCATGACATACAGACTGGTATCTGCCAGCAATGGCTTACTGAGTTTGAACAACGACTAACTGTGGAGCACAGGCATGAGAAATCCAATTTCTATATTGCCAACACAAATGAACATGAAGTCAGGCCCTTCTTGGTTTTACATGATCATATTATTGGTCATCATCGGAATATGTAACAGAATTCAGTATCGGAGCCAGAGGGTTCAGATTTGATACTGGAGGCCATAATGGATTTACAAAAAATTCTAACCGTAAATCAAAATGCGTTCGTACAGCAAATTAAAAACAATTTCCTTGACTTAAGCTCATTTTAATTAAAATACAAATCTCAATTTGAATTTATAAAAATGAATTATTTCCTACAGACTTTTGGGTGTCAGATGAATTATGCTGATTCTGAAAAGATAAATATGATAATGCTGCAATCTTGAATAAGAAAAGTATCTGAATATAAGGATGCTGATTTTGTGATCCTAAATACTTGTTCCGTTAGAAAAAAATGAGAGGATAAAGTTTATTCGTTGGCTAGAGATATACAAAAATTCCATGAAGCTAATTGAAAAAAGTGTTTTGTATGATTGACTTGATGCATGATAAGGAAAACCTGAATTTCGAAAGATAATAATCCTAAATGAGGAAAACGCGAAGCGACAAAGCAAATAGATTTGCTGAAAGATGAAAATTCAATTTTTAATAGCGATGATAAGATATTCGGCAAGACAGATAAGATTGATTTTGTTTTCAGAATCGAAGAAATACCATATCTTACGAAAATTTTATCAGCACTGACAAATCAGGAAATTTGAAATGATGAGAAATTCAACGAATATCTTAAAGTCAAACAACTGCAAGAGAATCCCTGAAGTGCAAATGTAGTCATACAAACAGGCTGTGACAATTTTTGCACTTATTGTATAGTTCCTTTTACCAGATGAAGAGAAAAATCAAGAAATAGGACTGAGATAATTGATGAAATACAGGAAGTCACCAATAAATGAACAAAAGAAATAATTCTCATCTGACAGAATGTAAATAGCTTCTGAAAGGAAACCCGATCGAAATTATGGAATCCCGAAGAACTGAAATGGGAAAATAGAGATACTAAAACACCTTTTAGAGAATTAATGGAAGAAATAGAAGATATTGCTTGAATTGATAGATTAAGATTCACATCATCAAATCCGCATGATATGACAAAGGACATTCTGGATGCGCATTTTGAATTGAAAAAAACGTGTAACTACATGCATTTTGCACTTCAGAGCTGAGATGATGAGATTCTTAAGAAAATGAACAGGAAACATACTTACAAGGACTTTAAGACTCAGGTTGAGTATTTAAGATCAAAAGATCCCTTATTCTCAATCTCGACTGATATTATCGTCTGATTCCCATGAGAAACGATTGAACAATTTGAAAATACTATAAAAGCAATGAAAGAGATTATTTTTGATTTTGCATATATAGCCAGATATTCAGGAAGACCATGAACATTTGCAGATAAAAATCTTGAAGATTCAATTTCAAGTCAAGAAAAAGCAAGAAGATGGCATATTTTAAATAATATGCTTGAAGAGAACGTAAGGATAAGGTCTGAGCTCATGATATGAAGGACTGAAGAAATTTTGGTTCAATGATTATCAAAATGAGGCAAACTTTATTGAAGGACAAGAAATTTTAAAGAAGTGTATTTCGATGAGAATAAAACAGTAAAGATATGAGATCTGATTCCTGTAAAAATCGAAAAATCAGTTAAATGGATATTGGAATGAAAAATAATTTAATTTTTTTGTATCCCTCAAATAATGCGTACATTTTTTCATCTGATGCCAGATAAATCAGCTGCAGAAACAGCTATTCTCAGTTTAATCTGTTCATCTGATTGTTATCTTCATTTTTTATCAGGTTTTCTAAGAATTAGCTAAATATCTTTAATTCATTAAAAAATTTTTCAAATTGTTTTTTTTATTTTTGCTACAGAGAATAAAGCTTCGGTTCTTTTTTCGAATCTCAACAAGAAATAATTTTTTAGAAGATTTGGCAATTCATGTTGCAATTCTGCCTTATCAAGCTCTACTCATTTTGCTTTTAAAGCCGAAGAAACAGATCTTACGATTATTGTTGAGATTTCCTTTAAATTTGGTTCCATAACTTCAATTGCCTCAGAAATCTTTTGCTGTACATCATCATTGCCATCTGTAATGTCAATCAGATGAAAACTTGTCTTATATGTTTTTTGCAACTCAGTATATAAATTATCAGCAATTTCATTATAAACACTTAAAGACGGGAAATATCTAGATCATGAATAAAAAGAGAAATCTATTCATTTACTTTTCAATAATTTCATTATAATATCTCTCAAAAGCAACATGACACAATTATGGTTTTTTTCGAAAACATATAGATCAGATTCTGCTCAATTATCACTAAATATCCTAATAAGATTATCTACATCTGGATTAAATCCTTCTGCAGACTTATCCTGATGACTTAAGATTGCGTTGGTCATAGATTGATAAATTAAATTTAATGAGTATACTGTATCATTAAAAAAGATTAAAAGCAAAAAAATAAATCTAAAAATATTTTCAAAGCAGCAATGTTATTAAAATGTAAAAAAATTTGTATTTTTGCCGTTTTCCATATAATTTATTGGCTTTTAAAAGTAAATTTGAAATAATTATAATAACAAAAAAATAAAATGATAAACGATTTATTAAAAAAAATATTCTGAGATCCGAATGAAAAACAGGTTAAGAAATATTTTGAACAACTTGTAAGCATCAAGGAAATTGAAGAGAAACTAGCAAAAGAATTGACGACACTAGAGAAAGTTCAAGAAAAAACAAGAGAATTCATGGCAAAATTTGAAGGATTGAATATTAAGGATCCGGAAGATAAGAAAAGAATCAAAGAATTGAATTCTCAAATAAAATTTGAAGCAATTGCAACTCATAGAATTGCCTGCAGACTTATAAATTGACAAGAATTCGATCTTTGAGATAAGAAAATCACATGGAATATGGTCCCATTTGATGTGCAGCTTGTTTGAGCATTAGCTCTGAATGATTGAAATATATCTGAAATGAAAACTGGAGAAGGTAAAACGCTTGTGGCTACAATTTCAGCTTATTTGAATGCGCTTGCTTGAATGCCGATACATATCGTAACAGTCAATGATTATCTTGCACAACGCGATGCAAAAGAAATGTGAATAATATATAATGCACTTGGGTTATCAGTCGGTGTCATAGTACATTCTCAAGACAATACAGAAAAACAAGAAAATTATAAAAGAAATGTCGTATATATCACTAATAATGAATTAGGTTTTGATTATTTGAGGGATAATATGGCAATCTCAACTGATAGAAGAGTGATCGGTCCTTTATTTTATGCAATAGTCGATGAGGTAGATTCCATACTGGTCGATGAAGCGCGTACTCCGCTTATAATATCAGCGCCTGATATGGAGCCGACTAGCAAATATAAGAAATTTGCACAAATGGCAAAAGTGCTAAAAGAAGGAAAGCATTACAAGATAGACGAGAAATGAAAAACAGCTACCCTAACAGAAGAATGAATTCAGGAAGTTGAAAAGATGCTATGAGTTGAAAATATATATGTGTCTACACATTATAATGACATTCACCACATAGAGAATGCCCTTAAGGCTGAAACTGTATATATTAAAGATGTGGATTATCTTAACAGAAATGATGAAATACTTATAATTGATGAGCATACAGGTAGGGTTCTTTCTGGAAGAAGATATTCAGATGGACTGCATCAGGCAATCGAAGCAAAGGAAAATGTAACTATTCAACAAGAATCAAAAACTCTAGCCTCAATCACATTCCAGAATCTTTTCAGGTTATATCCGAAATTATCTTGAATGACAGGTACGGCTAAGACTGAAGAAGAAGAATTCATAAAGATATACAATCTAGAGGTGATGGTCATCCCTACCAATAGGCCAATGATACGTGAAGACAAGCCTGATCTTCTTTTTAAGAACGAGGTGGGCAAATTCAAATTTCTGGTAAAGCTTATTGCAGAATATAATAAAAAGGGGCAGCCTATATTGGTGGGTACTGTTTCTGTTGCAAAATCAGAATATCTATCGAATCTGCTTACAGCTGCCTGAGTTCCGCATGAAGTATTAAATGCAAAGCAAGATATGCGTGAGGCTGAAATAATATCTAAAGCATGAAATTTCTGATCAGTTACAATTGCCACGAATATGGCATGACGTGGTACGGATATTAAAATAGATGATAAAGTTAAAGAATTAGACGGGTCAGTAGAAGTTTCTGGTCAGACTTATAAATTGGGATGACTTGTTGTCATAGGTACGGAAAAACATGAAACAAGAAGAATCGACAACCAGCTCAGAGGACGTAGCGGACGTCAGTGAGATCCGGGTCTAAGTCAATTTATGGTTTCCCCTTGAGATGATATAATGAGAATATTCGGTTGAGATAAATTATTTTCAGTCTTTAATTGAAAACTTTTTGAAAGCATAGCAGAAGATGAGCCGTTGGCAGAATCAGGAATGCTTACCAATAGGATTAATTCGGTTCAGAAGCAAGTTGAATGAAGGAATTTTGACATTCGTAAACATGTGCTTGAATACGATGATATACTTAATCATCATCGTATAGCTATTTATACAAAGAGAAACAGGATTCTAGAACAAGATAATATTCATGATGAAGTTCTTGAAATAATCAATGATCAAGTTAATGTTTTTGTAGAATGAGCAATAGAGGAAGATAAGATAGAAAAAATAGAAGAGCCTGAACTGGTTATAGAAAAAATCAATACTTATGCAGAAGAGGTAGTATTTGATTTGGCTTCATTTGAGAAAATCTATACGAAAGATGAACTTAAAGATGTAATCAAAGAAAAAATCATCGCTAAAATCGAATGAATTAAAAATAATGTCAATGAACCTGATTTCTATGATTATGAAAAAAGATTATATCTTCAATCTGTAGATGAATTATGGATGAGACATATTGATGACATGTCACATCTTAGAGAGGAAGTCGCCTTTGAGTGATATGCACAAAAAAATCCATTGATTGTTTATCAGGAAAAAGCCTATGAGAAATTCATAAATCTATTGGATGAGATAGGCTTTAAGGTGATGAAATGACTTCTTACAGCCAATCCTAATCAAAAAATCGAACAAGTGGAAATAAGTGAACGTGAACTTGAGTTGCTTTTGAAAGAATCTTGACTAAACTCTCCAGAAGATTTATCTTGACTAAAAAATCTTATATCAGATTCTCTGTATCAGAATTCTCATCAAGCAATGCAGAATGAGGATTGAGTAAAGGTGTACAGGGTTGAAGAACCAAGTTCGAAAAATACTGTAGAATATCCTAAAGTCGGCAGAAATGATCCTTGTCCATGCGGAAGCTGAAAAAAGTATAAACAATGTCATGGCAAATAGTATTGGTATCAAAAGTTTAAAATTAAATAACGATTAATGTCTGAAGCTGAAAACAATAAAGAGGATGTCTCAAGAGAAGCTATCCCAGAAATAACTGAGAAGAGTGAAGAGATAAAAGAATCACAATTGATTGAACCGGCACAATTAGAGCCAGAATCAGAAATAACTGAATTGATTCCTGAAAAAACTAAGACCCAAGAATTCATAGAATTTTTCAGAGATCTTATTGTCATATTGATTATAGTAATGATAATAAGGACTTATCTGGTTGCCCCATTCCAAATAGCATGAAGCTCCATGGAGACAAGTTACCACGATAAAGAGTTCATTCTGGTCAACAAATTCTCCTACGCAAATGTATTCAAACTTGCTGTTGGTGATCCTATAAGATGAGATGTTGTCATCTTCAGGCCACATGCAAGCAATTGAAAGGAATATTATATCAAGAGAGTTATCTGAATTGCATGAGACACAGTCAAATTTAAAGATTGAGAAGTATATGTCAAAAAATCATGATCTGATAAATTTATTAAGCTTAATGAAGATTATCTGTCACCTGTAAATAAATGAAAGACATTTCTTCCTTTTGATGTGAAAGAAACTGAATTCACAGTGCCTCAATGAGAATATTTCTTAATGTGAGATAATAGAAGCAACTCATCTGACTCAAGATCATGTTTTATGTCATGTTCTATTGCATGATCTACTCATTTCATTAAAAGATATGATATAATTTGAAGAGTATTTCTTGATTTCTGATACTTCAATATTTTCAGAAGCAATGATTATTCATGAGAATTCGAATGATTAGGCAAGTTAAAATGGGAAAGCAAACCTAGATTCTTTAATACTCCTAAGACTTGGGAATATAAAGAATTAAACTAATCAGATTATTTTTGAAAGTGATCTGATGCATTTAATATAAGCCTATGGTTTTTATAAAAAACATAAGAAAAAAAAGTATAATAAAGAAACAAGAATTTCATGAGAATTTTCTATCTATAATAGGAGATATTCTTAAGGATGAAGATTTTATAGCGCTAAAAAAACATAGGCATCATCTCTTCTTTAATAGGTATGAGCATCTGATAAATGCATCAAGAATAGCCTATAAGCTATCAAAATGGTTTAATGCAGATATTCATAGCTGTACATTAGCCTGAATTTTACATGATTTCCATAATACTAGGATTAAATGATATCTGCATTGAGTGCTTGCTGCAGAAAATGCAATCAAAAAATTTAATATAAATGAGAAAGTAGCTCTGCTTATTAAGTCTCATATGTATCCTTTTGGCAGAAGCAAGGTAGAAAGATTCAAATGAATTGATTTTTGGATAGTTAAAGCAGCAGATTTCTGATCCATGTGCTATGAAATATGATACTCAATCTTATTTCTTTCATTCAAATGAAAAAACAAGATCAAACTTCAAAAAAATAGATTGCTTATAGAAATACTACTTACAACCGAAGAAAATGTTCTACTTGATAAACAAGCATAAATGATTGACGAGTTTCTGGGTGCTTCACTTACTCAGAAAAAAACTCGGCATTAAAAAAATAGGCCATACCTGAACCCTAGATCCGCTTGCAACGGGTCTTTTGCTGGTTGCTACAGGCAATTCCACAAAACTTATACCTTATCTTGAAAAGAAAACAAAAACTTACATTTTTGCATTTAATATTGATGGAGTCTCCCCTACGTGAGATCTTGAATGAGAGGTATGTTATTTTGACTCAAAAATTGTAGAATCAAAAAAAGGAGAAATAACAAAAGATGCCATTGAGGAAATAATCAAAAATAAATTCAGTTGAAAAATCAGTCAGATTCCTCCAAAATATTCGGCCATAAAAATAGATTGAAAAAAAGCATGCGACCTTATTAGGAAGGGTAAGGAATTTGAAATGAAAAAAAGAGAAATTGAAATATTTGATTCCGAGCTGATCTCTTATGAATTTCCAGAAATCAAGATAGAAATGACTGTCTCGGCGGGTGCATATGTAAGAACAATTGCTGAAGATATCTGAAAAGAATTATGATTATGATGATATATAACATTACTCCATAGAAATAAGATTTGAGATATCACTGAAAATCTATCGCAAGAGCTAGATGCAACTGAGGATTGTCACTCTATTTCTGAAGATTTCTTATTCCCTGAATTTAAAAAAGTTGATGTGAATGAGGATGAACTGGCAGATTTGAAATTATGAAGAGAAATAAGCAGATCATGACTTATTGAGTGAAATAAATATTTTGCAAGTCATAACGGAAAAAATGAATCTCTTGTTGAGGCCAGAGACTCAAGATTAATAATTGTAAGGAATTGACTGCATGGGTAAAGGAATTTTTTTTCTTTCACTTATCTGATTGACTTGGAGCTAAGGCTGCAAATGGAATTTGATTTTCTAGGAAAAACGGTTAGCGGTTATATTGAATTTTAGTCTGATAATAATTGCACTTAGGGTTAATTTTACAGATTTCACATTTAGGATTACGGGCTGTACAAGTATATCGTCAGAATAAGACCAAAGAGTGATGTGCTAATTTTTTGACCTCGATGCTAATATGTTTTTCTAGATATTCATCAGTTTTGTCTGGAGAAATTGTTTTACATATTCAAATGCGATTACAGACCCTATGGACATGAGTATCGACTCAGATATACGGAGCATCATAAAGCACTCACAAAACAACCTTTGCAGTCTTAATTCCGACTCAAGGGATCATTTGGATTAGTTCAAGATCATTTGGAATAACAGATGTGAATTCGGTTATCAATATTTCTGCAGCTCATTTCGCGGCTCTTGATTTATTCTTATAGAAATTAAGGCTTCATAAGTGTTTCATTACTTCTTCCAATTCAATTCAAGAAAGATCAGAGGGCTCTTTTACTATCTGAAAAAACTTTTCTGTTACAACATTAACTTGCTTATCTGTAGTTTGGGCAGAAAATATTACAGCAAGCAAAAATTGGAATTGTGTTTTATAATTAAGTTCCGTCTTCATATTAGGAAACAGAGCATAAATTTCAAGCAATATCTCTTCAGCTTCTTTTGTTGTTTTTAATTTCATAATGTTTAAATTATTCTTTTATTTTAATGAAAAATGGATAATATCAAAAAAAGAATTAGACCAAAAGAATTAGACACAGAAAGAAAGAGAAAGTTTTAGAGATGGAAAGCTAATTATCAATTTTATCATTCAAATCTCTTAATCTTCTTTTAATCTTTTAATCTCTAAATCTCTTAATCTTTTAATCTTCTTTAAATCTTTAAATCTTTTATAAAAATGATATTCGACACACACTGTCACCTGCAATTTGATGATTACACAAGCATTG
>CAZUBA010000014.1:0-1490 GCA_964618565.1 uncultured Candidatus Peribacteria bacterium | reverse complement strand
AAAATGATATTCGACACACACTGTCACCTGCAATTTGATGATTACACAAGCATTGAAGATGAAATGCAGAAAATGAGAGATTTATGAGTAAAGTATGCGACACTCATATGATCTGATTTTAATTCTACCGAGGCCGCACTTAAATTAGCAAAAAAATATGACAACTTATTTGTCGTGGCTTGAATAATGCATCCGATTGAGGCTCCGCTTATTGAGGATCTGCAAGAGGAAATTATTAAGGTTGAAAATCAAATTGAAGAAAATAGAGAAAAAATTGTCGGAATTTGAGAGCTATGACTTGATTATTTCCATCTGGATCCCTTTAAGGCCGATATAGACAAACTGACTCAAAAAAGAGTGTTCCGAGCAAATATTGAACTAGCGAAAAAATATTCTCTTCCTTTAATCATACATATTAGAGATGCTTGGGATGATTGATATAAGATATTGAAAGAATCTGATTTCAAATGAAATATTGTGATCCATTGCTACACGTGAGATGTGGAAATTGCAGAAAGATTTCTCGGAATCAGTGACAATATCTATATTTGATTCAGTTGAATCGTAACTTTCAAGAATTGATTAAACATTCAAGAAGCAGCTAAAATAGTTCCTCTTAATAGAATATTAGTTGAAACAGATGCTCCATATCTCGCTCCGGATCCGCATAGATGAAAACAGAATACTCCTGCATATACGAAATTCGTTTTAGATAAAATAAAAGAGCTCAGGAGTGAAGATCCTGAGCTCTTGGAGAATGTTATTTTTGAGAATAGTTTGAGGTTTTATGGTATTGATAACTAATATTCTAAAATTATTTTACATATATCCATCAATTATTTGTATAATCAGCACAGCTTCATCAGAAATAGAATCAATAACAAGACCATGGGGGATAGAATAATATCTTCATCGTATCACGATTTGTAGGATCCTGCACTCAAGTTCATGTTATTACAAAACAGTCTTCAGAATCAGTTGTTGCAGCTATAGTGGTTGTGCTATTAACAAAAGTGGTTCAATTGATTGATGTCCTATAATATTTTTGCAGTCACAAAGGCAAGTAAGTTGTACCGATCGAATATGGATTATTTGGTGATGCTACTCAAAATCAAGACGATGTGCAATAGCCCGAGTTCCTTGATCATCATCTGAATAATAATGACCATCCTCCTCAACTGCTTGTCATATCGCAATATAAATTCTTAGGAGCTATAGCTCATGCTCAATCAGGGTCTATCTCATAAACTCAATCCACAAATTTTGTTCCGTCCCAAGGGCTTGTCGTTCAGGCTTTGAATGTGCTTCATGATAAAAGATCATTGCAACTTGTTGGTTTTGTTCAGCTGAATGAAAATGCGTTAACCGCATCTCAACTCCAAGGAGATGGCACAGCAGGTGTTTGATTCACAGTACTGTTTGTTCCACCCAACACATTCTTAACAAGTCAATTTCAGATATTTATAAGCTCAGCTCAGCTTGCATTGACT
>CAZUBA010000013.1:0-48909 GCA_964618565.1 uncultured Candidatus Peribacteria bacterium | reverse complement strand
AAGGGTGACATTTCTATATTGGAAAATGGGTGACATTTTAACTTTGGTTTGACAATTTTTATTATTAATTAGAATCATGAATCGCTATTTTCATCTTTGATTTCAGGTATGTATCGATAAATTCCTTTGATTATATTTCACCTTTTTATCTCAGCAGGCAAAGCTGTCTCGAAATTTTTTTCATTTAAGAAAATATAATTTTCACTCCAGCCTGAGAATGTTTCTCAATTGGTTTTTTCAATAAGAAGTTTCAGTTCCTTATTCGAATTATCCGATAAAAATTGATTCCTGATATTTTCTCAGGCTTTTAGGATATCTTTCATCCTTTCACTCTTGATGTGATTTTTGATTTGATTAGGAAATTTGGCCGCAGGAATGGAATCCCTATTTTCATGTTTAGAAAAAGGGAAAGCGTGGACTTTGGTGATCTGGAATCTCCTGATTATATCGAGCGTATCATTGAAATCAGAATCTTCCTCCCCTGGAAATCATACGATGAAATCAGCTCAAATGCTAAGCATGACTCAATCGATACGTTTAATTTTTCTTATTTCTTCCAACTTTCCAATTAATTCATTTCTTGAATAATTTCTATTCATAAGTTTGAGTATCTTGTCGCTTCCTGATTGAATCGAAAGATGAAGATGGGCGTAAATGCGAGGATCTTTTAATGTCTCCAATAGTTCTTTGTTTATGTATTCTACTCATAGAGAACTTATTCTAAGCCTTTCGATGCTTGTTTCCTTTAATATCAGATCAAGAAGTTCAGCAAATTTTGTTTCTCCATAATTCTTTGTATTTTTAGTTCACCATGCTCAAAGATTGGTTCCGGTGATCACTACCTCTTTTCATCCTGATTGGACGAAATCATTTATTTCATTGATTATTTCTTCAGTTTCTCTTGATGTATGCCCTCATCTTGCTTGTATAGTAACGCAAAATGTGCAGTAGTTATCGCATCAGTTTTGAATTATGAGATATTTTCTTGTGAATAATGATTTTGACTTCAGTTTCTCTATTTTTTCTTGGATTCATTCTTTTATCGGGTCTTCTCATAAAAGTACTATTTTTTCTTTAAATTTTTGCAGTTCCGGATAAGTAACGTAGAAATCATCCGCCAGATCTCATTTTTTAATTGTTCAGCATCCAGAAAGATAAAGTTTCGCTTCTTCCGATTCAAAATCCTCAATCGTGCTTATGACAAATTTCAGCCATTTTGACTTTGCCTTTTCAGTCACAATACAAGATGCCACAAAAACTCACATCCTATCCTCAAGATACTTGGTATTTAACCATTTTTCCGTGTAGTACTTATTTGTCTTGCATCAGAATATTTTATATTGCATAATCGGTTAGCCTTGAAAGAAACATGTTCTAAATAAAAAATGACTTCAGGAAGTGCCTTTAAGTCTTTGTGATTATATTTCTAAATTATAAAAAATCCAGACAATCTTCACATAACCTTTTTTGACAATGGATTTTTTTTGTAGTAGACTTCGCCAATATTTGTAATGTATAAGTATGGAAACTGCAAAATGAAAGGTATTGGACTGAATATCGCTTTATAATGAATGAGAATATGAAAAGGCGATAAAGCTTTTCCAAGATGTCCTTAAGGAAAAGAATATTGACGAGTTGGCAATGTTTTATCTTTGAAATACATTTTGAGCGCTTTGAAAATTCAATAAGGCGATTGAAGTTTTTGATGAAATATTGAATTTCGATTCAGGCAATGAGAAAGTTCTCAAAGCTAAAGAGATATTTGAAAATCTTGAGAAAAATTCTTGAGACAGACTTGTGGTGTCCCAGCCTCGCAAACAAGATGCCTGAGAATTCAATTTCCCATCAGTAGAACTTGTCGGAGCACAGGAAGAGCTTAAAAAGCAGATTTCAGTGAGGAATCCTTCAGTTCAAAAGAAGAAAAAGGGTTCAGATAAATACATTCACTCATTAGAAATATATGAAAAAGCAACAAATGAAACTAATATTTATGATTTTTTGAAGTCAAGTGAAGCGGAGAAATTCTTGGCAACAAGCGAAGCAAAGAATATAAAAAATATAATAGATAATATTTGAACCAATCCCTTCGACAAGGCTGAAATTCTAAATCATATAAGAGCAGGCAATAATGAGAATCTTATAAGGTTTATTAAGAGCATCAGGCTGAGAAACTCAATATTGGATTATCTTGCTGATTTCAATGTAATCCCTCCCAAAAAATACATTACCATCTCAACTCAAATAGTTAATATAAATGCTGATTTCTGATTGGCCTTCTTGATGTTCAATCTGTGAGAGCATAAATATAATGAGATTATCATGAAGCTATGAAAATCGCCTATAAACGACCTAGAAATAAAAAAGGATATTACTTGAGAACCTGTTAAAATTTGAATTCTTAAGGTTTTATCAAATTTTTTCATGGGAATATTTTCTTTTGAAAAAGCTTTTGAAAATGAGAATAATAAATTAAAATATTTTCAATACCTTTTTATTTTCCTTTGATTCGTTTGAGTGCTGATTCTTCTCGGATATTGATTCAAGATGTGAGCATTTAATGTAGACATAAGATGAGAGGTGAATTCTAATTGAAAATCTACAAATAAAGTCTACAGGATTAATAGTAATTTTTAGATTATGAAAATAGCGATAATAGGAGCGTCTAATAATAGGGGCAAATTTTGAAACATCATCTTGAGAGATCTGCTCAAAAAATGACATGAAGTTTTTCCTGTGAATAAAAATGAGGAACAGATAGAGTGAATCGTATGCTATAAAACAATAGCAAACTTGCCTGAATGAATCGAAATCCTTAATTTTGTGACACCGCCAGAGGTTACGTTAGAGATATTAAAATTGGCGAACAGCAATTGAATGAAGAATGTTTGGTGTCAGCCTTGATCGAGCGATGAAAAAGTGAAATCTTTTCTCATTGAGAATTCATTCAAGTACATAATAGATTCTTGCATAATGATAAATCCGGAGAATTAAACAATCCCTGCCTACAGGGGATTGTTTAATAGGACCTCTTTTTGGTATCCCTCTTTTATATGGATAAGATTATCATAAATATTTCTAAGCCTTTCTAGTTCTTTTTCATCTTCAGCGCCGAATATCAGCGTTGAATCAATGGATTCAGCTCAATTTCCCATAAGCTTTGAAAAATTATCTTTTTTATCTTCTAGCCTTTGTATGTTTTCAACGAATTCAACTATCTTTTCTTTAACTATCTCCTTATCGTTTTCAAGTATGACATGCTTTATTTGATCTGAGAGATCCCCTTTTTCATAATTTTTTATAAGGATATGCGGATCGAATTGAATTCTGGCATCATGATTGGGGATATAGTAGCTTCAGCCGAATTTTATGCAGTATGGAAGGTTTTTTTGGCTGCTTTCTTCTATTTCATGCCATATTTCCTTATTCAATTGGATTTTTCATTCGACTTCTATAAGTCCAGATGAATCAAGCAATTCCTTTGTGATGAATTTTATTATATCACCTATAGGATGCCCTGCTCTTTTTGAATATATCCTTCTGGAACCTATCGCATCGATTGTATCGGCAATGCTTATCATCCTTCAGACTTCAGGAATATTGGTTCACATAAGCTTATTGAAGTCGGCAAGATCTACGGTTCATCAATTCTTGCAGATTGATACCATTTCATCAAATCGAAGTTCAGGCTTTCATGATTTGTTATAGAAATCACAATGATGAACCATTCAATCAGCGTAAGTTTCGTATCAAGAATTTAAGACTTCCATTATTCACACTCATGTATGCGATTCCATTATTTCTTTTTCCTCTAAAGTATAGGTTCAAGTTTTTTTAAGTATATCGTCAGCAATATATCTTTTTCATAAATCATGAAAAAACGCCATATTTCAAAGCTGCTTTAGCGCATATTCTGAGAATCACATGTTTCTTCATATCATGTCGCATATTGTTCTGACCCTGTTTATGTGTCATTTGGTGTAAGGATCCTTATCATCCATGATATCATTAAAAAAATCTTGGACGGCAATATTTGACTGATCCAAGTACTTTATTATTTGAGACGTTTCTTCGCTTCATCCCCTGATCGTGTAAACCTTTCATTTATATTCGATAAAGCGCGTAAACCAAGCAATCATGTGCTTTTCATCATTCTTAGATTTAAGCGTAAAAACCGCATTTTCGTACGTCCTTCACGTTCATAGAGCTGATTGGACTTTATGAATTTCTTCGGGGCTCCAACCATAAAGCAGATGCATTATACTTTCTCATCTTGCATGCCTCTCTTTTATCTCTGTAAAATCATAGCCTGTAATGTTCTGCATGGCAAGATTCCAATATAGAGGACGATCTCAGTGATATATTACAATCGGGTTTTTGTTGTTTTTCAGATCATCTAGCCATAATCACTGTATAACTTCTTCATCGTCGATTTCCTCTGAATTAAATTCTTTTCTTCAATAATCACTGTCTATTATCTTTCATAAGATGTAGTGGATTGAACTAAGGGTTGTTATGGTTCAGAAATGCCCTTGTTTTTTTTCTTTCTCTAAAAATCTTCTTGTTAGTTTTGATAATGCCAAAACCTCTTCATCGCTTAATGAAAATCTGTCTTGAATTCAGGATAATACCAATTTCAATCTATGATCAATTTCAATTTTAGACGTCAAAAGCGGACCTATGAAAGAAACATCATCAGCATTATATGTTGTAGTATTAATTCGCATGATAGATTTTTTTATTTCTGCTATTTCAAGACTTGTTTATTTATAGACAATTAAACAAAATGTAATATAATTAAATCAGTTGATAAAGCAAGAAAACTTTTTTAAAAAAGGGTTTATTTTTTTGCTTAATTTGCTTTGACTTTAGAAAAAACTTCATATATTGAAATATGCTTAATCGAACAAATAAATGAAAAAGATCAAACAAAAATTACTGAGTTGAGTAATCAAAACGCTAAATTTTATCTTCGCCTTCCTTACAATCGCTTTAGTTGTCATTGCCATATTTAAACCATCTCTTGTGGTGGCTTTTATAACTTGGCTTGATGTTGCTGTTATAAAACAGATTTGAAGTTGGAATTATCTGGTTGCATTTTTAAGTGCAACCATCGAATCATTTCCAGTCATATGAGTCTTGGTGCCTGGCATGCAGATAATGCTCATGGTTTGATGATTCTTTTGAAAAAATAATCTGCCTTGAGTTATAAGCGTTGCCATAATCGGTGCCATTTTAGGCAATTACGCTTGATATTATTTGTGAACCAAATATTGAGAAAAGTTCTTCAAGGAGTATTGAGATTGGTTCTGACTGGGCAAAACAGAGCTTAAGATAATTAAAAAGCAAATAGATAAAAACGGCCCTTGGTTTATAATTTTTGGCAAATTCCATAATTTTACGAGAGCATTTGTGCCATTTATCGCGGGTTCTATGTGAATGAAGAAGCATCATTTCTGGACTTATAACATAATAGGTTCCATAGTGTGGGCATTTACTATAATCACCTTATGAGTGGTATTTGCTGAATATTATAAAGAAATAGTCGACAATATGAAATTTGTGCTTTTATGAGTTTTGGTTATTCTTGCCATATATATAAGCTTATTTAAAAGACAAGAATTTGCAGCCTATCTGAAGGATAAGAATACTGAGATAGATGAAAAGATAGAATCCCAAAAAAAAGAGAATAATAATTAACCGGCTAAATATGATTTCAGAGATTTTACCCGTATGGATAAGGATGTTGTTTTTGTTTTGAGCGTCGATGCTCTCAACTGCGACGATAATTTTTCTGTTCAAGAAATTTTTCAGAAAAGCTTGATTGATGGATCATCCCGAAAAATATCCGCATGAGGGGAACAGGGCTCCTGTACCTTATTGATTATGAATTGTTCTTTTCTTAAATTTCCTTCTTCAGTCCCTATTATTTTTGGACATATGATATAAAAAACTGATCATAATCTTGATTTTATGAGCCATAGTGACTGCAGTAAGCTTTATAGATGACTTGGAAACGATAGATGTGATAAAAATCAAGGTTCATCCGTTATTACGCTTGATGATGCAGATATGAGTATGAGCGATAATTTGAATAACTTCAATAAAAATATGATACATCAGTAATATCTTCGGCTGAATCATAAGACTGGACAATTATTTCTTGCAATTGTGAGATTTCAGGATATTCATAATACCTCTGATCTTCACTATCGTCTGGTATGTTCTGGTATTTAATTCTATAAATTGGAGCGACAGCATACCTTGATTGACATCAGGTCTAGTTGAGACCTCCTTTCTTATCTTGCTCGTCCTAACCATAAAATTATATATTCAAGATACTTCTTATCTTTCAAAAGAAAATTCTGAATTCGTTCTCCTTCTTCTGGCTATTCTGATACCAAGCGTATTCGTATTCTGGTGCTTCGACATACAGAAGAAATTCCTCATATGAGATTCCTGAACCATGTTTTTAGCTTTTATGATTGCAACAATAGCTATTATTTCATGAGGAAAGATCGCCACTGCAGCGACGGTTCTGTGAATGTACATAATCGATTCATTTTATGTTATCCTAGTACGCCTTTATAATAAAAAGAATCCTCTTAAATGAGATATGATACACCACCTGCATTTTAGGCTCGGAAGTTTGGGATTTTCAAAAAACTTTATAAGAAACCTGGTTTACTCTCTTTCGTTTCTATTTTGAATAGGTGC
Source organism: uncultured Candidatus Peribacteria bacterium (assembly GCA_964618565.1). Classification (GTDB taxonomy): domain Bacteria; phylum Patescibacteriota; class Gracilibacteria; order BD1-5; family UBA2023; genus STC-113. The sequence goes on along the minus strand of CAZUBA010000013.1, from coordinate 42,195 downwards.
AATTTTTTTGGATAAGACTTGAAAGATAATAATTTTCTGCATCTTGATGGTAATAGTGTTTTTTGTTACAAAGATACTTTCATTAAAGAAATAGTAATGAGCAACCACAAAGCTTTTACATATATAGAAATACTCGTAAGCCTTTCTGTTCTTGCAATGGTTTCCATAGTCTGAATCAGTTCGTTTCAGGCCTTTTTTTCGAAGCAATCAATTACCAGAATTCAGGAAAAAATATGAAATATAGTGAGAAGCTTGGATATTGATATCGATGCTTGAAATATATCATCCTATACCCTAGCCTTTTCATCCTGAGCAAGCAGTTTGGTTGCAAATATCGACTATTATAAAAGCCCCCAGCTTATCAGTCTTCAGTCATTCGATTATTTGAATTTATCAGGAGCTCTTGTTACAAACAATACTTCTACAGGTTTCTGGGAAACGAAAATCTATCTGGACAATGTCCTCAAAAATAACTATTTCAATAATTGAAGCGGAGGAACTATAAATTTATCATTATGAAATTATACTTGATTTGAAACCATAAGAGTAAATAGTATAATCGGAAATATCCAAACAAATTCTCTTAGCATCTATAGGTTGGATTATGCGAAGGATGAGAAGGATAATCCGGAGAATACAAACATAAATTCAATAAAATCATGAACTTATTTTGATATGATGTACCTGGAGAACATACTCTGAAAAAAGACAATGTATACTTTCGACTGAAGCAATACATGAGTTATCGATTCAGCCGATATAGGCCTTATTAAATGATCAACTGAAGTCAACTTTACCATTAAGCCTTATTAAATGATTAAAATCTGATTTTTCTGAACGCCCAATCTTGCAAAGAGAGTGCTTGAAGATATTGTTAATTCCAAACAATTTGAAATATCTTTTGTGGTGACTTGAACAGATAAGCCCGTATGAAGATCCCAAACCTTAACTCCTACACCAGTGAAGGAATTTGCGGTTTCCCATAGCTTAAAAGTGCTGCAGCCTGCCAAAATAAGATGAAATGAGGATTTCCTGTCAGAAATCAAGAATGCCTGAGCTGATTATTTTGTAGTTGTGGCATATGGTAAGATACTGCCAAATGAAGTGCTCAAAGCACCAAGAAAAATGTGCATTAATGTCCATGGTTCGATATTGCCCCTTTATAGATGAGCTTCCCCGATTCAGAGCGCGCTCATAGATTGAGAAACCTTGACATGAATTACCATAATGAAAATGTCAGAGTGAATGGATGAATGAGATATTATCGACATTATGAAAATCAATATAGACAAATTAGACACGTCAGAATCATTGTTCAAAAAATTTGAAGAAGTCAGCGGGAAATTCTTAATTGAGACTTTAGTGGCTTTGGACCAATGAAAAAGATGATTGCAGCCACAACTGGATGAAGCGGCTACATATTGTAAGAAAATCACTAAAGAAGATGGATTGCTTGATTTCAGCCGGACTGCGCAGAATCTGTTTTATCTGTGGAGATGACTTACTCCTTGGCCATGAATCTATGCTTATTTTGAAGGGAAGAAACTCATAATAACAAGTTGTGATTTCATGGAAGACAATGTAGACGGAGATATATGACAGGTTGTAAAATGAGATTTCTGAATCTGAATAAAATGCTGAATCTGAATGCTTATTCTTAAAGGGGTTAAGCTTGAGTGAAAATGAAATGCCAAAATTAGCGATTTCGTTAATTGAAAAAAGAATTTTATCTGATATGTATTCAAGCCAAATGAACAAAAATAAAATCGAAATGAAATACAGGGAAGTGTCTCACGCAGAAAGATTGTTTGAGATATTGTCTAATCCGAATTTTACATATATCTCTGTGAAACCCAAGACACTTGAGGAAGAGATAGAATATATACAAAAGGCAGAGAAGGGGCGTCAGGAAAACTCCGAACATCATTTTACCGTTTTTCTTGATTCTGAGATAGTTTGAGCTTTTTGAATCAAAATAGATGATTCAAGAAAACATGTCTGAAAGATATGATGTTATATCGATGAAAAATATTGGTGAAAATGAATTGCTAATTTTGCCACAAGATGGTGCCTGGATTTCATGAAGAATGAACTGAAGCTGCACCTATGCGAAATACTTGCTCATCCTGACAATTCATGAAGTCAGGCTTTAATGATCAAAAATGGATTCACTAAAGTATGAACAATGAAAGATTACTATTCGATAAACTGAGAATTTCAGCCCAGGGATATTTTTTATAAGATTTTGTAATTGAAATTTTCGTAAAAATACTTTATAATTTAAATATTAAAACATAACATTATTTTTTATGATTAAACTGCAAAAACCATTTTTACCATGAGTAAGATCAAAGGCTTTTACGCTAGTCGAGCTTATAGTAGTTATTGTGATACTTGCAATATTGGCTACAATAGCATTCATTTCCTTTTCTTCACAATCAAGCAGTGCAAGGGACTCTAAGCGTTTGGCTGACATCAGCAATATTGTTAAATGAATTTGAGTTGTCCAGTCTATATCAGGCAAATTGCCTATTCCTGACAATAAGATAAGCGTTACAGCTTCATGAATTCTATTAACCTATCAATGATATGCCGGACAAAATGTCCTCAATATGATTAAGCTTTCAGATTGATGAAAAGATCCTTTGGACAAATCAACTTACTATACATATTCCACCGATTCAAGTCAAAGCAAATTTCAGATGCTATGATTCTTGGAAGATGGGAATAATGTGGCTTTAAGCTTTTCTCCATTTGCTGACGAGAATGCCAGTGCAGAGCCTGCCTCATATTCTGGACGATATATCTATACGAAATGAGATAAGATGACTGTTCTGTTTTCAAGCTGAACAATGATGCCAATACAATCTGAATTCAGTGCTTCAAGTTTCACTTGAATTGATGTCATGTCTTCAGATAAAGAGCTGAGTGCCTTGATTGAAGACAATCAGATCATCAGCTGAACTTGAGTGGTCCTTAAGGCAATAATATGATGAGCTGAGCTTATATGATATTGGAGTTTTGATGAATGATCTTGAATTAAAGCAAATGACTACAGCGGAAATTGAAATAATTGAATCTTAACATGATCATTCCTTCCAATTTGGTCCTGATGAATAATATGAAAATCTTTATTTTTCAACAATAGTCTCACTCAGACCGGCTTCTTTGATGTCGGACCTAGCTTGTCTCTTTCTCCTGAATATCTGGACATGAATCTTTGGATCAAATCAGATTGAACGAATCCAAATATCACACCGACAACCAGAATATTGAGAAATAGATATTATGGATATTCTATCGGTTATTCATGATGAATAGTTACTTGCAACTGGACATATTCATGATGATATCTTGCAATCAGCCATACTGAAGAAATAAAAGATAATGAGTGGCACAATATCCATTGCAGCTATTCCTCCAATAGGCAGGCTTTGTATGTGGATTGATTAAAGATCAATGAAAATTATAAGCCCTCGCCTCCGATATATTATTTGTGAAATCATTTCTGAATTTGAAAAGACGCAAATTGATCCTGAGGATATTATTTCTGATCTATAGATGAAGTCAGAATGTATAAACGACCGCTAACCGATTCTGAAATAAATAACTTATATAAGATTGCAAAGTAAATCTTTATTCCTCAAAACAACGGAAATGATTACGAATTATGAAAATATAAAAAGAATCTTAAATGAGTTGAGCATTTCCTTTGATGAAATAGATCATGAAATAAGCCATAGCTGCGATGAATCAAAAAAATTCAGAGAAGAACAATGACTCGTCTGATTAGGGAGTAAGAATATTGTATTTCATTGCAAATGAAGCTTCTATCTTGTGGTCACGCATTGAGATAAGCAGATCAAAGCACGGAACTTCAAGAAGGAGTTCTGAAGCAAAGATATACGATTTGCCAATCAGGAAGAGATTTCCCCCATTCTAGATGCAGTTATATGATCAATCCCTCCCTTCGGATTCCTTAATGCTGATATCAAGATATTCATCGACTCTGAGATAATAAGGCATGAGCATTTCATTTTCAATCCCAGCATTCCCACAAAAAGCATCAGGATACCATCTTCTGAATTAAGCCGCATTTATTCGAGCTTAAGGAATGAAATCAGATATTTTATTCATGAAGGTGATGAATTTGAGATATTAGACAGCTCTGATATTAGCTAAAAGATCCCTTACGATAGAGTTATTGACTCAAAAATGGGATACCAGACTGCTCCTTATGAATTTTTTTCATTTCAAAAGTGTAAATTCTTCAAGCCTCCTTTTGGATAACTTGATTACCGTTTCATCTGTCGGCACTCAAATGAATTTCAGCTTCTCCCTTCTTAACAGGTGAGGATTTTCTCAGGCAAATCATCTAAGCGTGCTTGAGGGCAGGATATAAATCGAATCCAGACACATCTTGTCGATGAAGCCCGCCATTCACAGTTCATCATAAACCTTTGCCGGATTCGGACAGTCATAGAAGACGAAGATGTAAAAGCTATTCTTCAATTTTGAGAATCATTCCAGTTGGTTCAATTTCAATAATGCTGAATTTCATCTGTTTGCGCTCTTTATCTCAAAAAGATAATTCTTTCAGTCTTTTTCAACCAGAACATCCGGAACTGTGGAATCAGTATCGATTATTTTTCAATTGAGCATTTTTGAGAAGAATTCCTCAAAAATCCGCCCTACAAAATTCTCTACTTTTTTGGACGGCTTTATGTTTGTAAATCAGAGCAGATACCTTAGCCTATTTCTGAGCTGTTCCGAGATAAGGTCTTTCCTGACCGGCAATTTCATTTTTCATGTCGATAATTCTAATTTATTTAATGCCATTTATAAGAGAAAATGCTAATGCTACTCATATTGTTTCAGTCCTTAAGATCCTCTTTCAGAAATTCACCGATTCTATTCATGCACTTCTGAAGGATTCAAGCTCTTTATCAGAGAAGCCTCACTCGGGTCATACGAATATATTGATTTCTTCATTTAAATTAAGCTTGAAGTCAGGTCTTTTTGTTCATAGGGTATCGCAGACAAAGGATCTTCATTTAAGATTATTCAAGTCCAGCTTATCTGTCACGTTTACCTCTGGTCTTCTATTTCAGGCGCATTGCTCAAGAGCTTCTTTTATGATATTTTCGAATCTTCCAATCTTGTTTTCTGAAATCACAAGTTTTGAGCTTCTTTCTCATTTGAATAAAGTAAAAGAAGATATCCCGACCTCGACTCATTTCTGGAGTATAAAATCAATTTTTTCAAATTTATTCGGAATAGCCTGATAAAGGTTTATTTTCAGATCCGGATCGGCATCGTTCAGCTCTTTTATTTTTAGCCTTAATCCGATCGATTTCTTGTTGATGCTTTCAATAGAATATACATATTCAAAGGAGTCGCCATTGAAAATCACAACCTCATCTCAGATGCGCGATCTCAGCACATGAGAAATCTGATGAAAGAAGTCCTTATCTTCTATTGAAATCTCTGATCCAAGCACAATATCAAAATAAAATCTCTGCATTTTTCTTTTATGACTTATTAATGTTTTTTAGTTTATTATTTTTATCAAAAAATCAAAATTATAATTTATAGGATATTATTATGATTTGGCAATATATAGATTTTGCTATAAGTTCCAAAATATGGTAATCTTTTACAAATAAATATAAATAAAAACAAATATGTGAACTGATTTTTCTATAAAACCGATTTTAAAATCTTGAGACAATCAAATTTCTACCGCTTCCGCAGTTTCTCTTAAGGGTAAAAACAAATTTGATGCAAATGAAATAAATTTCCCTGTCACCAAAATGCCAGAGCCACAAAAAACAGCGCCCTCTCAAGAAAACATGGAAGGTGTTGAAATCATTAATTTCAACCCTGATTTTCTTGTTAAGGAGATCAAAGAGGTTCTAAGAAGCCCTTCTCCATTCCTACTTTTCAAAAAATCTTCCGAGCTTAAGGATAATTTTGCAAAGTTTATAAATTATCTTGTCAAAAAAATAGCGATCTGATTCAGCTCACAAGATAAGACTATGATCGATAAGATGTATGTCAATGCGAAATACGAGAATGTTTGGATTGCAAATCTTAAGAATTATCTTGAGGATTCAAAGTATTTTGATATAAACCTCTATTTTAAAACAATAGTTACATTTCAGAAAGATTCACAGTACCAAGCAAAAGCATTTCTTAAGATATACAAAAGAGAAAGCGAAAAAAGTATCAGAGATTTCCTTAAGAAATATAAATCAAAATTCACTTACGAAGAAATACTGAAAAATTACAGGTTCTTATGATTGGGTGAATTGGAATGAAAAATCGAACCGAAATACCTTGATGAGAATAAGATTTCAAGATTTTTGGAACAGATTTTCATCCTGTCTGAAAATCCTAAGGATATTTTCCAGATTTTCTCATTTGCTCAAGAAGAAATGAGATCAAAATTCAGCGAAGTATACTCCATTTTTTCTTATATAGCGAGCAATTACCTTAAGCAGGTGAATTACAAAGACAGACAGGTGATGGTCTATCTTAAATACTCAAGAAATGAGGAAGTAATGGCCAAGTTGGACTCCCTTATTTGAGAATATCTTCACGATAAAGTTAATTTTTATAAGCAAGTCGTGAATATAATTTCAGAAAAAAATGATACAGAAAGATGATATTTCTGGAGCTACGTTAAAACTAGGGTGATCGATTTACATTATGGACAGGTGGCAAGGCTATTTTATTGGGATAAACAAGTTTGCAGCAACAGAAGCGAATGGGCTGCATTGAAATGAAACTTTGTTGTTTCCGAAAAATCAGAATATTATACCGAAATAAAGGAAATACTTTCTTTCAAACAACTTATACTGGAGCTGAATTCAAATCTTTTAGCGCCCTTTCTTAAGCCTTTCGTTTATTCGATAGTCTCTGAGAAACTCGCAATTAGCAGAAAAGATCTACTGAAGATCAGATATCTGATGACACTTATCCTTTCTGATAATTATTTGGAATATAAAAAAATATACAATTTCTTTGAGGATATAGAAACCTTTATGGATTTTAATATCGATTCAGCTTTTTCAGAATTTACAATCAATATCAAGAAATTCAAAATCTTTGCCGCAGACATTCTGGTTGGCACAATATGACTCGTTTGGCTTTATCTGTATGCTCCTGTATGAGTATTTGTGGGATCTTTCATTTTAGCCGTTTCGTACATGAGAGAGCACTTCAGGAGATTTTCCGCATGAGTTGAATGGAATCTTTGAATAAGATCTTTTGCTACTGTTATTTTGATCATCTCATCATTCTACTGGATCACAAATCTTGATACCACAAAAGTGGATCTTGCCAAATTATCTGGGAAAGTCGAGAAGATCTGAATGTACAAAACAGATGAGACGGCAAAGATGGTGCTCAAAAAGATTGATGATTCATGAGTCAAAAAAGCGGTAGCAGATATTTTACAATCGATAAAAAAATAAATGGAATTCAATATCAATGACATGAAAAAATATATAATTTCTTCTCTGAAATCTATTTTAATCATAAGAAAAACCCTTAGCATTTTGATGCTTTGCGTTTTTTCATTTTCTAATCTGATCGTGGCGAATGCTGAACCTTTTTATTTTTTGCCGAATCTGATGTCTCAGATAAGATCAGAAATGAAGAAAAGAAATAATATTTGAGAAAAATTGGAATTCTTGGATCAGACTTATGAAAAAATGACTGTAATAGAAAATGTGAATAAGAAATTCATTCTTTCTGATATTAAGGATTTCAAAAGAAATTTCATCTATTCTTATTTAAGGGATTATACTGAAGACAAATACCTCACTTGAACTTGAACTCAGGACGTCGTCAAGAAAACAAGAAAATACTATCAGGCTATAAAAATCAAAGATATCACTTCGGATATCCATCCTAATTTCTTAGCGAAGCTTGAAAACAAGATAAGAGAAAAACCTCTGCTAGATGAGGAATCTCCAACTTTTAAGGCTTATATCTATGTGCTTTATTCTTATCTCAAAAATAAAGAAAAAATCAAAGACACTACGGAATCAGTGCTGTCTTCAATGTGAAACTTCGGCAACAGTAGCGAATTCCTGCAGAATAATGCTTATTATGAATCCAAATTCAAGAAGTTCTATTCATTCGAAAAACCGAATCTTTTAAGCAAGAATGATTTCACTAGGATTTATTCTCATATTTCTTCCAATAACATTTCTCCTTGATCTGATTATATGAAATGATTCCTTTATTGGTATGCTACCTATAAGAAAGTATTATGAAGCAATTCAATTGTTCTGGATAATGCCTTCAAGCACTCGCAACAAGCGTATCCTCTCAGCTGCGAAGCAAATTCAGCGAAAGATCTCGTGAATTATTATAACTCAAAATTTTCCCAGAACCTTATCTCAGAGGATGTCATTCTGAGTAATCTTCCTAGCTATACCTGAGCGATTTCAAAAGATGCTTCCGGATCATATGTCTGGTGAGATCCATCGGAGCTGTTTGTTTGACAATTGGACGGGAAACAAAGCTCTAATCCAAATAATTTCACTTGATATTGAGTTTACGCTGCGCCTATAATCAAGGCAATAAATCCGCATCTTGCAACAAAGAAATTGCTCGCGGTAAAAACTCTCATTAATGAGAAAAAGATCCTAGAATCCATCATAAATGAACATCCATTGGTTTTCTGGTATATCACACCTGTGGTAAAATGAAAGAAAATGGCCTATGAGACCAGGCCCACCATATGGAAAACGGCATCATGAAAAACTGTGAATTGATATTTATGAGAGCATACCTGAATAATGGTTTGAGTAGACATAGACAAAGCGGGGAAAATAGAAAACATTTATTATTATGAATGAAAAAAGGATGAAATCCAAAAAATGCCGTTTGCTCTTTTTCTCCAGACCACATCTTTTTTCAATGAAATGATAGTCATCAAAAAAACCGATCTGAGTGCAAAAATAATAAGCGTAAGATAAACTTCTTTGCAGTTAATGAAAAAAGGCCTTTAATCGGCCTCTTTTTTGACTGTAAATGCTAAATGTGATAGAATTTAAAGGATTAACCCTTTTTAGATATGCAAAAAGATCTCATAGAGAAACTTAAACAATATTGATTGACTGAAAAAGAATCAAGAGTCTATTTGTTCACATTGGAAATATGAACAAGCATCGTAAGCGCTATTGCAAGAAGATGCTCAATAAACAGGACTTCAACTTATGAGATTCTCTCATCATTGAAGAACAAGTGAATAGCAATAGAATCGACTAAGGACGATGTTAAATATTATTCAGTAGTCGCTCCTGAATTGCTTTTATCGCAGCTAGAGCAGAAATATAATAGTTTCAAAGAATCATTGCCATCCTTTTTGGCTGTCATGTGAAATTGGTGAAATAAGCCTAAGATAGGGTATTATGACTGAATAGAATGACTTAAGATGGTTTTTGGCCAGGTTCTGAAAGAAGGATACAGCATGAATTCGCCTTACCTTTCATTCATGGGAACAAACATAGAGATCGATCCTAAATTATCCGAATATCTCAAAAACGAATTTTCTCAAAAAAGACTCAATTGCCCTATAAAAACACACGTAATCGCCTCTTCAAAAAATAGTTCTGAATATTTGAGCTTCAATTTAAAAACTCACGAATCATTGATTATCGATGATGATCTTTTTGAGATGTGAAATGAGATAGTGATTTATTGAGAAAATAAGGTGGCAGTGCTTATGTATGCGAAAAATGAACAATCAGGCCTCATAATAGAAAGCAAGACCCTTCATGATTGACTCAGAAGCCTATTCAAATTAATTTGGAAATCATACAAGAAAACATGCTAGATCATTTGGCTCCTCTCTTGTTCGAGAATTTTAGGGCAAGGCAGGTTAAACATACATTTGAAAAATACCGCAAATTGAATGACAGGTATAATTTTACCATCCCCAATTTTGCCTTGTATTGAAAAGGCAATTCAAAATGAACAACTTTGATCAAAGAAGATTGAGTATGCAATCTGGATGTCATGAAAGAAAATAAGCTTTATGAATTGGCAATATACATATGAAGAATTGAAAAAAGCCTTGAATGACGGCCCTATACTGAACAATTCCTTATGGAGATGCTGAATTTCATGATTATCAATACAAGAAAATGAGATAAGATAAAAATCAAATTCTGAAATTTCGTTTGAGAGACACTGAACTTAAGCGATAGTTCCAAATATTTTCAAATCAATGAGCAGATAAAATATTTGAAAAGTTTGATTTCAAGAATAAACAAAAACAGGTTGCCGGATTTTATCATCACGGATCTTAAAATGGAAAACAAGGATCTATTTGATTATCTGAAATGAAGAAGAAGCAGTGTGTCTGAAAAAATATGAGATGATTTGAGCAGTGCTTGAATTTACGCTGCACTGAAAGCCTTGTCACTAAAGAATCAAGGCTTAAAAGATTTATTGGAATCGCCAAAGCCCAATAATATTAATTCTCATAATGATTATTCACTCGTTGAAATTTCAATAAGGATTGCCGATATGCTCAAGTGAAATAATTTCCAATGATGATCAAGGCTGCAGGCGAAGCTTGATAATATAATTGCTTTTCTTACTAACCCTAATATCCCGCTAATAAGCTTTAAGCCTTCGGATTCTGAAAAAAGGAAAACTTTTTCAGACGAATGATTCGGGGAATTAAATGATTTCAGGAAACTGCTGAAAGAAAAACTGGGCAATGAATTCAGTTTCATATATTTCGATACTGACGAATGCGAAAGATTCTATCAGCTGAAAGAGAGCAGGGATAAAGACATCAAAACCACCATAAACAAATTCAGGAATATAATAGCGTGAATTGTTTTGGGCGCAGTCTGAGTTGGGGCTCCTATAGAATGGCGTATGCACAAAAAACAAGAGGAATACCAGCAAAAGCTCATGGCTTCAGTATGAGCTGCCATGAAAAATAAGGAAATGATGACGGCAGCCGAAGGTCCGTCATTCTCAATCATCAAAAAGCAAAATGAGAAAATAGATACGGTTGCTTTGATAGCCTTTAAAGTCATTGAGGATTTCATGTTAAGGTATTGAGTGGTTGATAAAAATAGCCATGAAATACTTTTTTGACTAATCTTATCAGAATTGCCAAACGATGAATTATCAAGTCATTATGTCATGGTTTGAAATGATTCGTTTAAGCAAAGGATGGAATTTACAGACAGATTCATCAAAAAATACAGGACATTTCTTATCGCGAATAAGATCAACACGGAGCCTTATGCTCATTTTAAATGAATTGAGAAGGAATTCAGATATACGATAAATAATGAAAATAGCTGAATCGAAAAGCTTCTTCATGGGGTTTTCAATGAAGAGATCACGAACCCTGATAAATATAGGTATTTCTACAAGGAAATATGAACTTACATGAAAACTGACGGAACCTCTTCTGAAATCGTGAGGCTGAGAATGGATCCGAGAGTGAAGCAATGAATGGAGACATGGGCCACTAATTACAATTTAAGGATGGATGATCTGAACGATACCTTATTGGAAGTCAAGAAAAGCTTTGATGACACTGAGGTGACTGCCTGAGCAGACATAGCCTATGATTATTTTTGGCAGACAAGAAAGGAAATAAGGGACTTATATGAAATCCTCATCAATATCTATTTCGAATGAACAACTGATTACCAGAAGCACTGAATAATAAAAAACATAGTAATCAAGGAATTCGCCAATAATGAGAAACTGATAAAAGAAGAAATAAGGAAAAGATGAGTCGCGAATTATGCAATGACAGGCTTTTTGAAGAAATATATGAAGGTTTTTGAAGAAAGGTGAATCAAGCCTGCATTTTATGATAATTTTGCCACAGAAAAAGCTGCATTTGAAAACACATCAGAGTATTCGGGTGATTTCCAATATTATTCAAGGGGGCAAGTCGAATACATGTGAGTATTTGTTACGGATGAATGAGACAAGTATCTTATCGGGAAGATAAAATTGAATGGTAAGCATTACATTTGCTGCATGAAGGAGGATTGAAAATCCACCTATGAGCTTAATGCATTCAGGGCCAAGAAAATAGCAGAAGAATTCCTCGCTCGATCAAAAGAAAAATAAATATAGCAAAACAATAAGCCTCTTTTTCTGAAAAAGAGGCTTATTGTTGTATTTTTCCGACAACAGATATTGGCTTGAATATGTTGCTTTTAATAATTTTATACTACAATAGGAGATTATCTATTGTCAATTATTAATTTTTAATTTTAATATAATGAGAACTTCTGAAACCCAGCAAGTCATATTTTCACACAATGATTTATTTGAGGTGATCGCATGAACTTTCCCGAATACCACAAACATGATAAGGACTAATCTTCTTTATAAGATTTCTATGGTATTCTGAGATAAAACCAAAGAAACTGTCATATCCATCTGAAATAAAATTATAGAACCGAAAGATCGAGAAATAAAATTTGAAGAAATGCATCACTTTGTCTGAGAGGTGTTTTGAGAGCAGGAGCAATGAATATTGGAAGCTGAGAGCATTATGATGAATGATCTTAGGCAAGAAGCCGAAAGGATATATGAAACTGCAAAGAAGATCTGCGAAATTACAGGGAAAAGCTTTTCTCAGTCTATCAATTTTTTGCTTGAAAATAAGGAATCAATTTCAGGTGAAATAATAGATAAAGAAGAAAAAGCAGATGAGCCAGCTTCAGCCAAGGAAAATTTATGAAAAATCTCATTGTCAGACGAAGATAAGAAATTTATCAGGACATATGTGGCAGAAGGAAAAGATAATGATGACAAAAAATTAAGGAGAATTGCCATGGCTAAGAAATTCAATATTACAGTAAGGCATGCCTGAATAATTTCTTCTTGGTCAAATAGGGGCAATTTCCATAAAGAAGAAAATGATATGGGGAATCAGCCTGATAAAAAAACAATTGAATTATGGAAGAAAATGATCGGTGAATATCTGGATGAATTTTTTGAATGAGACATACAATCTCCTCAAGAATGTTCAATATCATATGAAGATATGCATGATTGTTTTTGTAGGGATACATGATTTAAGATTGATTGTGCAGAAATCACAAAAGTTTGGAATTCTCTGCTAAATTGACAATGATCCGCTTCAACTCACGGGAGGCCCGAAAGAGGGTATTCAACACCTCTCGTAAAATCAAGGCATAAGCTTGCCTCGGGGAAATTCATCATTGATAAATCATGCAATGTTCTTTTGTCGCATGAGGTAGAAGATGCATTAAAAAGGCAATAATATAAATCAGTAGTTTAAAATATCTTCAATATTTGCATAAATTAATGTAATATGATAATCTTAAAGAGTATTTACTTTTTTTATTACATTAATTTCATTCAATATGGCAGAAACAAAAAGATCTCTAGATATATGAGATGACAATCGCAACTGAACAGAACTGGACGAGTTGCAAAATTACCTAAGCAAAAATTCTCAAGTTCCGAGAGAATTTGTCGATAAATATGTCGATGCGCTTGCATTAGCAAATTCAAAGAAACTATTGAAAGAAGAAGCCAGAGTCAAGGCTTCGGAATTCCTAAAAAATATGCTGGATCAGAAACTTAAGGATTGAATACAGGTTTCAGAACCAGAAACACTGGATTTGTATATCAAGAGCTGACTTTATAATAATGCTTTTTTTGAGGAGTGTAAAGCACAATTGATAGAAGCAAAAGCTGCGTCATCAACTTTAAGGAGATATGGAGACGTAACTAATAAAATAGTATTCGATTTAAAAATTCAAAAAAATTGAAAATTATTCTGGAAAAGCGGCGAATTCTGAAATCATTCAGGTTATGAAAAAATATATTCGGTACCAAAAGCTGCAAATGACACTTTTAACAAAGGGAAAAATCCAAAAGCCTCTCCTGAAATAACAGATGAGAACAATGATTGAACAAACTTGGATGAATTGCAGAGATACATGAAAAACAGCACAACCATTCCTCGAGATATCGTCTTGAAATACATGGAGGCGCTCTCTCTGGCTAAGACTAAAAATTTAGTGAAAGCAGAAACAAGGGAACTTGCATCTGAATTTCTGAAGAAAATGCTGGATCAGAGATTAATAACTTGACTTAAAGTGTCCGAGCCAGAAACAATTGATCTTTTCATAAAAAGCTGATTTTACAATAAAGCATTTCTAGAAGGATGTAAGGTAAGACTGTTGGAAGCTAAATCCGCAGCATGAAAATTAAAATGATACTGAGAAGCACCGAATAAAGTTGTCTTTAGCTTAAAATTAAAAGATTCAAATCTTGTTTGGGGAAGCAAATTCTGAGAGGAAACCGATGAAAAAATATTCTGGAACATTAAGACTGATCTGACAGACTCTCAAATACATAATGCAACACCATCATGAGCAGCGTCATCAGACAGGGTGGATTGAATATTCGCTGAAATTACCAGTACAGATAGGAAAATAAGCGAGAAACCTCAAGTAATCGAGTCTGACATTCCTGATTACCTTAAGGCTAAATGAGGAGATACATCAAAAAAATCTCCAGATATCGCTAAGCCAAAAAGGAGATATGCCAAAAAAGCAGCACCTGAACAGAAAGTTGTCGTAGAACAGAAAATCGATAAATGAGATATCTGAATCGTAAATTGAACTAATGTACGCCTAAGGAATTCTGACGACACATTCAATGCAAAAGAAATGGTAAGCACATGAGTAAAACTCAAGCTTACATGAGAGACTAAAAAAATGAAGAAAGGAATTTATTATTGAGTGGATGCTGAAGGAAGCATGAAATATATTCATGCGAAATATGTAAAGGTAGAAAAAAATACTGAGGTAGTTTCTGCACCGAAGGATGCCTTGACAGAAGCAAAGAATAAGCTTCTTGAAAGCATTGATAAGGCTTCAGAATCAACTGATACAAGCGCAGAACTTGAAGCGATTTTGGGCAGAGCAATCCGCATAAACCGCAAAAAGACGGCTACATTGGAAGAGGTGCAAAAAATCACTTCTACGCTTGAAGAATATTTAAAAAAATGTTCCAAAGCTGCTGCTTCAGCCATTGTATAATCAATCAATTAAATCTAATCAGAAAAAAACCGGAAATAAATTTCCGGTTTTTTTGTTGAAATTTCGGCAGATTGATAATTGCATGATTTTCATATGATAATTATTAAAAAAAGAGCATAGATTTTTGCGTATTGATTTAATATATGTTAAAATTAAACAAATAGATTTTTACTTAATTACAATAAGATAATGCAAACAAATACAGAAATATTAAAAGATGATCAAAATAATGCAAACAGCGCGGAAAGGCTTAAAAAGCTCAAGAATGAAATACTTTCTTTAAATGATAAAGAAACAAAAGCTGAATCTGATAAGGATTATGCTTGATTGAGCGATTTCCTGACATTTATCAGATTTGTTTTAAAAAATAATCCTACACAGGAAGAGATCGATATTTCAAAAAAAATTATTGAGGAGCTGAAGTTTGTAAAAAACAATACAAAGCTAGATGTGGGGAATCTTAAGGATGAAAAAGAAATAATTGACGATATAAAGACTATTTTGGATTCGCTTAAGCAAAAAGTGGAAGAATGATTTAAAAATGATGAAAATAAAAAACTTATTGAAACTAAATTAAATGAAAATTCTGGAAAACCTAAACTGGATATGATTTTTGTCTGAACCCAGACTGAGATTGTAAAATCAGCTTCCGAACTCTTATTTTCTAAGATAGAAGAGAAATTAAAAAAATATAATCTATCTCAGGATGAGATGCAGAATATTTCAATTTGAATAACTCAAAAAATGCTTGATAAAGGTGTTTTCAATAATCTTTCTTGAGGCTTGAGTTGAAAATTGGCCATTTTTAAGGATAAAGCAGAAAAGGGGAATTGGCTAGAACTAATGGATGAATGAAATAAAGCAAAAGATTGAGCTGTAGATACAATGAAAAATCTAGAACAAATTATCGATGCTAATTTGAGCCCATTAAAGATTAAGCTAGAAGAAAAACCCCTAGATCCTCTTCTTCCGAAGCTGCTTTCAAACCCTAAGGCAATCGCAAATTATAAAGAAGGCTTAATTGTTGATGAGGCAAAACTCACACAAGAGGAACTATTAAATTACCTTTCAGCTGCTAATTCCAAAATATTATGACTTGACAGGAGGCTCCTAAGGGCTGAGAAATTAAAAGATAGTATTTTTGATTCCATTTCTCAGGCTCCTTGATTCATGAGAAATTGAATCATGAAATTTCTCGGATTCCTATTGGATTTGCCAATCATATGATTTCTGATCAAATGATTTTTATGAAAAACATGAACAAAAGATGAGATATTGAACTCAATAACTGAAGAAATGGTGATTAGAAAATCAGTAACCGCACTGCGAAGCTTTTGAATGAAATACAATGAAGCTTGAATCGCGTCCCCATCAGAAAAAGATCCTTGAATAAAAATTTTAAAAAATAAAGACTTAAGAAACACAAACATACAGAAGCTGGAAAAATTCTTTGGTTTCTGCAAAAAGAAAGGGGTTGATATCAACGGAAAAGATTTTTGGACAAATATGTTTTCTGAAAGCCCTAGTTTTAAGATTAAAGATACGGGATGAAATGAAAAACAATTGAATCTTAAGAAGCTTGCATTGACAGAAGAATATTTCGGAAGCGATGGACAGCCAAAGGATATTTTTTACAGGGAACTGAATTTGGTAAGCGAGGCATCTGTTCCAGTGGCTCCGCAAAAGGGCAAAGAGCCAAGGTCTGCTTTAGTTAAATGATCAGAAAGGGCTCCTGTTCCCGTTACTTGACAAGAGGTTCCTGCCTGACGAGAAGTTGCAACAGTATTGCCTCAAGAAATAAAATTCGATAAATCAAAGTCTCAATTGGAGATAGGTCGTATATCTTACAATGTAACTCTTATGAGCCCTTTTTGAATAAACCTAAACATAGAGAATATTGAATACAAGGACAATAATCTTACAATCACCGCGTGAAAGCTTTGAGTCTCAAAATCAAAAACATTTTCTGAGAAAGAAATTACAAGTGCCTTTTCGAGCTTATCTTCAACTTGAAAATTTACCAAAACCAGTGCCGACTGAATAACTTTGGATATAGAAAAAGCATAATAACTGTTTAAAATCAATTTTTATTTATAAAATCTATGCATATTTTTGCATAGATTTTATAAATATGGTAAAGTGTATAGGAAATTAATAATAATTTAATAATAATTATTCACATATGGTAGAAGCGTCAAAAAATATTACAGATTACAATCAGGAAATAATTCCCCTCCAGGAAGCAGCCAATAATTTACGTGATGTATCGGAGAAAGAGGTGGCTCAAGAAAGATTAAAAAAGCTTCGTGAGGACATAGCGGCATGAAATAAATGAACAGAAGTAAGGGTTGCTATAGATTCATTAAAGAAAGACCTTCTTTTGGACAAGGTTGAAAACGGGAAAATGCCTGAGAACATCCGAAAGCTAAAGAATAGGTTAGAGGCATTAGCTAGAGATTCTCTTACTCCTTTAAAATTATCAAATATATTAAAAGAACTTCCAAAAGATGATGTGATTTGACGTGCATTTACGGTACAGTATATTGTTTGAAAATTACGTTCTGAGTGATATGATATTATCCTTAAAAGGAAATGAGTATCTATATCAAATGCAAATGAATCATTGCAAGAAAATGCATTTGCATTGCAAGAAACATTCAAAAATCATCTAGAAAACGATACTATAGAAAAGCAAGACATTGAGCAGGCGCTTATCATAAGTTCCGGATCGCTTTCTGAATTCCGTGATACATTCTGAGGACAGATAAATGAAGATGTCAGCAACAAGGATTATATTGAATATTTAATGAAGAAAAACAATATATCTTCTAAGGCTTCGGTTGAGGAAGTAAAATGCAATCCCAAATTAACTTCAAATGAAAAATCTCTCATTATTTCACACATTTCATGTGGAATCAGCAATAATCCGATTAAACCGACTGTAGAAAATTATGAAGTGATGCAAAAGCAGGCAAGAGATGTATTCGATTCTTATGCTTTTCAATCTTTGAACAGTTCGCTCAATACTACAAACGGAACGCCTACAGGCGCCATAGACTCTCCAGCCCTTGCAAGACAAGTAACCGAGGATCCCTCGATTCTCTCAGGAAAGCCTTTGACTGTAATTGCTGCTTGATTTGCCATAATATACGCTCTTTGATATACAAAAGGCACTTGATTCGATTTTTGGACATGAGTAAAGAGATGATTCATATGATTATTCTGACTTATCTTATGAACTGCTGTTGCAAAAGAATGGTGAGTCGATCCTAAGAAATTATTAAAAGAATGAGTCGATAAATTGAAAGAAGGCGGAGCAAAGGTTCAAGATGCAGCATCCGATGCTGCCGCTTCAGCCACTTCGGCAGCAAAGACGGCAGAAGGCTGAAAGCAAGAAAAGGCGGCTGAGCTGACAAATAGCCAAATGATGGCAACCCAAAAAGTTTTGAATAAAACAGATTTCGTGTCAAAAATTGATTTTGCGGCAGAAAAAACAAAAAAATGAAAAACAGTCGATTATGTTAATTTTATAAATTCTCCAAAATTCCAAGACATACCGCTAGAGTCATTTTTTTATAATAAAGACCAGAAAACAAACATATTCTTAAATACAAGAGATATTGATCCTGCGATCGTATTACCCTCAAACCTTGATCCATTGATACTCAAAAGGGTATTAAGGGTGTATCTCACTTGAGAAGAAAGGATAGATTGAAATAAGCCTATCCCAGGGGTCGATGAGTTCAGAAAATTCGAATCTGCATACATTAAGGAAAAAGAAAAGAATAAAAATCTTAGATTCACAAAGCTAGTAAGTGATATATATTCTAAATAATCATATATGAATGAAATAATTTTAAGTTCTCAAGAAATATCAAAGCTTGATGATGATAAAAGGTTTGAAAGTCTTTCTTTGACCTGAATAATAACAAAAGATCAACTCCGGTCTTATTGAAAATCCGAAAGAGAAAAACTAAAACAAGTATTATCGACTAATGCTAATCTGGGTATACTGATAAATGAGATTGAGAGCAGCCCGGTTCCTCCTCCTGTAAGCTCAGAAGAGCCCTTGCAGGATGCCGAATCTCAAGCCGTAGCTCAAGCAGAGCCTGAAACTCGTGCAGAAGCAGAAGCTGAAGAATCGCTAGCTGAGAAGACTCATGAAACAGCGCCAAAAGGTCCAAAAAAACCAGAGGAGCTTTCCCCTACTACAACATTCGATATCATACGTCTGATTCAATTAGGGTACATACCGGTCGAAGCGCCAAAGAACCCAAAAGGCACTGCGTTTAGAAGTGCTATGAATGCTCCAAAATGGGTATTCATATGATTGAACAAGTGAAATGAATGGGGCAGATCATACACAGCAAAAACAATGGTAGATCTTTTTAAGCCTGTAGCCGGACATATATCATATAGGGCAATGCTCGATCAGGATATTTCCAATCTGCAAAAGCAATTATCAACCTTTCAAACTTCGACCGAACACCAATTTTGATATAAGGCAGAATTAGAAAAACAGCTGCAATTGCTTGAATCGATAGGGAATGAAAAAGATCCGAAAAAGATGCAATCACTGGCAGATGATTATATTTCTTCACGTACAAAAACCAGCTTTACTCGTTGAGCAGTAGGATTTGATGATCCGATAAGAAGAACAACGCCCCAACTCGATACTGAAATGACGATTGCCGAGAATAAAAAGAGAGTTGCGGAAGAGAAAGTCAAAACTAGGGAAAAAGAATTGGAAGCTTTAAAAAAATGATGAAAAAATAATAGATGAGAAACCGTAAGGACAAAAGATGATCTGCAAAAAGAATGAGAGTTGCGTAAGACTAGAATTAAGGAATGATATGACAATAGGATAGAAACAACTGAAAATGATATCACCAGAACCAAAGCTGAAGTATCAAAACTGCAAAATGATTATGATAAGATAGAAAAAACGATTCTCGCTAATCAGGAGGAATTATCAAAAATGACATGAAGGACGCCTACTTGAGAGGATTTTGCAACAGTTGACGCAAGAGTCAGAGCTATTTGAACTGAATTCGATATGAACGCTACTGAATTATGAAGAGTGAATACGAGGATTGAAACATTGGCTCAAAATGAATCAAATCTTATCAAATGAATTGAAGAATTGACTGAGGCACCAAGAAAAAACGCTCAAATAGATGTGCAAATACGTGCATTGGAATCGTCAAGAGATAGCACTCCGGATTGGGATAAGAATAAAAAAGCAAGTTTTCAACTTGAAATAGATAATCTTAAGAGTTCAAAAGTGGATATGGATGTGCTTCGGGCTAAATATTTGTCAGATAACCCAAAGGTATTAGAAGCTGAATTAAACAGGGTAAAGGCAGACTTAAGGATAAATAATAATTCAAGAAGCGCGCTTCTTGCTGAATTGCAGACATTAAAGGCTGATCATACTAATTTAAGGCAGCAAAATCACAGAAGAACTTTGCTTGAAGCTGAGTTAAGAAGACTGTGAACTATTGATTGAAGAGGAAATGTTGTCGCTCCTGCTGCTTGAGCAAGGACTGAGATTCATGATATCAATACCGAACTTGGAGCAAAAAAAAGAGACCTGTGAACATTAGAAAGAGGTCTGACAGAAATAAAAAGACAGAAAGGCAGACAAGCGGATAAGGCTGATAAAAACATTAACAATAAGTTGTCTAGGAGAGAAAAAGCCATTACTAAAGCAGAATGACAAGTGGTCAGATCAAAAGAGCTTTTGGAGAAAAGAAGGCTATCGGAAACGAAAATTCTTGAACTGAACACCGCAATTAAAAAAGTCCAATGAGACTTGGCTACTAGCACTTCGGCATTAGAAAGAAATAAGCTGCGACAAGAGCTCAAGCAATTATATGCCACAAAGAATGCGGAATCAATCGCATTGAAGACAGCACTTGATCAGCCAAGAAATAAGGCTTCGGTGCTTGATTTGCAAAGAAAAGAAGTAAAATTGGAACTAGATAAATTCCATGCCTTAAATAATGAAACTCTTGAACTGAAATGAAGGATAGATGCTATCGGTGCAGAGCTGGAGGCTGCAAAAAATGCTCTTAATAATGAAAAAGATCCTACCAAAGCTAAGGTGCTTCGTGATTCAATGCCCTGAAGAGTGCTTGCTGCAAATAAAGAAATTGCAAAATTGAACAAGGCTGCAAATAAATTAACTTCCAGTGCAAATATAAGTTGGAACAACATCCCAGAGATAGAAGCCAGAAGAACTCTTACTGCCAATCCTCTGCTAGCCGCAACGATAGCAGCTCCAGGATGATTCATAGCAAAAGTAGAGTCATTCGGGCATTCTCCAAGATGAGTCAAGACTGCAAATTTCATGTATGGCTGACTTCGTTGGGTTGCTGTTGCTGGTTCGGCAAGAGTCGTGGCTAATGAGATCAGGGAAAAAAGATATGCAGACGCTTGACGTGATGCCCTTGATGTTGGTATGTGATTCGTAGGGCTTGTACCAGTCGTATGAAACGTGGTATCATGATCATGGGATATCTGATGGTGAGTGAAACAATTAGTGACCTGAGAAGACATAAACCATAGAAAAGTGAGCAAAACTCAAAGCTTCGTACGTATCTGATTCTGAGTCGTAGGGCTTATACCAGTCATATGAAATGTTGCAAAATGAGCGGCTGCAGCAAGATGAGCAGTCAGAACTGTACATGCAGTCGAGGCAACTGAAAAAGTGGCAAACGCTTCTATCAAAACTATGGCAGCAGTTACTGCAGCTACAGTCTTGGTCGATGTCGTTAAAGTCGGAGGAAGTGCAATTAATAATTGACTTACAGATACTGCCATGTCGGTAATGTATTGAAAGCCATTGCCTCAAAAAAAGGCTGCCTAAAAGCACAATATTAAAAACAAATATTTTTCTAAAAAAATAATATGACAAATCCAAGTCCAGAAAGCGATAAAGTGAAGCCGACGGTTAAAACTCCTGAGCAGATAGCAATTGAGCTAGAAAAAAAAGCTAAAGTGCTTGAATCTGAATGAAAAACTGCAGATGCCAAAAGAAAAAGAGAATTAGCTAAAAAGGTTCGTGAAATCGGGACCGATACTGTTACTGGCACTACGGAACTGAAATTGCAAAATCTGCAGTCGCAACTTCCTGAACTTGAAAAAAAAGATCTTAAGGAAGCAAGAGAAGTTGCTGTTGTTGCTGTTGGAGCGGTGGGGCTTACTATGGCTGCGAAAAAGCTTTCTGACACCATTGACGAGACCTGACTTGATAAACTTGGCGTTAAAGATAGCATAAAAAAATGGATATCAGAAAATGCCGCAGATAAGCCTGGCGAGGATGACGGTTTTTTTGAGAAAATGATATATAAAATAAAAATGATATTTCTGATTCCTCTTGCAGCTGCATTTGGAGTCGATCTGGATAAGCTAAAATGAGAAACGGAGGATCAGACGGAGGAAAGTCTAGCGGAAAAAACACCCGAACAGCAAATTGATTACAAATATATAATTGTGACTCAGCTTTTTTCGAAAATGTTTTGAGGGCAGTTTGGGAAAAACGAATGATGCCTTAATAATTTGTTTTCGATGAAAGAATTCAGGAATAAAAAGTTTTCTGAACTGAGATCCGTTTATGATAAATATTATAAATCAAAAAATAAAGCCTGAATCTGAAAAGATTTATGAATTGCCTGATATAAGGATGAACAAATTTTTCTTGCTATGACTTCTTTGATGGCCTCAAACAGCAATTGATACAAATTAATAAATAATGTCTACAAGCATAAAAAACCAGAAGAACAAAATTTTGAAGATAAGTCTATAGAAGAAATCATGACCTGATTGCATGTCGATATGCATTTAATGAAAAACTTCGATAGGATAGAAAATCTGGAAGATGTCTTAACTTGAAAAATTTGAAACGCATTTGATCTGCATGCAGAAAAAAACGAGCAATGAGATGTTGTGATGTGAGGATGACTTGCTGAAAAAGCACGTTCTCTCTGATTGAACAAAAATCTTATATTTTATCTATTTTGAAGAAATCCTTCTTTGAGCAAGTTTAAAGATCCAAATTTTATAAATAGCATTTCTTCAAAGGAATTGAATGATGAAGATAAAAAAATCATCACTGAAAAAATAATTCCATTTTGACTCAAAATAGGCAACACTATAAATACCAAATTCAATCTGTGAGAGGATCTGACAGGTTATTTTAATGAAAACTCATTATCTTTGAGCCAAGTGATCTCGCTGTATATAATAACCTGAGGGAATTCTGATTATGATAAAATGAATTCTCTGGAAAAAACCTATCTTTATGCAAAAATACCTTGAATCATAGCAGAAAAGGATGTTACAAAATCCGCATCTTATGTTGCAGTGATAACCAAAAAATTAGAAATAGAATCTGAAATACCGGAAGAAGTGAAATCAATATTGTGAGGCATTTGAAATTCATTAAAAGATTCATTTGTAGAATGAACCTCAGATGTTATAAAATGAATATATTGATTTTGAGTAAAAAGACCTATTGTCACTACATTTGTGGCTTTGGCGATACTCTTTGCTCCTATTGCTAAAAGCAGAACCAGCTTATACCGTATAATAACGAAAAGATAGTTAGTCTTATTAAAGAATTCGCCCGATCAGTTTGTCCCGAATCTCTATTCTCCTATCGTTATCAGTAAATTTAAGCATATCATCATTGACTATGAGGCCGAAAGGGTCTCATAGTCTTTTTTTATGCGAAAGAGTCCGAGGCAGAAATATCTTCTTGAAAATAAAATCTTTAATATTGAGTATGCAGCTTTTATCGAATGAATTGAAATATTTAGGCGATCTGATAGCATATGCCTTATTGTCTCAATTAAGATTCAGCTCGCTTATTCAGAGTGACTTGTTTGCCTTTATAAATCTTTCATATGTAGAATCTCTATTGATTATAGGCTTCAGAAAATATATCCAATAATAAAGAAAAATGTCGTTTTGGATTGCTATCTTTGAGAAATCCATCGCATTTTCAGTAGTGAAGAAAGAAAGGCAGAATCTTTCTTTGATATTCTTTCAATAGCGCCTTACTCAAAGGATTTGAAAAATAATAGTAACTGAAATCCTTACAAGCCATAATCTTTTTGGGGCAGTTATTATGAATAGGTCTATGTCGCTTCATTCCTTCTTTGTTGCGTACATTGACAGAGAATTGCATACTGCAACCATCTTGAGTCAAGGGAGCCAAGAGATATACTGGCAATATTTTTGGGTTTTTGTAAAAAGCCCCACCTCATAAGGAGAGGGCTTATTCTTTATTCAAAATAGATTTATGAAATCTTTGAAGTATTCTCACATAATTATACTTTTTTAAAAACGAATAAATCATGTTAGATATTCTCAAAAGCGAAGAGATTTACATGAAAAACGAGTACCAAAGCGAGACGTGGCAGAGCCACGGAGAGCGGGAAGCGGTCCCGCAGACGGGATGAATGTAAATCTCAAGTTTTTCAGAATATCTTAATTATGGATTTTGTGGCATTTATAAACAAATGCTGGAGGTATATTTATGGGCTCCCAGCTTATTGAATGATTCTGGAAAGTATTGTGGATATCTTTTTTGTTTTGGAGGAAATATTGGAACTGGATAAATAATCATCCCATCTTCAGATGCTTATGTCATTCTGCAAGGATGATTTTTGTAAGATCTTTCGGAAGGCTTCAAAAAGGCAATCATGAAACAATCACATCAGCGATTTTTCAGTCGAGGTATTTTCATACGTTCTCAGCTCAATCATGGATTATTTGGACTCTCGGATCAGTTATCTTATTAAGCTCTTCTACGAATTCGTTTTGGATTTCAAAAACCAGAAGCCTAGAATCAGACGTTGCTTTTTTGAGTATTTGCTTTGTGAAATTTCCGATTCATGCTCAGTATTCCACTATGATGATATCTTGCGAAAAATCGACATGCTTTAGCATTGAATGGATAAGCTTTGGTGAGCTTGGGAATATTGAGCCGATTCATTTAGGGTTTTTTGCAAATTGCTTTAAAAATTTTCTCATATTTATTTTTTTGTATGATTTTCCTTAACTTCAAATAATATTGACATTGTAGCAATACTATGTTTTTTTCAAATTTAGTTGCTAATTACTATTTGACAAATATTTCATTTTATACCTGACTTAATCGAAATATGTCTTTAAAGGTTAGAATGGCTGATTTTTTGACAATTAGCATCAATTTATTATAATATACCCTCAGAATCAAAAAAAATATCTTTATTCAAAACCCTTTGTCAGACAATAAATTTTTTTCAAATAAAAACAAATATAAGCGCAATAGGCCATAAACAAAGCCCTTATTTGTTAAATTTCAAGATTATGATAGAAAGCGGACTATGATCCTTTGCTGATCATGAGAATCATATTTATGAATGATTCGAAGCGATATTTTCTAAGGTTAAAAAAGCGATTACGAATATTTTCAGCGGCACATTCTATAAAAAGCCTAAAACAACTTATAGTACATGACTAGACAAAATGAAAAGGGATTTTGTGATATGAACAATCCAGGCATGGGAAAGTGTTTCCTGTAGAATTCATTCATTAACTGAGGAGTTGGATTTGCTTAAGTTTGAAGAATGCCAATTCAAGCCGATTGATAGCCAGTCGAGGATAGAAAGAAGGATAAAAGAGGTGACGCTACAGAGAGATGAGCTTTTAAAGCATTTTACCTTGCTTAACGGTGAAATGTCTAAATATTCGTCATACATCGACGAAAACAATTTATATGAGGATCCTGAGGTCATAGGTATAACAAAATATGAGCCTCGTTTTCTCTGAAAAAACTATGATCACATTCGGCCCATGGAGCCTAAGCATGCCATTATTGAGATGGTGCCCTTAGAAAAGGCCTCAGAGGATATACCGGTAGTCGAGTCATTATGATTTGTTAACAGTAAAACAAACTTTTTGATTTATGGGGCGCTAGATGGATATTCAGCCCCAAATTCTCCGGAAATGTTTCATCAGATGGATAAATTATGCAATCATGAGACCGAGGAAATAGAAGAAAACACAGATCCTTCTCTTTTTAAGATAGGTGAAAGGGAATTTTCCATAGGCCAAAAGATTTTTTATAAGAACCAAAAATGAAAAACATGATTATATAAAATATTATGAAAATCTGAAGATAGGGATACGGGACTTATTCTAGAATCATATGATGGACATAGGAAATTTGCCATTTCAGGCAAAAGATTGGATGATGTTACTTCAATGACAAATCCAAGCAAAAATTGTCCTGCCACGGAATCATATGATGAGGGAAGGCTATATCTCTAGTATCTGATGCCATACCGGACTGTTATCATCGGACATTGAAATCGGGTATATTTTTCAACAAAAAACTTATCAATAGGAGTTGCTTATATAAACTTGCAAGTTCGAGACTTTTTCATACAATTAATGCGCTAAAAATAATAAATAATAGTTCGTAAATTTAAGAGATGGCAGATAATTATTATGATCTACTTTGAGTGGATAAGAATTCAAATCCCGATGATATAAAGAAAGCGTACCGCAAAAAAGCTATGGAATTGCATCCCGATAGACATTGATGAGACAAGCAGAAAGAAGCTGAATTCAAAAAGATCAATGAAGCTTATTCTATCTTAAGCGATGCTCAAAAGAAGGCTCATTATGACAGATTCTGAAGTACGGATTGAATGTGATGATTCTGACAATGATGATTCAATTGAGCTGATTTTGACATCTCTGATATTTTTGAGAGTTTCTTCTGATGATGATTTTCGCAAGGATGATGATCAAAAAGAAGAAAAGATGAATCTTGAGAAGATCTGGAGATGAGCGTCAGGCTTGATTTCAGTGAGGCGATTTTCGGTGGCAAGAAAACTCTGAAGTATGAGAAAAAGTTTGTTTGTGAGATCTGCAAATGAAGCTGAGCTAAGGCCTGAACTCAAGCTAAGACATGTGCAACATGCAATTGAACAGGACAAGTGAAAAGAAGGACACAATCCTTTTTCTGAGTCATAGAACAGGCTTCGATATGTCCGACATGCGGATGAAATTGAACGATAATAGATGTTCCATGTACTGAATGTCATGGTAAAAAAAGGGTGGGGAAAAAAGTTGAGAAAGAAATTGACATTCCTGCATGAATTGATGATGGCATGACAATAAAGATGAAATGAGAATGAAATGCTTGAGTGAACGGTAGGAATTGAGATCTCTACATAACTTTTGCCGTGCCGGATAATTTCGAATGACTTAAAAGGGATGAGGATAATCTGCATTTTGATCTGAAAATCGATCCGGTTGAGGCGGTTTTGGGTTCAAAAAGAAAAGAAAAAATCCCTCTTTTATGAGAAAGGATGATTGAAATCAAATCATGAACTCAGGATGGCGACATATTGAGATTCAAATGAGATTGAGTCAAAAATGTTTCTAAGGATGTAAAATGAGATTTGTTTCTCCATGTCATTATAAAAGTCCCTACGCACCTTTCAAAAAGGGAAAGAGAATTATATGAAGAGATTGCAAAAGAAAAATGAATAGATTTTGCAGACAACAAGTGAATTTTCGGTAAAATATTCTGATAACGCATAAAAAAACAGCTCCAGATTTCTGGAGCTGTTTTTAAAAATGCTTATTTAAAATTTCAAATCAATCTGTCATAGCTTGTTCTGACTATATCTGAGTATTCTTGCGCAGTATCTCTTGATCCTATATTTCAAGTTGAGTCGTATATCTTTGTGTTTTGAAACTGCATATTAAGATTATATACAAGATAATCAAAATCATTGATTATGGTGCTCATCTTGTAGTAAGATATCTTGTCGGCAAGATAGTAATCTTTGATTTTCGCCTTAAGAGCTTCTATATATCTTTTTGTATCATTATATTTGACTGTATTAGAAGAATATCTGAAAGTATATGGCTTTATGTTAATGGCATTCAATAAAAAGATTTCCTTATCTTTTCAAATGATATTCTTTTTGAAATAATCCTCCTTCTTTGTCTTATCTTCGCCTGGTCATCCTAGGTTGTTGAGATACAGGGTATTATAGTAATTCTCTTCCTTTGTTCTATTTCACAAATCGCAGTAATTGTAATCGCAGTAATCATAATCATAACTATAATCATAATAACTGTTGTTGTAGTTAATCGAATTACTGTTATATAATTGTGGATAAGAATATTGATAATTATTATATCAGCTGATACCAGTTGAGTTGGAATAATAAGAATCATACGAATTATTTCATTCGCAATATGTGACTATTCGGCCATAATAATAGGTATTCGGATGACACTCTGCATTTACAAGTTGTATTGCAAAAAAAGAAATTAGGCCTATAATGCTAATGACGGATTTTTTCATAAGTTATTGAGAGATTAGAGTATATATTATTATATATAATTGCTAATTACAATTTGTCAATTATATTTTAAATTAAAATAAAAATGAAAAAGAATCTTTTTTCTATGGTTATCCTAGTAAGCTCATTTTATGCTCTGATTTATTTATCGGGGCTATACTGATGATTAGAATTTTTAGTTTCATGTATCATATATGCCGCATTATTCTATTGCTGACATATGCTATTTTCTTATTTCAGGAAAAAAGAAAGGATGACTTTCAAGCAATTTGCCCCATATTTCGCCTATAGGATAAGCTCGCTAATAGTAGCGATTGTTCTCATATTCTGACTTTTCATATATTATGAAAATAAAGTCGAACCTGCAAGATTGCCTGAGTTTACTGTTTCAAATTGAAAAAAGACTGTGGTCTTCCAATGAATGGCACATATATGAAGCGATAAGTTCTATAAGGAAGTCCAAGAGAATATAAAGCAGAAAAAAAAGGAAGGATATGTCTTGTTTTATGAATGAGTGAAGCCTTGAACCAAGGAAAATATGGATAAATTCGATAAGCTTCTGGGTGTGAAATTCGATAAGAAGACTTATGTGAACCTGTCTAAGATCTACTGATTAAGGGCTCAGAATAATGCTGATTTCCTATGAATTGAAAATGAGCTCGATTTCAATGTCGATATTTGAATGGATGAGATAATCTCACTTTATGAAAAAAAATATTGAGGAGTCGACATGAACAAGAAGAATAATATCACAAATAATGCAGAACCGGTCTCTGTAGATAAGCTGATAGATTCAGCCGTAAGCCAGATGACGCCTAGAGAGCTTAATTTCCTGATTTATGTGAATCGCTCAATTATGAACTTTATAATAAAGAATGAAAACATCCAAAATACTATATTAGCTTGATCATGACAAAAGAATCTTTTTGATATAATACTCGATGATAGGAATAAGGTGATAATAGATTCCATAGGCAAGTCTGAGTACCAAAAAATATATATAACTTATTGATTGATGCATTTTAATGGCGTATGGTCATGATTGCAGAAACTTGATCCTTCTTGGAAACTGTTATCCATAAAATATCTCACTCCCATAGACTAAATAATTTGATTTTTACCAAGTTTTTAATACTATTACTTGGTTAAAGAGATTTAATGTTTTATTTCATTTTTGAATAAGGCATAGAATTCTAAATGTAGTACTAATTTAAAGGAAAAAATGAACAAAAAGAATAAGATTGATCTGATAGATAAGATTAAAGAAATCCAAAAAATGGATAAAAAGAAACCCGCTAAAAAGAAAAATAAAACTAATCCTTTCATAGTGCTTTTTTTGGTTGCTATTGTGATTTCTGTATTATACGGATTCTTCAATACGTGAACAAAAGAGGAGGTTAATGATAAGGTTGGTCTTTATCAGGTAGTATCCAATTATTCCTCATGATACTATGAAAAAATATCCATCGAGGGAAATAAGCTCTTCGCGACGAAAAAAGAGACCAAAGTTGAGATGGTCTGAAATCAGGCTAGAACCGTGAAATTTATCGATAAGGTTATCTTACCGCCAAATGATAGCTTATCTGATCTTGGATTCAATCAAAAATGAAATCCTACACAAATCCAAGTTGAGGATGATACCATGAGCAAGTTCTGGTCTGATTTCGCTCCGACTATCATCAGTATAATATTTATTGTCATACTTTTCATATTTCTTTTTTGAAGGATGTCCGGAGGAGCAAATTGACCTATGGCATTCATCAAATCAAGAGCCAAGCTTTATAATCCATGAGAAGAAAACAAGATAACTTTTGCTGATGTCGCTTGAGCAGAAGAGGAAAAAGAGGAGCTTGTCGAAGTTGTAGATTTCCTTAAGAACCCTAAAAAATATAAAGATCTTTGAGCAAAAATACCAAGATGAGTCCTTATGGTCGGTCCTCCGGGAACGGGTAAGACGCTTCTTGCAAGGGCTGTAGCTGGGGAGAGCGGAGTGCCTTTCTTCTCGATTTCAGGTTCTGAATTCGTTGAAATGTTCGTATGAGTCGGTGCCGCACGTGTGAGAGATTTATTTAAAGAAGCGAAAGAAAAAGCTCCTTCGATAATATTCATCGATGAGATAGACGCAATCGGAAAAAAACGTTCACCATGAATCGGATGAGGGCATGATGAGAGAGAGCAGACGCTTAATCAGATTCTTACGGAAATGGACGGATTCGACAATGATACTAATGTCATAGTGATGGCAGCCACAAATAGGGCTGATGTTCTAGACAAGGCATTATTGAGACCGGGGAGATTTGACCGTAAGATCACTATAAATCTTCCAAATCTTGAAGATAGATTCAAGATACTTGAAGTACACGCAAAGAATAAGCCTATAGATAAGAAACTTGATCTGAAGAAAATTGCCAGTGCATCTGTCTGATTCTCTGGAGCTGACTTGGCTAACTTGCTTAATGAAGCTGCAATTCTGGCATGAAAACTAGGAGCTAAAAGCATTACTGAAAAAATGGTTCAGCAATCAATAGAAAAAGTACTTATGTGAACAACAAAGAAATCGCTTAAGATGACTGAATACGAGAAAAAGCTTACAGCATATCATGAAGTCGGGCATGCGCTTATCGGTAAGATGTTGCCGAATCCTGATCCTGTTCACAAGATATCAATCCTATCAAGAGGTGCGGCACTTTGAATTACTTGGTTCTTGCCTGAAAAGGATAAGATTCTTGTATCAAAGGCTAAATATCTTGATGAAATCGCTACGCTTTACGGATGAAGAGTTTCTGAGGAAATATTCTTCTGAAAGGAAAATGTCACAACTTGAGCTTCAAACGATATTGAAAGGGCAACTGAGATTGCAAGAGCAATGGTAATGAAATTCGGGTTTGACGATGAGCTCGGCGCAGAGAATTTCGTAGAGGAACAGCTAGTAGGAAACTTCTTGGATTTCCAATGAAAGAATAAGGTGATAAGCGAGAAGACCCAAGAGAAAATAGATGAAAAAGTAAGAGAAATACTAAGAAAGGCATTCGAGACAGCAAAAAGCATTGTAGTGAAAAATAAGGATCTTCATGAAAAGATATCAAAGGTACTGGTAGAAAAAGAAGAAATATTAAGGGAAGAATTCGATGAGTTTTTTGTATGAGTAGAAGGTGTGCCAGAAAAAAATGCGTAATCTGATAATGAACAGATCATTTATATTAAGCTGAAGGGTAAGCAGGAGATGAACATCATGAGCAAACAGATTTTGAACAGAACCTATTGATATAAAAGGATAAATTAATTAAAATTACAGATGGAAAATAAGACACTGATATTACATGATACTTTTCTATACAAATGAGGCGGAGAACGCCTTATTTTGTTAATGGCAAAGGTTCTGGACACTGATTTGGCTTCAGGCTTCTTTGATAAATGAAGCTATGATCTCAGAGAACAATGATTCGAATGAAAAATGATCGAAATATCCTCTCCGATCTTTAAGAAATGATTCAGGCACATCAAGCTTAAATGGGCTTTCCTTTTTAAGACAAAATTCCTTAAGGATTATAAAAATGTGATCTTCAGCTGAGATTGTTTGGGTGCGGTGAGAAACTGCCCGAAGAATGTAAAAAAATATTATTATTGTCATACTCCGCCTAGATATATTTTTGATCAAAAAGAAGTCTATCTATCAAAGGTCCCACTTCTGATAAGGCCGATATATCTGATCCTACTTAAGCTGTTCAAAAATATGTATCTTTCTGACATCTCCAAGATGGATGTCATTTTCACTAATTCAAAAACTACACAAGCTAGAATAAAATTCTTTACTTGATACGATGCAGAAATAATTTATCCGCCTGTAGATATAACTTTTTTTAAGCCCTCAGAAATCAGAAAAGAATATTATTTCAGCTATGCCAGACTATCGGAAATCAAAAGGGTCGATAAGATAGTGGCAGCTTTTATGCAGATGCCTGATAAAGAACTTGTTTTTGCATATTGAAAGAATGATCCTGAAAAATGAAAAATACTTAAATCTGTAGAGTGATATAATAATATAACCCCAATTGAATCGCCTAGCGATGACGAGCTCAGGAAACTGATAAGAGAGTCAGTGGCGACAATATATATACCTGTAAATGAGGATTTTGGAATGAGCCCCGTTGAATCGATGGCTTGTGGGGTTCCGGTAATCTGAGTAAACGATTGATGATTGAAAGAAACAGTTTCTGATTGAGAAACTTGAATTCTCATATGAAAGGAGGCTAAAGTTAAAGATATTAAGGCTGCCGTAGAAAAGCTTTCATTGGAAGAAAGCATAAAGATGAAAGAGAAATGCATCATAAGGGCAAGCGATTTCAGCCTGGAATCCTTCGGAAGTTTATTAAGGGATAAAATGGATAATGGAAGAATTTAAAACAAGAATTATTGAATTCAACCAAGTAAATAATAAAGAAGAATTATTTGATAAGATTTCAATTCTGCTTGATTTTCCTGATCATTTCTGAGGGAATTGGGATGCTCTTTATGATTGTCTTACAGATATGTCATGGTCAGGGCATGAAAAAATTATCCTTTTCCATAAAAGAAGCTTTAAATTAGATGAAGAAGATTTTAAGATATATATGAATATTTGGGACGAAACTGTCAAATATTGGCTAGATAATGGTCATGTGCCATTTGAGGTCATATATTCTCAATGTCCGTATTGCAATGATTAAGAGTATTGAAATAAATATTGACAAAAGATAAAAAATATCTATATATCAATTATAGTTTTAACTTTATCGTTATGTCCGATAATTTCAATTATTGAAAAGCTTCTCCGGATTGGGAATTCCTTGAACAATTTTCTCAGGAGGAAAGAGATGAATTTTTTCAAAGCAAAGATTGAGTCGTGGAGGTGATGTCAAAATATCAGGTATATATAAGGTGACTTTCATGATTAAGCTGAATAACCCAGCAAAAGATTGCTGATTTCATATTCAGTGAACAAATCAAAAAAAGAAGATCAAATGAGAATTATAACGTGCCTCAAGGCACTCCAAAAAAAATCTTAGCAGTGCTTGAATCAGCTGCCGAACCCATAGCAGCGCAAGAACCGGAAATAAATCCTTCTGCAGATAAAGAATTAGAATTCAAAGACTCTCCTGCTTCCGAACCGGCAGAAGAATCGGGAGCTGATTGAATAATAGAGGCCTCTATTTCCGAACCGACAGAAGAATTTAAGAATGATTTACCCACAAGAGTTCCTGTTTCTGAACCAATACAAGAACTCAGCATCAGTTGATATGATATAGTTTGAGAATTAAAAGAATGAAGAAGAAGAGTCAGGAAAAACGGAAAGTATTGATTTTTGGATAGTGATAATAAAGAGGTTATAAAATGTAAATATGAGGATGTGAATGATTTTTGCGAATGAGCTGCTGTCGTGTATGGCGAAAATGGATTATATTGATTCATATGACTTGATTGAGAACAAATCACAGAATGCAAGTTTTCCGATGCTCTTGATTTCTCAGAGGGGCTTGCTGCAGTAAAGCTGAATAATAAATGGTGATACATAGACAAGACTTGAAAATTGGCAATCAAATATCTTTATACTGATGCTGAAAGCTTCAATGATTGAAAAGCCAAAGTAGAATTATGAAGACAATCAGTCTATATCAATAAAAGCTGATTCGCAGTTTAAAAAATTCAATTTGATAATTCTCTGACTTGTTTTTTTAATCTGTCCAAATCTGATCATCATACAGCCTCTTGATATCAATTGATAATATCTTTTCATGTTTGAGTCAGGACAGATAGGTGTGGCCAATTTCTTTTTGAGATATAATCCGTCAGTTCTGCCTCATCCATTAAAATTTTCGCTTCGCTTCACATGATCAATCTGGCGATGGCCCTTTTAATATCAATTCTTCTGCTGTAAATCAATTCTTTTTCAGCTATTTTAATTCTTTCTTCCTGATTGGCCATGCTATGTAATTCTGCCCATCATAGCTTATATTGCGGTGAGATGCCTTCTTCTCATATCTTCATTATGCAAGCCTCCAATCATCCATACCTAATATAGTCTGATTTGAGGACTTTTATTATATGAGTTATCTTCAAATATAGCTCATATTTTGCCTTATCAATGTCTCGAGGATCAGTTTTCAGTATATCGCAATATTTTTCAAAATCTTTTTCGATAAGTTCATATATATAAATCATTCAGACTTTATTTTCTTCGCTTCATGAATTCATATGTTCTAATCCTGCGTTTGATAGGGGCATAGATGTCGTTTAAATTGTATTAGTGATTTATATGGAAATTATTCATCGTGTCAAATCATATGCTAGAATAAGTCTTCGGGCTGCCGTATTGTTGAAGCTATTTCAGCTTATTTTCATATGCTAATTTTAATGCATTAATGTCTATTTTTTTCATTTTAAGCATCGCCTCTAATGCTCTATTTGATTTAGAGATATCAGGATCATTAATCATCTCATCTAAAATAGGAGGTATTATTTGCCATGCTACGCCGTATTTATCCCTAAGCCATCCGCATTGCTCTTCTTCGCCTCCTTCTGCAAGCCTCTTCCATAATTCATCTATTTCATCTTGATTATCACAATTCACCACAAAAGATGTAGCAAAGGAGAAAGTAAAAAGATGTTCCTTATCGCTATCCATACACATAAATTCCAATCAATCAAGAAAAAATATTCCGTGTTTTACAGTTCATTCGGTTTCCTCTTCATTCGGGCCGAAATGTTCAATGTTGATAATGCCTGAATCTTTAAATAGAGAAGTATAAAAATATATAGCTTCCTCCGCTTTCCCATGCTGATCTCCCACAAACATCAGGAATGGAGTGATTTTTTGATTCCTGCTTGCAAGATTGAGCTGCCAAGAAACGCCAAATTTGTCTTGAACCCATCAGAATCTTTCACTGAAGCTATATTTATCAAGCTCCATAAGCACTACTCATCCTTCGGATAATTTCTTCCAATGCATCTCCATTTCCTGTATGTTTTCGCAACTGACAAAAAAGGAAATCGCGGGTGTAAACTTAAACTCCGGACCTCCATTCAATGCAATCAATTCTTGTCAATCAAGCAGGAAATCAATAGTCATGATACTTCATTCTGGCCTTCAGGAAACCCCTGCGCCTGCTTTACTGTAATGCGTTGTAGTTAAAGGTTTGGAATTTTTAAAAACTGATGCGTAGAAATTGACTGCCTCTTCAGCCTTGTCATCAAACCATAAGAATGGCACGATCTTCTGTCTATATGATTTTTGTTCAACGGATTTCATATACTATTTTATTATGATTAAAACATCATCATATTTTACCATAATAATAAATGAATCAACATAAATTATGTAAAGAAAACGTGTGCTAAATATGAAGTTAATGTGAAGTTTTGAAGTTGATTCTGGAAGTCAATTGGCTTCTCGATATGAAGCTTTCATAAGATGAGGGGTTTCTTAATTAACTATACATTAAATACATAAATTGACAAATCATATATTTTATTATAATTATCAATAATATTCATTAAATTTTCTCACATGCAGAATAAGGTTCTTGATTCAGATCAAAAGACTCTGAATCCAATTTTCAATCTTAATGATTCCAATTCTTGACACAATGTCCTATTGCAATCGAAATATTTGAATAGAGTAAACGATATAATGGACTGAAGAACAATTGATGCTGTAGCTGAAGAAAATAAATATGAATTTTTTTGGAAGGAAGGGGACATATGCTCCCAATGGTACAAATCTGATTTTTTATGCGATTGAATCAATTTTAAAGTACATGATAATAGTTTTCATACTCAATTCAGAGACATTTTGGATGATAAGCTTATCGAATATTTTACCGGATGCGTAAAAGATAAAATAAGAGGGAGAGAAGATTTTAAGGAAGAAGATATAGAAAGGCTGAATTTTGATTTTTATGATTGAAAAGATATCAAGTTTACATGCGCTGAGCAATTTATGATGTTCTGTAAGGCTCTTTTATTTTGAGATGCATTTATTGCTTTCCAGATAATGTTAACCAATGATCCAAAGGAAATAAAGAGATTATGAAGAGAAATCGCATGATTCGATGAGGAGATTTGGAAGGAAAATAGAGAGAATATTGTATTTGTTTGAAATTCAAATAAATTCTTGCAGAATCCTGATCTGCTTAAATATTTATTGAAAACTGAATGAAAAGAGCTTGTAGAGGCAAGTCCTTTTGATAAGATATGGTGAATATGATTAGAAAAAGAAGACAAAAGAGCAAATGATAAATCAGAGTGGCTATGATTGAATCTATTATGAGGTGTAATAACCTCATTAAGAGATATCTTTTTGAAGATAATAATATGATCCAGATAAAAATATTCCACTTCTGAAGAAGTGGAATATTTTTTAAATAAGTTCCTGGGATTTTCCAGCAAAAAAGCCGGGCGAGCCGGCTTTTTGGCAGATGCAGAAGTTATTCGGGAACTTTTTTTTGCTTCCTCAGGAAACCTAGTACATAGCTGCAAATGAGCGAGCATATGTGAAAGCCGAAGTAAATGATGGCAAGCCATACGCCCGAAATCCCATATGTAAAGAGATCGCCATTTCTCAGGATTATTCCGAGGAAGTAACAGGGGGATGATATGAAGAAGACAATGAACGCCACCCTAAGAAGCCAGGGTAACTTTTTGAATTCTTTTATCAGTACTCTTGCAACCCGTGTTATTTTCTGCATAGTGTCCTCCTTTAAACACTTAGTTTTTTAACTTCATGTAAATTACATATTAATAAAATTTTAGATTTGTCAATAAGAATAACAAGAAAGTGATTTTAAAGCATTAGTAATATAAGATTACTAGACATTATTTTAATTATTGGAGTATTATTAAGGGGTACATCCAGTTGCTGTGGCTGGAGTATCAATGATTACCGCTCAGCTGTAGATGATGGAAATACACTCTCATGAAGGTCATTCGTTTGCTGCCTTAAAAGGACCGGATCAAGATTGCCACAGGGCGCTTGAATTTCATAGGGTTGTTAATCAAGAATTCGATCTTATGTCCAATATTCATAATGAAGTTAAATTCTTTAATTCAAGAGGCAGGTTTGTTAATGAATTATAACTTATGTCAAGTTTCCATAGATTAGATATCTCAGCAATTTCTTTTGGAATAGCGGTGAGCTTGTTGTATTGTGCGAATAGAAATAGATTGGGTCATCAAGGATTATTCAGATTTTTTATTTCGGGAGGCAATTCTGTAAGCTGATTAGCAGAGATTTGCAATGTTGTAAGCTTATTCATGCCTAAGATTTCTTTTGGCAGAGAAGTAAGTTTTCAGGCAGAAATATCCAAATAGGTCAGGTTTGTCAGCTGTGAAATTTCTTTCGGAACCGAAGTCATATTCGGATTATCATTCAAATACAGTGTTGTCAGATTTGTAAGATTGCCAATTTCCTTTGGAATTGACGTTATATTATTATTGGAATATAGTTGAAGGTTTGTCAGATTCGTAAGATAAAATAATTCTTGAGGGATGGTCAAGGCTTTCCAGCTATAAAGAGTTGTTCTTGCA
Organism: uncultured Candidatus Peribacteria bacterium; assembly: GCA_964618565.1. Taxonomy (GTDB): domain Bacteria; phylum Patescibacteriota; class Gracilibacteria; order BD1-5; family UBA2023; genus STC-113. The sequence goes on along the minus strand of CAZUBA010000013.1, from coordinate 4,166 downwards.
CACCAATAATCAAGGTCTCAAGAATATCAGTCTGCATTGAAGGTATTATTTAGATTTGTCACTTCTGCAGTAGTCATTTCTCCGCAACTTTTAAGTGCCACAACCTCTTCCTCTACTTCTTTGTATCATACCGGACGAGTATACCAAATAGTGCTTTCAACTGTAACTCAAGTATATCAAATTATATTATTAGACGCCACCACCAATGTCGGATTTGGATCAAGGACATTCACGGATGTAATTGCCACTCATCAGCTAAATGCGTCTTGAATAGGCGTGTAGGTCGATCAGCTCTTGTATAATATGATTCAAAGCCCGTCTCATTTGATGAATGGATATCTGCCAGTATAGTCTTTGGCTGAGACTTGCCCGAAAGGCCGAAAATCATAGCTTAAGCTCCTTTCGCTCTCTAGGAATGCCATCAGCTCATATTTTGATTTCGTCTTATTCGTGGAATAGGTGTATCTGACTTTATCAAGGGGATCTAAAAATGAAGTTGCAGACGAACTTATGTTTCTGAGCACATTTTCTCACGCATCACCCTCATATCATATTTCAGCGGATCAAGAATAAAAAATAACTTTTCTGTCCGGATCAGGGAAAGTGTTTGAAACCGCTGATTTTACCACTAATCCTTTTGCGATAGATGATATGTCTGACATTCTTACACTATCTCTTGCGACACTAGTATGGTTTTGGTATGACAGGAATGCAATTGTTGCTAAAATTGCAAGTATTACTATCACAACGATAAGTTCAACTAAAGTAAAGGCGCTGTTCATTAAAGGTCGTTTTTGTTGTTTCATGCACAATAAGTTAAAATTTAAATTAATTTAAAGATATTCGATTTTTGAAGTTTTGTCAAAGAATAATTTTTTTATTTAAAAAACTCCCATTAACTTGATTTTTTAAAATAAAATCATATTACATATCAGATAACAATAACCGATTCAGATATGCAGGAAATAGAAGTGAAGATTTTTGAAATCGATAAGGATTTCCTTATTGGCAAAATTAAGAAACTGTGAGCAGAAAAAATATTTGAAGGTGAAATTGTCGCTGATTTCTATATTAATGATGCAGGAAAGAAGATAAGGCTCAGAAGGGCAGCATGAGAAAATATAATGACATACAAGGAAAAGATCACTGTAAATTCTATTATGGAAAATCTTGAATATGAAATAATATTCGATAAATACGAAAATCTATGCAATACTTTAGAATGCATTTGATTCAATAAATATTGAAACTCTTCCAAATACAGGATCGGATATAGGCTTTGAAATATCATATATGATTTTGACAAATATGAATGAATCCCGTGGTTCGTTGAAGTTGAGTCTGATAATCATGAAGATGTTATAAAATGAGTAGAGATTTTATGATATTGCATGGAAGACACAAATGCTTTAACAGAAAGATTGGTAAAGGAACATTATTGAGTTGTTTAATATAACATCACTTTTTTCCTATGATAATATTTCTCTTTTTTTCAACAATTGTTTTATCGATATATCTCGCAGTATTCTTGTGGCTGGTTTTCTATTTTTTCAGAGAATTGAAACAGACACTCTCATGATATGGGATCCCCTTTGTTCCGACCTCCGATCATAAGCTAGAAAGGTTTCTAGATTCAGTAAAGTTAAATTCCGGACAGGCATTTCTTGATATAGGGTGTTGAGACGGGAAAATCCTGCATGCTATTGAAATTCGTTTCCCATGAGTCCGTACGGTATGATTCGAAAAATCAAGTCATCCTTATGGCTTGGCAATAAAGAGGAAAGAAAAATATTGATGCAAATATGAAGTTTCAAAAACAGATTTCTTTAAATCCGATATACACGACATTGATGTTATTTATTCCTACATGCTGTCATATCTTATGGAAAAGATATGGAAGAAGATAAAATCCGAATGCAGGTCATGAACCATTCTTTATTCAAATAGTTTTCCTATTCCCGGAGTTCCAATTTATGAAACTTTGATTTTCGATAAGGATCAGAGCATATATGTTTATGTTGTGGAGTAGATTATTTTTAAAACTAAAGTGAATCAGAACACAATCGGGTGGTATTATTTTAACTTCAAAAATTCGATTCTTATGCTTTCTAAATCATGTAAAAATTTATCTAGTTTTTGTGTTTTATAGCTAGGATTAATTCTGGAAATATAATATTCTCTATAGATCATGAAATCAATATAACCTATGGTAAAATTAATCAATTCTCTGACTTTCTTTAATATTTCATCCCTTTTTTTGAATTGAATTCTTCATAAAATAGAATTGGCTTTTTTATATAGTCTTTCTATTTTTTTTCAACATCAAAAACACAGAAAATAAAAAAATATTTTTTCATTAAAATCATTTTTTGCTTCATCATTTTCAAATTTATGATTTACGATGTCTTCAAACATCCCATCTAATCAAATTCATCTTGAAAGCACAAAACAATCTAAAAAATTAGAGTTTAAGTAAAAGTGTCACCATAAGTTTAAGCCTTTGAACTCAGAGCTCAAGGGATCTACAATATTAATTACTTCAAATTCAGGGATAAAATATCACCTATGATCTCTTTCTAATTGGGTATTTATGTATGGGGCAAGCGGATACATTCATACACATGTATTTTGTCAAGCATGTTGAATTATAAAGTCATATCGTTCCACATAATCAGCCAATTTCATATTTGGATGAAAAATGGTATTGAATGGAATATAAATTCTAGGGTTATTTATATATTTATCATGGAACAAATTAAAATATTTAAATCATTCAATATATTTGTGCTCCTCAGCTATTTTTGATCATACTGTCCTTCATATGAATTCTCAGTCATCTTTATGATGAAAAGCGTCCATTGAAAATCAGATATGAATAGTCAAATTGGGCCATTTTTCAAGTAAATGATCTATTATTTTAGTTACTTTATTATAAGTCTCAAAATTCCCCATTCACATAAAATCACCAAAAAATGCTATTTCTTTGATTTTTGATAAGTCTAAAGATTTTAAGAATCTCTCAAATTTGTCGACATATTGAAATGGATTCGGATCGTCTATATCTAAAGATATTTTATCATTTTCAATTATGGAAATATATTTATTGCAATCAGTTATCGCATTATCAATATCACAATCCTTTAAGGGTATATTATCATGTATGTAATTTGCACAATAATGGCAATTGTTCAGGCAGGAATTATTGTTAATTGAAAAATGCAGTGCATTGCCGAGGCTATTGTAATAGAATGTCGTATTAATTTTTTTGCCTGGTTTTATTTCTCAGATTTCACCTTTTTGATGGGCAAAAATTAAATTTTGAGGAACTTCTCTTTCGGTCATTATTCTTAATAAACCATCTTTATCACGATAAAAAGAATCTGTATTTGATAATTTTCAAAAAAAATCTACAAATTCGGAAGCTCATCAAATATTTACAATATCAATTCAGTAATCAAAAACCTGATTCAAAAAAACTTCATCGGGTAAGGCATTAAAATCAGCTCATCAGATTATACATATAAGATTTTTATGCTCTTTCTTTAGTTCTTTTATGATTTTTGAGAGCCTTGGCAATAATTCATATCAACCCATAGATGAAAATCCTATAACAGGAATTTTTCAAACAAATTTTGCTATATTGCATGATTCTTTCAATCTCTTTTGATAATATTTATATACATCGTCCGGGTTATTGCTATCATTTTCATCAATTATAAAAGAGCCATTGTCTCATTCTAGCCAAACGGTCTTATTGTCTCATTTTTCCCTTATATCATCAAGAGCGCTCATTATGCTTTTCGAAGCAAGATTTTCTATCTCGAGCATAAAAAAAGGTTTTTGATTATCAATTTTATCATGATGTCATAAAATAGCGTGAATACTTATGACATATTGATCTGTCAGATTATTCGAACACAGATTTTGTTGCGTCTCAGATTTATCTGTGCTTATTTCTTCTTGTGGAGAGCTTATCGGCATGTAAATTTAAATTGTTTAATAAATTTTTATCAATGTATTCACTCCTTGATAAATGTCAAAATTAATCTATAGTATAAAAAAATGAGACTTCTCATTTTTTATTGAAAGGTCTTATTTAAAACAATTTTGCTCATTCGCTGCCAGATTTGCTGCGAAGCAAATGCTCTTGGGGTGCGAGCTGCGGT
>CAZUBA010000012.1:0-50140 GCA_964618565.1 uncultured Candidatus Peribacteria bacterium | reverse complement strand
TTTTTTAAACATTTGGCGGAGAGGAAGAGATTCGAACTCTCGGTGCCCTTGCGAGCACACACCCTTTCCAAGGGTGCGCACTAGACCAACTATGCGACCTCTCCGTAAATGTTGCGACATATTATGCAATTAATCATTATTTTCAAATTATTATATAAAAACCTCCCGAAATCGGGAGGTTTTTAATCGGATAGGGGTTCTTATTTTACAATTATCTTTCCTCTAAGTGCTGCATTTGCAACATTCAGATGGTCGTGGAATCCCCATTCTCAGACTTCATTGAATATGAATGAGAATACTTCATCCTTAGCAAGTCATTTACACGCATCGAATATCTTGGATTGCTCTGGAGTTCAACATTTTTCTATGCCAGAACCAGGATATCATGTATGTATTGGATGCATTCCAGAAGCTGGCCAATGAGGAACGGAATCTTTATTTATGAAGTTTACCTTATCACCTTTATTTATAGTGATTGTTTGAGATGATCAGGATGCGGAAAGTTCTATAGAATATATTTTCATATTCTTTATTCCTAGAGTCTTACTTAGAATTCTAGTTGCTTCAGCCCTTGAAAGAGAATCATTTGGCCTGAATTTCAATTTTCATTCAATCATTTGTCATCAAGCTATTCCAAGTTCTTTTGCTTTTTCAAGATAACTTATCATCCATGATGCAGGGATATCAGTAAAGCTTGAGTTTGTGATATTTGCGGATACAGTTATTCATGCGATATTCATAAGTATTGCCATAGCTTCAGCTCTGGATATTGAATCATTAGGCCTGAATTTTAATTTTCCGTCAAGGACTTGACCTTTTATTCAATATTCCTTTGCCTTCTCAACATATTTAATCATCCATGATGCAGGAATATCCGTAAAGCTTGATTCAGTTAATGATTCGTTAAGCTTCACATCCAATGCCTTCATTACAATTGCTAAGAATTCGGCTCTTGTTATTGGATTCTCTGGCCTGAAAGTTCCATCGTCGAATCATTTAAGGATTCATTTTGCGACAAAATCTAGAATATCATCTTTTGCAAATGAATCATTTATATCGCCGAATTTTGGCTTTCCAGAATATGAGCCTGTTGCAGCAGCCGTATTGGATACTCAAGAGTTAGAACTTGTGCTTCAAATTAAAATTGCTGGAGCTTCACATTTTCAATCATATGAATTTCATGATTTATCTCAGTTTGTACATATGTCAACGAATGCTCAGCCACCTCCGCCACCTCCGCTACTACCTCAATTTGAGGCTGCAGCCTTTGTTGTAGAGGTAAAGCTTCAAATTGTATTTCAAGCAACTATCATAGATGCAGTTGATGCAGAACTACTTGAAGAAGAGTTTACTACTCTTAATTGAACTGTGCTTCATGAAAATATATTTCAAGCAGATGCAAATGTTCAACCATCTATTGATATTGTTCAATTTGTAACTGTAACCAAAGCTCAAGTATTCATTCATACTATTGTTCTAGTTTCAGATGTTTCTGTTGCTCATAGCTCTCTTCATGTAAGAGAGGCGAATGATAGGACATCCGGAATATTATCGGTTACTTCTATAGTTGCAAAGAAACTTAAGTGATCTGTTCTGAAAGTACAGAAACTATTTGAATCGATTATACATGATGCATCTGGAACGTTAAGTTCCCAAGTGCTTCAATCAGCAGAACGGAATAGATTCAATATGCTTCATGAAGATGATCCCGGAACCAGAACACTTAATTCAAAAGTTCATCAGCTTGCAGCTAGGGTTACATTATTTTCTCATCATGCTTTTATTGTTTGTAATATATTTCAAGTTACTCAGCTTCAGAAATTTGAATTTAGCAGAGTTGTCAATTCTCATACGGCAGCCTCTTCAGAAGCGCCTGAATTTATGAGAGAAGGCGGATTTATGACTCAATTCCAAGTTCAACCGCTTACATTGATGTTTGTAATTCATGAAAGAGTTAATGATCAGTCAATAGAATTAAGATCATTTGGATTTGAGTTGATTAAGATAAACGGACTATCAAGCGCATATGTTCATCCATTTGAAATGCTTCATGTAAGAGAAGTGCTTCATGTTTCAGAAATGGCTCATGTTGATGTGTTTGGCACTGATGCTGTTACAAATGAGCCTGTTGAAGCTGAACTGTTTCATACATCATCAAGAAGTGAGATATTAAATCAATAAGTAGTACTTGGAAGAAGACCAGAAAATATTGTGCTTGCCTGGTTTACTGATCAGGTTGATACAATGATTCCAAATGATCAAGCATTGTTTAATGATCATCAAGTTCACACAGTTACAACTCATGTTCAAGTTCCAAGAGTATAATGGCTATCAGTGAAATCAAAATTAAGAATTGCTCATAATTGCTCTATTGAAACAATGCTTCTATTTGATATTACCGGAGCTATTGAATCTTTTGTTACATTTATTGTATTTGAGCTTGCTGAAGTGTTTCAAGCCTCATCTGTCAATTTTGCTGTAATTGAGTTAGATCATTCTGTAAGGGTGATTGCTCATATAGAAATAACTCAAGATCAATCCACAGCTCAATTTCACAAGGCAACTGCTCATTTATATATTGTAAAGCTTGCATTTGCTTCTCATGTACCTGTTATCTCAATTGTTCATGATGATGTAAGATTTGCAGAAACGGAAATCACAGGAGCATCTGGCATAATAGTATCTACTGTTACGGTTACTGTTTGTGATGAATTGTTTCATACATTTCAAATCTCATCGATAAGGCGGGCTTGTATGCTATTTGTTCAAGCTAAGACAGGAACTCAGGGGACGGCAAAACTTCATGCTCAATCCACATTTCAGCTCGCAATAACTATTCAAGATCAATTTAATATTTCAACGCTTGCATTAGCCTCTCATGTTCATGTTATAGTAACTGTAGCTCATGAAGTGGTAATATCGGTTGATGTGATAGTAGGGGAGACGGGTGCGGTAGTGTCTAGATTTATAGATCAAGTGACTGAACTGGTATTTCAAGCGGCATCAGTAAATAGTGCTATAACTGCTTTTTGTCAATCTCATATAGAGAATGTTACCTCCATTCAAGTTGATGTTTCAATTGCTCAACTTAATGTTCATACCATTCAGGCTCAGCTTAAATCAAAAGTTCAAACTTCATTGATTGTAAGATTAATGGTTCAAGTTGAAATATTAGTGACTGATCAAGCAGGGAATGTAAGAGTTCAGACTGGATCAGTAGAATCTAGAGTGATTGTAAAATCAACTGATCAGACTGAAATATTTCAGGCCGCATCACTGGATACTGCAAATAATGTATTCAATCATTCGACAAGAGGAACTGAATTTACTGCAAAAACTCATAATCAATCAGAGACTCAAGTTGCGATAACTCAAGTTCATCTAAGGATTTTAACATTTGAATTCGCTTCCGCGGTTCCATTTATAGTAATAGAAGGAGTATTGACCAAGGTTCAAGTCGCATCTGTTATCACTGGAGCATCTGGGGCTACAGTATCTACTATAACAGTTAATGGCGGAGTTGAATCAGTTGAGACATTTCCTGCTCAATCTGTTAGTCTTGCCACAAAATCATTTGATCCTTCAAAAACCGGAATTCATGAAATCGTAAAGCTTCATGCAACATTGCTTCATGTGGCCATAACAGTTGCTCAGCTTAGGATTTCTACTAGCGTATTTGATTCTCATGTTCAAGAAAGTTCAAGAAGTGAACCTGATGTCGAGAAATTCTGGGTAGTTATTGTCGGAGCAACGGGTGGTGTGGTGTCAAGCGTAAAGCTTGGCAACTGCACAATATTGCTTCCGTTTCATTCAGCATTTGTAACAAGGAAGCTGCAAGAAGAGTATGTTCAATCTTGAGATCAATCTGTTGAAAGATTTATCTGGCCGGTATTTACTCATGCAACTCCAATGTTAAAAGAAGGAATATCTGTGCAATTTGCAGCTCATGTGAATGAGGCTGTTCATGTATCATTTACTGTAAAATTATAAGTAAGTGCTCAAGTGCTATTAACCAAGGCTCAAGTAGCATAGCTTACGCTATTCAGTTGAACTATCGGGGCGAATAGCCTTCATGAAACAGCAAACAATGTTTGTTCAATTTCATTTACCCCTAGCCCTCATGCATTCGGACCTTCTATTCTGAAAAAGTTCTGATTAACAGGGCTTCATGTTATAGTATGAGGAATATTTGGATTTCAAATATAAGTTCTTGTTGTGTAACCTATTTGAAGATTTTTTAGATCATTTGCCGTAAGAGCGGGATCGATATTGAAATCATCCCATGTTAAGAACGGTCAAATTTGACTTGAAAGTGCCAATCAAAAACCGCCGACACCTACAAGAGGAGGATTGCCAGTACCGACTTTAGCTGGATCACAAGTAGTGACATTCGGTGTTGAGAAACATCATATATCAGAACCGGGTTCGTTTATGACACCAACTCCGTCAGATGTAAATGTATCCGTTCAATAAGGGTGCCTGACTGTATATTCGGTGTTAGGATCTAATCAGTCTATCCTTATCCTCAATCTCCCAAATGCAGATTGCTCTCCATCTACAGCTTCTTCACCTGCAAAAACTGCTTCCATTGCCAATACAAGAAGAGCTTCTGTTCATCATTGTACTATTTCCGCTTCAGCAGACCACCAAAATCATTCCGCATTGAATCATATTGTTTCCGAAAATGTATTTGAGGGATCCACAGGATCTGATATGCTGAAATTATCAGCAGCCTCCATAAGCTCAAGTTTAAGTCAGTTTTGATCTTGATACCAATCTGGGAATCAGGTCACAGGATTAACTATTCAGACCGCTCATCAAGGTGTAAGGGCAGCGTTTACATTCATTAACCCTATTCAGGGTCAAAAAAAGGAAAATAACATAGTGACAATAGTTATCACACTTGTTATTTTCCTTGTATTATTATTTTTCATAATATTATAATTAGGAATATTTGCGTTGAATTATAATTTACTATGAACAGTAGATTTAATTTGTATTTTTAAAAAATATTGGTATTTGAATAATAGTACATTATTTTTAAAAAGCAAATGTATTTATAACAATTAATATTGACTTATAATTATTAATTATTATTATTGAAATATAAATACCGCACAAAAAAGCAATTTATTTAAAAGTAAAAATAACAATTAATAATTATAAATATGGATAATAACTTCATTTTAAATAATCCTGACACTATATGGAATCTGCCGATACCTGTTTTTTGCATTGATATAGTTATTTTTACATATTATAAATGAAAATTATGTGTAGTTTTAAATCAAAAAGAAATTGATTGAGCCATCAAATATATATTGCCAGGTTGAATTATGAAATCATGATGCACATTGGATGAGAATTTCTTTGCAATTTTAGATAGAAAAACTTGAATATGAGAAATATTCAGACAGCAGATACATGTGTTTTGAGATCCTTGATATGATCCAAGATGACATTCCGTTTCACTTAGTTATCTATCACTTATTGAAGAGGAAGAGTTCCTTAAGAATGCTGATTTTACCAAAATAAAACTTATTGAATTCGATGAACTCAGCAATATTGAAATCGGGTACAATTTCAAACATAAAGAAATCATAGATCATGCTAAGTTTCATCTTGTAAGGAGGATGGAATTTACTTGAATAGCCAAGCATCTAATGAAATCAAATTTTACTTTCAATAGTCTTCATAAGCTTTATGAGAGCGTATTTTGATATGACATAGACATAAGGAATTTCAAAAAGAAAATGCTGTATGGCAAGCTTATTTCAGAAACCTGAGAAACAGATAAGTCTAACTCAAAAAAACCTGCAATGCTTTATAAATTTAGTTAATTTCACTTGATAGTTCTACTTAAACTTGCTTTTTGGCTTCTTTTCATAAAATATCAAGCAATTTAAACTGAATCATTTTATGAAAAAATTTCTTTCCATACTTCTTTTGCTTGTCATTTTTCCAACTTCAACTCTGGCTTTTCAGGATTATTTCCTTTTTTGACTGAGATTGCAGGACAATGAATATGATATAGCTAAGAAAATAGAATCAAATTATAACATAAAGGTTCCACTCATTTCAGTAATCTATGATGATTTCAATAAGGGTGAGATTTATAAATTAGCAACCACTTTCAAAGAATTATGAAAAGATAGGGTATATCATGTAGATGTAAACCCATTCTGATATAGTTTAAAAGACCTCCTCAATGACCCAAAGCATCATTGATGGGAAACGAAATATAGAACACTTTTCAGATTGATAAAGAAATATGACGTAAAAGTCATATTCAGGTTCCTTCATGAAATGAATTGATGATGGTATAGTTGGTCGTCTGATCCTGTTAATTTCCCGATTTTCTGGAAGATGGTATGGAAGTGGAGCAGGGAAGAGTGACTTGATAGGTCAAATATACTCTTTGACTATTCAATAAACAGTCAGGATCTGCCTGTTGCGCCTGGTTTTTTCGTAGATCAGTTATCTGAAGTTGTAAATTGCACCCAAGATAAGAAAAAAGAAACATGATGCCTTACTTTTGAAGATTATTATCCAGGGGATGAATATGTTGATATAATGGGCGTGACTATTTATAATTGGTGAAAATGAGCTAGGGCAGAGAAGTGGGCCTCATGGAGAACTCCCATGGAAGTTCTGAATGAACCTTGATATTGGACATTTGACAGGATGAAAAAATTTGGCAAACCTATATTCATCGATGAAGCATGAACAACTAGTGTCAATATAGATTGAGAATTTGATAATGCTAAATTGATAGAAAGCTATAACAGCACCCACATCTGACAGCCATGAATTCCTGCATTTTGAACTAAAGACAAAAATAAATGGATATCGCAATTGACTGAAATATATACCGACCCTCAGGTAATCGGATGAGCATACTTCAACGCTGATGTTACATATGGATTTACTGATAGAAGTAAAATATGAGAGCTGGATTGGACTGCAATCGATCCAGATAAGAATTTTGCATATCCTTCGCTCATACGTCTTTTTAATGACAAGAGATTGCTTAGAGATCCTACATCTTATTTCAATCCGTCTAAAAATATTCTTGAAAGTTGAGAATGGATAACTGATATTGAATTGAATGAAATCCAGGCTTTCATCTCAAAATATATGGTTTTCCAATATTGAAATCTATCTGCACATCCCGAATTCTCCTGAACTCTAAAGTATCCGAAATACCAACTGCAGCTTATGAAATATATATGAGATGATCCTGTCCTTTGTCCTTTTGTTTCCGCTAAATTCCCTAAGATAAAATGTTCTCTTAAAGTCGATAAGACTACATTAAACGATAAGAAAAAAATATTCGGCGCACTTATAAGGAGAATTGATTCAAATCCTGAATCTTTAACTAATTGGTGAATCTGGGAGCAAACCCAAACATTGAAATGATTTTTGAATATAAATTTATCCAATTTAGGCGAGAATTCCCAAAGCAGGAAATCATTAGAAAATATGGTTGCATATCTTGATTTTTATGAAAACAGATATCTTGATCTGAGGTAATTTATCTGTCATCCCTTACTACTTACGGTAACCCATCCAGCTTTCAGTCATTTCCTCCCCTAATATAGGGGAGGTGTCCGTAGGACGGAGGGGTTAAGGTGTATAGGGGAGGTGTCCGTAGGACGGAGGGGTTAAGGTGTATAGGGGGAGGTGTCCGTAGGACGGAGGGGTTACAATGTTTGAGAGTTGCTTTATAGATCAATTAAATCATTTTATCCAGATCCTTCATGTTCTTTATTTCAGATATGATTCAGGCTCATTTTTTTCATTTATAGATTCATGCGGGAATGACTATCTTCTCAAATCATAGCTTGATTGCCTCATCAACCCTTCTCTCAAGTTGAAATACATTTTTTATGACTCATGTAAGAGATACTTCTCATATGAATACTATTTTTCAAAGAGGCTTATTTTTCTTTGATGAGATTATTGCTGCCAATACTGCAAGATCTATTCATGGCTCTTGTATTGAAAGTCATCTTGAAATATTAAGATATGCATCATAGCTTTCTAGTTTTGTATCGCTGAATTTGGTAAGTACTGCAATCATAAGATCTAGCTTTCAGGCATTTATTCATCTTGCTGATCTCTTCGGATATCAGAATTTCGTGTAAGTTGTAAGGGCTTCTATTTCAATCAACATCGGACGATTTCATTCCATGGTCATTGCAAGCGCTGATCCACTGAGATTCTGATCGTCTTTATTGATAAACTCCAATCAAGGATTTTTCAGATCTGCCAATCATGTTTCAGTCATAAGGAATAATCCCACTTCATCTGTAGGTCCGAATCTGTTCTTGAGAGAGCGGAGAATCCTGTAATTCTCATATTTGCTTCATTCTAAATATAAAACAGTATCAACAAGATGTTCTAATGCCTTTGGTCATGAGATTGCTCAATCTTTGGTTACGTGTCATATCAAGATAATGGATTTTTGCGTTCTTTTCGCTATTTCCATTAGCCTCTCTGCAATATATCTGATTTGAGAGATGCTTCAGCTAGAACTAGTCACATCTGATGAATACACCACACTTATGGAATCAACTATTATTAGTTCCACTTTTGATTTTTCTATAGTCTCAGAAATATCCTCCAGATTGCTTGAATTAAGGATCTGTATATTCTGATTTGCGATATTAAGCCTATTTGCTCTTCCTGAGAGCTGAAATATATTCTCTTCGCTAGAAATATATAGGACATCGCTGTCCTTTTTCGCATACCAATCCGCAATTTGCAATGACATTGTGGATTTTCAGATTCAAGGCTCTCAAGATAACAGAATCAGGCTTCATGGAACTATTCATCAGCCAAGAACATTATTGAGCTCATCGCTTGAAAGTGTTTTTCTGACTATTTGCTCAGAATTTTCAAGTATTTTAAAAGTATCTTTTTGTTTTCAGATGCTTTTAGTTTGTTTGGATTTATTTTCTTCTTGCTCCGTTAAGGTATTCCAGCTTCAGCAGTTTGGACATTTTCATGCCCATTTCGGACTTTCTGATCAACATTCTGAACATTTATACATTATGATTGTGGTTAAAATCTATCTATTTCTTAATTTCATTTCTTCTGTCTTTACATGTTTATTATTATTTATAACTTTATTTCTTATGCATATTTTGTCAAAATGAAATAAAATGAAATATTTTTTGACGTAAGAGCTTTTATTCATATAATCTAGCTCGTTAAATTACCTCAATACCTATTTATTGTATTACCTAAAATTTAATATGCTAAAGTTTTTAAAAGAATCCATTAAAGAATTCGACCACGTTGTATGGCCAACTAATAAGGAAACAAAGAAGTATTTCACAATCGTCACATCAGTTATAACTGTTTTGACTATATTTTTATTCATAGTTTGATCATTATTCAGCCTTTGATTATTTGGTTTATGAGATTTAGTCCGTACTCCTAAGGCTGTAGAATCAAACACTACCGCAAGTGATACTACAAAAAATGTAGAATTTGCTTCTTGAGCAGATTTGAAGCTTATACCTACAGATACTACTGCACCGGCGCCAACAAAATAATTTAGTTATTTAACTCCTCTAAAATTATGTTTTCTACATTAACTCAAAAAGATTGAGAATGGTATGTCATAAGAGTGATATCATGAACTGAAGAGAATGTAAGGCAATCGCTTCTGCAAAGAAGAGAAGCCTTCAATCTTGAAGATTATATCCTAGAAGTATTCGTACCTACGCACGATAGTGTTTCAATCAGAGCAGGATGAGTGAAAGTAAGAAAAAAGAAGAATATTTTTCCTGGTTACATACTTGTTAAAATGGTTGTAACAAACGAAAGCTGGTATATTGTAAGAAATACTCCGAACGTTACTTGATTCCTATGAGCATGAACTGTACCGGTTCCTGTAAGGTGAGAAGAATTGGAGCAATTGAAATGAGTTCTTGAACAAAAAAGCGAAGAATACAAGACAAGTTTCAAAATAGGCGATTACGTTGTCATCTCAACATGACCATTTGATTGATCTGAGTGAAAAATAATTGAAATCAACGAAGAAAAAGGCCTTCTGAAAGTCAATGTCAATATTCTTGGCAGAGATACTCCTGTTGAGCTTGATTTTGCAAATGTAAAAGCAAAGAAATAGTACTTTATAATTTTTTCTAATGAAATACGCCTCTTATATACTTTCTATCATATGAGTAGTGCTGCTTTTTAATATTTTCATGTCGTATTCTTCACCAAGCTACAGAGCTTTCTTGCGTGATACGAAGACGAATATGAGTTGAGTATCAAAAGAAGATGCTCTAGAGAAAATGAATAAAGATCAGATTGAAGTCAATTCCAAGATACTTAATTCTATTGATAAATTAAATGAAAGTATCGATAGTCTGAACAGAAAGAATAAGGAATTATCCAGAGCTGTGAATCTCACTGATTCTTGAGAAATACTTGAGCCGACATGAACCTGAACTATTAACTCTTCTTGAATTACTATTCCAGAAATTCCTAAGCAAAATCTTCTTGATATTCCCAAAACTCTTCAAGATAAGCTTTGAGAGAATTCAATCCCAAAGAAGATTGAAAACGTGTGAATTTTTTGAATTAAGGATGATAAACTGTTTGATAAAGTCGAATATACAACATACTTCAACTTCAAAAAAAGATTGACAATCTATGTTTTTGAAAAGGATTACAAGACAATGTTGAGTAATCTGAAAATGGCAAATGCTTATAAGGTTAAAGAATCTGATAATCTATTCTGATTCACTTTTTATCTTAATCCTATCAAAGCAGACAACAAAATCAGATTTGTCACACTAATTGAATGAGTTGCAATTTGATTCGAGATAGAGAAGCCTTTCTATGAATCGCTTAAGAAAAGTCTGTTAAAATAATTATTATGTATAGAGTATTGTCCAAAGAAGAAGATTTGTCCTCAAGACAAAAAAGCTATTTAAAAATCGGGAAATGAAGCTTATTTGACTTGTGAAGACAAAGATTCTTCCTGACAGAAAGCAAAGATTGAGATAATCTTGTCGTAATAGAACTTACAAAGCTGAATATAGAAAAGATACTAGCAGGTGAAAAGCCGGAAAGCTCTAATCTGTCTTTTGGTGAATTGAGTTCGCTTAACGTTAATAAATAAATCATTATATTTTAAATTTTATACCATGAGTGCAAAAAAAATATTGCTAACAAAAGAATGATTAGCAGAAATACAGACTGAACTGACTTTTCTTAAAGAAGAGAAAAGATTGATAGTTGCTGAAAAATTAAAAGAAGCTATTTCTTATTGAGATTTAAGCGAAAACTCAGAATATGAGGATGCACGTAACGAACAGGCTCAAGTGGAGCTAAAGATTCTAGAATTAGAAGATATTCTTAAGAATTATGAAATTGTCGACAATAATAAAGATAATTGAAAAAAAGAACGAAAAGTGAACATCTGAAATACTGTAAAAATAATGCATGTTTCTGATAATCACAAATGAGATACCGTATCATACAAAATAGTCGGTACTACCGAATCTGATATCTATGAAAACAAGATATCCAACGAATCGCCCATTGGTAAAGCTTTGCTTTGACACGTAGTTTGAGATATTGTTTCTGTCAAGTCACCCGCTGGAGTATTCGAATATGAGATTTTAGAACTTAAATAGTATTACTGATGAACCATTATTTTTCTGATCATATCTTATATATTCCTGTTCTTACATGGATTTTATCTGTTATACTTAAATGAATTTTTTTAATAATAAAAAAGAAATTTACAGTTAGTTGAGCTTTATGATCAGGTTGAATGCCAAGCGTGCACTCAGCGCTTGTTACAAGCATAACAACTGCAATTTGAATAAAATATTGAATCTTCAGTGAACTTTTCTCTGCCTGCCTTGTATTCTCGATGATCATTATCTATGACGCTATAAATGTAAGGTTTGAGGCATGATTACACGCAAAAACCCTTAATGAACTGACTTGAAAACAGTATAATTTCAATGAATCGATTTGACATTTGCCTAATGAAGCTTTTGCTTGAAGCATAATATGAATTGTTTTTGCATTCTTCCTTATGATGATATAAAAACTATAATTTTTTTAAAAGGCCCTAGTTAGGGCCTTTTAAAATTTCTCGTCTTGCATTTTTTTGACAGTTCATATAATCAAAGCATAAAACATTTTAAAACAGAAATATTCAGTAAAGTCTATCCTTATTTATCCAACAAAAATTATGACCAATCAACTTAATTGCCTGGAATTTGAAACCCCTGAATCTTTTATAGAATATCTCAATTCTGCAGATAGTGATTTTCTTATTTATCCGGACTCTTTTTGAGCAAGTGATATATTAAATACTGTTTGAATAGTGGATTCAATAAAAGATATTGTTTCAACCATAATAAGTTCTGCACAACCAGATGCCATTACTGTCTCTGTATTATCTTCATTTCATAAGAAAATCAGATTCCAAGCATTCTGAGTAGATAAATTTTTTAACCCCGCACCTAGAAGCGCTTCTGATTGTATCAGATCTGGCCCTGTATGCGTGATATGCGAAAATGATTTTGATATCACTTATATTAACAATGCCTATATTGAGGCCACTTGACTAGGAAAATTCGAATATAGCGATTGGGCACGATATCTATCTTGAAAAGAATTAGATATGCCTCTAGTTGAAAAAATCAAATATCTTTCATCTTTAAGGATATTTCATAAAAATCCTGAGATCTGAGAAACTTCACTTTTATATACTATAATCTATACTGAAGAGGAGCTTGTAAGGGTTATGAAGAATATTAGAAATAAATTACATACTGATGAATGATATACTGATATGTTCACTATGAAGCATTCTGAAAAAGCTCTTTTATGGAAAGCATTGAAAAGCGATAAATTAAAATGAAATATCCATTCAGCAGTAGAAGTCAATGATGCTCACCCATTGGCAAAAAGATTTGAGCAAGAAAGGATTTTAAGATCTGAGTGAAAATTTATCAAGGTTAAAAATTATCCTTTCTGATTCTATAAAACAGTTTATGCTTACAAAACCATGATAGATATTCTTTTGGATTGAAAATACCATGGTGAATTAAATAGGCTGTTTAATGAGCTTAGAGAAAAAGCCATTGTCTGAGACGCGTTCATAGATGAATCAAATTCTCTAGTTATATGATCTGATTGAAAAAGAAATTACTTCAATAGGGAATTTTCTCTGAACACTGATTTGAGTCCAGAAGAATTGAGGGCTTTATTTGATGATTGATGAGATTTTGTTCATAGGATATATTGAGAAGGCGATAATAAGGATTGGGTGAAGATACATTTGGATTCACTTAGAAGACGGGCCCATTATTTCTGAGAATTTTATCCTATAATAAATGGCAAGAAGGCAATTGTTACGTATGATACCTTTAGATATGATGAAAACTTGCCATTTGCTGATAAAGATTGACATATACCAGAATGAACAGTGCTTAAAACTTTTTGAGTATGAGTTCTTGAGGAATTATAGATTAAAAAATAAAAAAACCATCTTCTAAATCAAAACTAAAGATTAAAGATTATTATTTTTATAAATTGGGCGCGGTTCAAAGAAGGATTTTTTTATAAACGATCTTGTTCCATGTCAATCTGAAATACTGTAACGGAATTTTTTCATTTCTTCTTACTTTCATACTTGGCTTTATTTGCCTGATTTATAAGCTTATCAACCATTTTGTCTGTGTCTATTGTGGCTAGAGTGGCATTGTTATAGTGATAGTCCGTAATTCACCAACTTGATCAAATCTGAGGAAGAACAATCCTATATTCTCATTTGTCTCAGGTGTTGTACTTTTTCAGTGAGAGCTTATTTATAAAAACATTAGCATTATGATATGCCTTTGCCGCTCAGGAGCTTCAATGCTTCAAATGTTTAATTTCAAACACTCATCACTTGAATTCCACTATAATAGTAAGCCTAGAGAGATGCTCTTTCATTGATTCAACTCTATTAATTACACTGTCTTTGTCCGCAAAGTTATAAACTATAACAAACTCATCTCATATTTTCCTATATATATTATCATCTTTTTTTCTGAATTCTCATTTGATGAATTTTATATATTCATCAAGGACTATATCTCAAAAAAGATGTCCGTAGTTTTCATTTATATTCTTGAAATAATCCAGATCACAATATATCATCGATAATACCTTATGTTTATCAGAGAGCCCTTCAAGATTTCAGAAATGAGAAATTATTGATACGAAATCCTGCTTAAGCGCTAAAACATTATTGCAATCAAATACTGGGTCTTTCCTTAATGTATTCTGGATCTCCATCTGATCAATGCTTCAGAAGCTTATTCTTCAGCCTCAAGGAACTTTTTCTGTATGCCATGCGACATCTACTATATCTCAGGCTTTAGTTTGCAAAGGGAAAATCCTGTTTTTATATCAGAATCAAGAGCTACTTACTCAGGTAAGATGCCTTATCACATTATTGAAAACTTTTTCGTCATATGAGTATAGAAGTTGCATTATTTCATACTGAGTCATTTCTTTGACTTCTTCATGGGTGTATCAGCTTATTTTTTCCATTGCCGGATTCCAGAAAAGGGGTTTTTCATTTGGAAAATCTGAATCTGCACTTCCTTTATCTCATTTATATATCACTACAGGATTTTTTTCTCATATCGCAAAATCCAATAATATCTTCTGTACATCAAGAGAAGCCTTATTTTTACTTTGTTTTCGGATTTCTATTTGATTCACTGCCACTGTTATGGCTCACATGATGCATGCAGAGAGATAACCGAGAGATCATGGATCCAATATTCAGTTAGATATGGCAAATCATCAATTTAATATTGAAAATCAAGCAAATGAAAAAGTTGAGACAGTCGAGTGATCAAGGCGGATTTTTCTGATTGTCTTAGTGTAAAGATAAATGTAAATAAGTGCAAATAGTGCGCTTAACCATCCTGGTTTGGGCTTAGGAAGGGTATCATCAAGAAGTCATGATTCTTCAATTCGCGTCAATAATCATCTTGAGATAGATTCAACCTCAGCTTTATCCATAGATAATTGCTCTAGGACTTTTTTTATTTCAAAATATATTACTTTTTTAGTTGCTTGAGATAAATTTTTTGGTTTATTATTGATGATTTGAAATACTTCATCGTTTACATTCAGATTAACTCAATCTAATTTGTGGTTATATCAACGATAAGCTTGATTACTGAAAGCAAGAATGCCCATTCAGAGGGCAGTAACGGTTATGGGACAAGCTAAAATATCTCTTATTTCCTTATGAATTCAAACTTTTGCCGTTCCGGCATTTAAAATGCCTTTTTTGGTGGCTGAAGGCGATTTGTTTTCTTTTTTTGATCCATCATCTTTATTCAAGGACATTTTTGACTATATTTACATCAATATAATATATATTTTAATATATAGAAATATACCTTTTTTTGATAATTGTCAAGATTTTTAGAGCTTTATATCCTCAAGTTTTGGAAACTCTCTTTTATTTCAGCTTTCAACAATATTCTTTTTCTTAGAGAATAGCCTCTCAGCATTATTCTTGCAAAGATTTTCTCTGGTCTTTTCAGTTAAAAGATCCAGAAAAACATCAAATCGATTGTTTATGAATCAGATTTTATAAAATCAATCTCATAGAATATCTGATCAGAGCATAATCCTATCAGAAAACTTTTCGGTCAGATCTACCCATTCTGCAATGGTTTCATCGTCTCTCATTATTATCTCATCGAAAATAACCCACGAATAATCTACATGCAAAGAAGGATATTCATTAAGCAACCTCTCAATCATCTTTTTGTAATAAGGCGAATATACTCTGCGCGATGCTCAGCAATGGGCAAATATAATCTTAGCTTTTGGGAAATCCCTCAATATAGCTTCAAGCTCATAAAGGAATTTCGGATGATCGGATACTCCAGGGGAAGTGATATTATTATGTATGATTACAGGAAGATCATATTCTACTGCGAATTCCATAATCGGATACATTGCTTTATTATTCAATCTCGGAGGATCTCACTGGATCATAAAGGTTAGATCATCGTGCCTGAGTAGAATTTCTCAAATTCAGCAGAATACTCATGGATAGAATTTGTACATATTTTTAATATGATTTATAGCATTCATATCCATCGGATTAAATCCGCAAATCAATGGATAGAACCTGTCTTGTTCTTCTGTATTCAATTTATTATATTCTTCTGCAACTATTCAATCAGTAAAGGAGTCGTAATAGCATTCCGTATCATCATCAAGATAGTATTCAGGGGAAACCCTTTCGTGTTCTGACCACATTTTGCGGACTGGCATTCAAAAAATTACAGCTTTCTCCACATTAGTTTTGTCCATATGATAAAGAAGCTTTTTGAGTCATTCCGTCTCTTGCTTAAAATTAACTATATGCAAATGAGAATCAATCATTGGATATTTACTTCATTTCATCTTGTCCAAATCTTGAATTTTCTGGCTGAAATTAGCCTTTTTATCAGTTTTTAAGACTTCTGCATTTATTCTATTATTTATGAGCAGTTCTTTTAAGTTCATGGTTATTTAATGTTAATTCACATATAATTCAAGAAAATCTTTTCCTTTCTGTCTGATAGCTTCATCAAAAAAATTGTAAATTCCCTGTCAGTCTTAAAGTACTCTTTTATCATTCTTTTTGAGTATAGTGACAGAAATTCATTAACCTTGTTGCAGCTTATTCATTTAAGCATCAATAAAAAATCTTCCCAAGATCTTATCTTTTTACTGATTTCATATAATCAAATGATATCCATCAGATAATCTTTATTTTCGTCATTAAGATAATGAAGTACGTCATAAACATCCTGTGGCGAAGTAAATAATCATCTTATTGTTTCGGATCAAAGTATGTCTAAGGTTTGTTTTTCTGCAGCATCATAAACCCACTCGATGATATGCAATAAATCTTGAGAAGATGTTATCAGCCTTGTAAGTCATCTGTTTCTCATTTGCTTTATAAGCCTCAATTTATTTCATTCTTCTGAAATTTTTGCCAGTATCTCTCATAGTTCACGAGAGTCCTGAACTATATCTGAAAGAGTGTCTGAAATCTTAAATAGCAACAGAAAAGAATTTTTTTCATTAAGCGATTTAAGGCAATTTATCAGTCCTTTATAAGTTTTTATTATATTCATAAGCTCTTCATCCAGCTCCATTATTATATTCCAGTGAAGTATGCTTGATACCTCAGAATCTCAATTGAGCATCTCAAAAATCAGTCAAAGCTCATTTTCTTCTCAAACTGTAAATTTTTTGTCTCAAATAATGAATCAATGTTCCTTACTTTTGTTTTGGGTATCCTCCGTGTTCATATAATTTATTTTACGGTTTTATTATATCTTTATTTCCGCTAAATTGCAAGAAAATGCAATTTTTTCTTTGAATTTTGAGCAAAATCGATATATTTATTCAGTTTAATAAATTTAATGCATTAAAGATGGAATTCAAAAAAAGTTATTGTCCAAAAGATTTTGAAAGTTCTACATATCAAAAATGGCTTCTTGAAGGCAAATTTGCTCCTAAAAAATCTAGGACTTGAAAGACCTTCTATATCCCGATTCCACCCCCGAATGTTACCTGAAACCTTCATCTTTGACATGCTCTTACATTGACCCTTGAAGATATCATGGTGCGTTATCATAGGTTAAAATGAGATGATACGCTATGGGTACCCTGAACTGATCATGCCTGAATCGCAACTCAAAATGTAGTTGAGAAGAAATTAGCAAAAGATTGAATCTCAAGAACTCAACTATGAAGAGAGAAATTTCTAGAAGAGGTTTGGAAATGGAAAGATGAGTATGCCGCAAACATCAATTGACAAGTGAAGCTTATATGAGCTTCGGTTGACTGGTCAAAAGAAAGATTTACACTTGATGAGTGACTGAATAAGACTGTTGAGCATGTTTTCTGTGATTTATATAAAAAATGACTTATATACAGAGGTGAGTATATGGTAAATTATTCACCTGCACTTCAGACAACAATCAGTGATATAGAGATTGAATACAAAGAGGAAGAGGCAAAGATGTATTATATTACATATTTCGTTAGCTGATCGGATAATGAGATAGTTGTCGCCACTACACGTCCGGAGACCCTTCTGGCAGATCAGGCTGTAGCAGTCCATCCTAAGGATAAAAGATATAAAAAGCTTATTTGAAGAAAAGTTATTCTTCCTATCCTGAATAAAGAAATTCCAATTATAGGAGATGATACCGTCGATAGGGAATTCTGAACTTGAGCACTTAAGATTACTCCAGCTCATGATCCCACGGATTTTCAAATTGCAAAAAAACACTGACTTAAGCTTGATTATAATGTTGTTGATAAGGCTTGAAACATGACTCGTGAAGCTTGAATTTTTGCTTGACAAGACTTTATGACGGCTAGAGAAAATATCGTAGAGCTATTAAAGGCAAAATGAAATCTTGTTAGAATTGAACCGTATACACATAAAGTGGGTTATTGCGAAAGATCTGGGTGTAAAGTTGAAACTGTGATATCGACTCAATGGTTTGTTAAGGCAGATGAATTAGCTAAGAAAGTTATAATCTGATACAAGAAAAAAGACTTTGTCATAATCCCTGATAGATTCAATAAGATTTTTGAGGATTGGATTTTTAATCTTAGAGATTGGTGTATTTCTAGGCAATTGTGGTGGTGACATCAGATTCCGGCTTATTATGATGTCAAAACATGAGAGCTCATTGCAGTTTCACAGGATCCCGAAAGTGTATATAAAAAATATTGAAAAGAAAATGTAAGAAGAGATGATGATGTTCTTGATACTTGGTTTTCATCTGCATTATGGCCTTTTTCAATTCTGGATTGGGATCAAAAAAGTCCTTGAGAGTTATTTAAGAAATATTATCCTGCCCAAGTACTCGAAACATGACATGATATACTGCCTTTTTGGGTAATAAGAATGCTTCTGATGTGATACGAATACACTTGAGAGGCACCATTCAAGACGGTTTATCTGCATGGTCTTATCAAAGATGAGCAAGGTAGGAAAATGAGCAAATCACTCTGAAATGGAATAGACCCATTGGAGGTTATAAATGAATACTCTTGTGATTCGCTTAGATTAGCTCTTACAATAGGGAATACCCCATGAAATAATATGAATTTTTCTATCAAGAATGTTGAATCCAATTCATTGTTTTTGAATAAATTATGGAATATTACCAGATTTGTGCATTCCAGTATCGGTGAAATAGGGAAGTCTCATGAGGAGTTAAGGATCTTTGTAGAGAAAAATTACTTGAATTTCTCAATGCATGAGAAGTGGATATGCCAGAAATTGGCTCAAATCACAGAAAAAATGACTGATGGCATGGAAAAATATAATTTTTCTGT
Source organism: uncultured Candidatus Peribacteria bacterium (assembly GCA_964618565.1). Taxonomy (GTDB): domain Bacteria; phylum Patescibacteriota; class Gracilibacteria; order BD1-5; family UBA2023; genus STC-113. Next base: position 30,724 of record CAZUBA010000012.1, on the reverse strand, counting down.
AACAGGGGAGGACTTAATATCATTCACTCGCGATGATTTTGCCGATTTCTTCATTGAAGAATACAAATTGACTAAAGAAGATTCAGCATACGCAAGCGATATTTTGGCTTATTCAATGTTGACAATCTTAAAACTTTGGCATCCATATATACCATTCGTGACAGAAGAATTATATGTAAAATTGAGACCCTCAGAATCGTTAATTGATAATACTTGGCCGGAACTGAAATTGGAAAAGGATTCAAAAGTTGAAAAGGATACTTGAATTCTTTATGATGTAATAAGAACAATTAGAAATATAAGAGCACTGAAGTTGGTTAAGCCAGGCGTTTTTGTAAATGCAATATTTAAGGCTACAAAAGGAAATCAGGATTTATTAGAGGAAAACAAGGTTATCTTAAAATGACTTTGCAAAATATGAGAATTCAAGATACTAGACAAGTCAAAATCCATAAATGAAGATGAATATGTTTATTGAGTAAGCAATAATATAGAAATATTTATTGACTTAGGTGATACTGTTGATACGGAAGCTGAAAAGCTAAGATTAAAGGAGCAAATCGATGACAAGAAAGATTATATCAGAAAACTAGATCAAAAACTTATGAATGCTGAATTTGTAAGAAACGCACCTGAACATGTTGTAAGATTGGAACAAGAGAAAAAAGCTCAAGCACAAGAACAATTAGTTAAACTATTAGATAAATATAATAAGTTTTAATATAACATTATACATATAACATCAATTCAATGTATTTGTTAAAATATTGTTAAAAAATATTATGTGAAGTAATATGACGATCAAAAATCATTTAAGTTTGTCTGTATAATACATAATCAATTGTTCTTTCGGTTAAAGTCCCTTAAATAAGCCATTACTTATACTAAACCTCAAATTTTGCGAAATTTGAGGTTTTTTTGCATTTTAGGTATGTTTGGTAGCTGAGCTCTTAATAATTAGCATTTATGTATCACAATATAAGCTAAAATCTCATCTTAAAATTATTTTTCTTAATAGAAAATGAAGATAATATTTTTATTGAATTTTCAAAAATATTTGAAAGCAGCATTTTTATTTAAATTCTAAAACTTTTTAATTTTAAATTTATTTTTAAAAAATATTTGCAAACTTAGATTTTATTGATAATATGCTGCAAAACACTTCACATAACTTACATTATGTGAAGTAATGTAGATAAGTCTTTTGCACTTCCCTGTGTTGTTTTGCTTTAAAATAGCGGTTTGAAATGTTAAAAACTATTCATCTGTCATTGAGCGATAGTGAATGATAAAAATTCAAATTGGTGATTGATGAAATAACCCATCCGCCCTACGGGCACCACATTGCCGTAACCCATCCGCCCTCTGGGCACCTTAATCTATATTAGGGAAGGATAATGTTTCTCCCTTGGGTACAGTGACCGCCGCGCCGTCATCACGAGGAGGTAAACGACCTACCTACCAGCAGGCAGGCGTGGTGATCCAGGATGAGGAAGATGAATAAGTATTAAGCAACCTGGATTCCGCACTCGTTCACAATGACGGACTATTCCAGATACACGTCATCACGAGGAGATGCGTTAAAGAATAATCATCTGGATCCCTCCCGTCTGCGGGACGAGGATGACAAATGGTCTGTTCCTAAATTAAGGAAGGCTTAATCTAAGTTTTTTGGGTGTGTGATAAATTAGTGGCATGACTAAAAAATATCAATCTTGGAAATAATTCTTAAAAAAATCCTTCCCTGATACAGATTAAGGTGCCATCGGCGGATGAGTTACTTTTGTACGATGCCACCTTGAACGCCCACTCCCCTCCTCCTGCACAATAAATATTTTAAACTTTAATTTACATAAAATGAACCTGATTGAGGCACTGATAAAGTTTGTTACTTGGCTTAGAATAAACAGAAACGCAAGTCCTAAAACTATCGAGCAATATACTTTTCATATTTGGAAGTTTATTCAATATATAGACTATGAATTGACAAAGAATTTGGACTTCAAGAAATTATTCATTATTTCACCAATAGAACCGCTTGAAATAAGGGAAAAGTGAAGAATTATACGAGAGCTTGTATTGAATTCTGAATGGAAAACAGATGAAATCAATATTGAAGTCCTCAATAATTTTCGCTTTGCACTTTCGGAGCAAGAATTGAATATAAAGACAGTCAATGCATATATGATTTCTTTGCGTACTTTCTTCAAGTATCTGAAGAAGCAATGATTTGAAGTTCTTGATCCAGTTATGATTGATCTTATAAAGCATGACGAAAGAAAAGTGGAATTCCTGAATAAAGATGAGATAGAAAGATTATTCAAACAGCCGGATTTGGACAAAATCTGGTGAGTAAGAGATATGGCGATCATGGAATGCATTTATTCTACGTGACTTCGTGTATCTGAGCTAGTCACATTAACCATAAGAGACATAAATCTTAAAACTCAAGAATTTGCAGTAAGATGAAAATGATGAAAAGTAAGAGTGGTTTATCTTACCGATGAAGCTGTCGCTAAAATAGAAAATTACCTTAATATGAGAGATGACAATTTCCCTTCGTTATTCATCAGGCATAATTATAAATTTGAGAACGCAAGCAATCTTATCGATAAAGATGTTAAGCTATCAAGATTCTTCATAACTAATATCATCAAGGAATATTCTCTTAAGGCCTGAATATTAAAAGATATATCAGCTCATACATTAAGACATTCCTTTGCTACCACGCTACTTGAGAATTGAGCTGACTTACGATCTATCCAGGAGCTTCTATGACACAAGAATATCACCACAACCCAAGTATATACCCACGTCACAAATCCGCAGCTTAAAGAGGTGCATAAGAAATTCCATAAGTAATGATTACAGTTTCAAAAGTAGTCACCTTTCATCTTAATTACATATTAAAGCATTTTTCTTGTCGGATTACTTAATCAGATCAGATACTTTTATAATATTTAACTTGATTTAATGTCGCTTGCCAATATGATTTTCAGAATATTCCTTAAAAAATCTATATGGAAATAAATCCAAAAATTAAAGATGTCGTATTATCCTCTTACATTTTCAATGCTTCAGGTCCTAGCGATACCACACTTGAAGAATTAAACTTAATCTGAAGCTCAAGAGCCTGAGCCATTACGATGAAATCTGCAACCCTTGAAGCAAGAGAATGAAATCCGGAACCACGATATGCTCCGACTTCATATTGATCAATAAATAGCATGTGATTGCCTAATCTCTGATATGAGAAATATGTTGGATTTTCCAGTGATCTAAAAATGTTTGAGAAGCCAATCATTGCAAGCATAGCATGATTGAAGCCTGATGATTTCATAGTCATGACAAAAGCATTTCAAAATAGCGATGCTGATCTGATAGAACTGAATATGTCATGTCCGAATGTACCATGAAAACCTCAAATCTGATATGATTTTGATACGGTCGAATACATCTTGAAAAATGTTGATAATCTTTGAAATAAGCCTATCTGAATAAAACTGCCTCCATATTTTGATTTTGCTCATTACGACCAGATTGCTGAAATAATATTGAGGCATAACGTATCTTTTATAACTTGTATAAATTCCATATGAAATACTCTGATCATTGACAGTGAAACAGAGACTACGCTAATTAGGCCAAAATGATGATTCGGATGACTTTGAGGGGATTTTGTTAAGCCAATTGCCCTAGCTAATGTAAGAAGATTCTATGAGCTCTTCTGAGATAATGTTTTTATTATCTGATGCGGTTGAATCAAAAATTGAACTGATGCTTTTGAATTCTTATTGGCTTGAGCATGAGCAATTCAGCTTTGAACTGTTTTTGAAAAAGAAGGTCCTGAATGCTTCGGAAGAATAGAAAAAGAGCTTGCTGAAATTTTAAATAGAAAATGATATAACTCGATTGATGAAGTCAGGGGAAGATTAAAAATTATTTAATCAAAAAGACAATGATTGAAAGGAATATTGCTGCAATAATCTTAATAAATGAGCATAATGAGGTTCTTTTACAGAAAAAAGATCTTCGTTTTAAAAGATGGCCATGATACTGGTCATTTTTCGGAGGCGGAATAGAATGAGGCGAAATTCCTGAAGAGACATTGAAGCGTGAATTGAAAGAAGAAATCTGATATGAGCTCAATGATGCTGAATTATTCACTGTTTATGATTATGAAGATTCCGACAGGCAAGGGAAAATGCATATTTTTACCGCAAAGTTCAATGCTCCGATTTCTTCAATTTCCATATGAGAAGGCATAGGTTTTGCTTTCTTTGCTGAAAATGAAGTCAATGGGCTTAAGATTATAGATCACGATATGATAATATTGAAAAAGTTTTTTTCTGAAAAATAGGATTTAAATTCAAACTATCTGATTAATCACACAAATAAATCAAGCCCGGGCTCGAGCCCGGGCTTGATTTATTGATTTTTTAATCTAAGTCCGCGTATTTAAAAGGATTTTCAACTTTTCAGCCGTAGTAATCTTCTTTAAACGAATATTCTCAAGTAAATTCAAATTCATTCGGCACGATATTTAAAAGTTTCAAAGCATTATTATAAAGAATATCCTCAATCTTCTCATCTGACAATCATGCATCCTTGCAAACTTTAAGGAAAACTGAAACCGCATTTCAAAGATTTGGAACTCATCCAGGAGGATTCTCACCTAGTTTTGCTGTCCTTAAGTGAGGTGCATGGTCAGATCAGAACATTATAGGAATATCATCAGTTTTTAACATATCCCTTAAAAAATCCCTATCGTAAAGGCTTCTTAAAGGAGGAAAACATTTCAAGAATGGATTTCATATGGCATCATCTTCAGTGAACCAGATATGGTGAGGAGTAAACTCAATAGAAATATTGGCTCATTTTTTTCGTGCTTCAATAAGCGGTTTTATGCTTTCTTTGAGTGAGGCATGGGCTGCAATGATTTTTGCCTCAGGATAAAGAAGTGCATATTTAGCGATTATATTTTCAAAATAATCAATCTCAGCTTCAGGAATATGTCATCTTTCTGCAACCATATCTGCTGATTCTCAATGGAAAGAAATGACCTTATCATATTTTATTACAAGCGGAATAGCTTCATCTAATACTCTGTGGTCGCTGATTCATGCCTTAAGGCTGCCCTCTCCTGTTGTCACTCATAGAGGATATACTTTAAGTCATACGACTTCTTCTCTTTTTAGAGCTTCTTCGCATTCCTCCAAATTATTTTCTGTCAGGCCGAAATATATATAATGTCGTCATAAATCTGCTTTTTCTATAAGTGAAATATACTTTTCCAGTATTTCAATATTAACGATTGCAGGTGTTGTATTCGGCATGAAGCATAGGGTTCATACTCATCACAATCTTGCAAGCCTAATAGTTTCTTCAATAGTTGAAACATTAGCCTGATCTAGGTCTCTTGCATGAACGTGGGTATCTATTACTTTGTATTTTTTCATATTCTGAAATTATTAAATAATCATTGATTTGACTAATTTTTCCCATTCATTTTTCGGTTTTTCGATTATCATCGCTCATTCTGGAATTGGAAGAGCTTTTCATATATTTTCTGAAGGAGTTTTCTCATCGAAATATAATCCAAACGGTTCAGGAGAATAACATGAAATCAGAGGAATTCAATTAAAATCGTTCTTCTGGCTCCTGTTGGCAACACATGTAATCGCTACAACTTCTCATCACAAATCATTTACTATCTTTATCATCTTTTCTAATGTTGATCATTTTGTTATCACATCTTCTGACAGGATAACTTTTTTCCCTTCTAAATTTATCTCATGTCTTTTTAAAACCATATCGTCTCAATCCTTTTCTGTGTAAATGCTTTCCTCAAGATTCAGATATTTAGCCAAAACCAAAGATAGTCGGATAGATCACATTTGTGCGCCCATTATGACATCTCATTTTATATCCATTTCATTTAATCTTAAGGCTAGCTCATTTCAAGCCTTTTCCATTACTCTGAAATTCCTTTCTGTTGCTCAGATATTGACATATCAGTCACTCAAAAGCTTACTTGCAAGCCTGACAAAATATCAATTTTCCGGTTTTTTGTAAATTGCTCAAATATATTTCAGAAGCTCTTCCCAGTTTCATGTATATAGTATTTTTTCAAATGAATATTTCTTAATTTCAGCTTCAATATAGCTTATTCATTTTATTCTTTCAGAAATATGCTTTATAGTCTTTATCTTATTTTCTGAATTCAAGATGGGTCTTCATATGACAATATGAGTGGCTCAAGCGATAATTGCAGCTTCGGGAGTGTTTATCCTTTTTTGGTCGTCTCATATCACTGCTTCTTCAAGCCTTATTCAAGGAGTCACAAGTTCAAAATCTTTTTGCGAAAACACTTCTTTCAGCATTCGAGTTTCCTCTGAAGAACATACCAGTCAATGAGCTCAGGCCACCAAGGCAAGTTGAGATAATTTTAAAATTTGATGGTTTATTTCTTCATTATAAACATTTTTAGCTCAATTTATATCAAAGCTTGTAAAAACGGTAACTGCTAAGATTTTTGTTTCAAGTTTTAATTCATTTCTCTTCATGACGGCTTTTCTTATCATTTCCGATCATCCTGACGCCATTATAGTGACATAATCAACATTCTTTAAATCTGATTCTTTTAATTTTTTGAAATAATTCTCGATAGTATTTGGAATATCATTCCATTTTGGATCAAGCATCCAATGCAGTTTTTCTTGAGAAATTCACTCATTAATAAGCTCCATTTCCAATCTCTTCATTCACTCAAGTCATATCTCTCAGAGCAAATCATTTACTTTAAAAATAACAATATCTTCCAAGTTTCAATCTGACAGTATTTCTTTTATTATTGATTTCACGTTCACCCTGTCTAATGAGTCCAGAGCTATGATTATCTTGTTTTTTTTAAGCATACAAAAAGGTTAGGAATATAATTACTTTCAAAAATTTCTATTCGTAGTTTATAATGCAAGATTAACTTTTTCATATTAGTTTTTTTTAATGTAAATGCAATTTTTTGAAATATAATTTCTATGCTTGCATATCCTAATAGAATGATTTGTATATTTTGAATTATTAATTAGAATAGTCAAACTTAATATTCATTCGTTTTTATGTCATTTATTTCATTTGACAATACACTTTTGACATGAGAAGATTTTTTTGATTCAAACAATAAAGAACTTGTTGATAGCCTTAATGTGCTTGCTGAAAAGTTCAGGAATAATGGCGATGATATCTCGAAGCTATTGAAAGATTTTGAAGATTGTTATAAAAAAACCACAAAAGACTGATTCAGTTATATGAATGACCTTGGAGATTCAAATGAAGCCTATGCGGAATTCTTGAATAAAATTCAGTTAGCATTCATAGAATCTACAAACTTAACCATAATCTGATGAAGGAGGAAGTTTTCAAAAGAATATCTTGAACAATTAAGGGAGATGGTTTTTAATCTTGTCAACCTAGATAAGATGCGAGCAAAATTTTTACAGCAAAATATCAAATTAAGAGTGAGTAAAGCTTTGCTTTAAAGTTTTATATTTGAATAAATCTAAAAATCGAATATCATCAATCAATTAAAGATTCGACTTATTATTAAGTCATCCAATTTAGCCTGTTTTAAAAAATAATAAATGAGAATTACATTAGCCTTTTCCTGACCAGCGTGAATATGAGTAAATACTTGCGGGATACTCTTATCAGAAATCTTATCAAAACTAGGATATTATGTTTATGCGGATAAGGAATATTCATCGGTTGTAAAATGATGAAATAACCTATTTGTCATATATGTATCAGACAATAATTTCTTCATTTCAAAAAATATAGATTTCTATATTCATTTTGATGAATTTTCTATCCAGAAAAATGAAGCTGTATATAAAATCTGAGAAAAAATCAAGATTGAAAAAGGTGCGGCCAAGCACTTGAATTCTTTTGCTTTATGAGCTGCCTTAAAGTATCTTTGAGTTAGTCCTGATTCTGCTAAAGAAATCTTTGAATCAAAATTCAAAGATATGATCTTAGAAGAGAATCTGTCAGATCTGGAACTATGATGTGCTATATTAGCTAACTCATCGCATAATTTGGATGTCATTTGAAATCCAAAAGAAGTATTCCATTGAAACGAAATGATCGCTAAATGAGCCATAGATAGCTGACTGGAATATTATAGCGCTTATCCTATGACTCCGGCAAGCTCAATAATAGATGCTGTTTTGCATCATTCCAGAGATGTAGTGTTCCATCAGGCAGAAGATGAGATTGCAGTCGCAATGTCAATGCTATGAGCCAAATTTGCAGGAAAAAGATCTATGTGCGGTACAAGCTGAGGCTGATTTGCACTTATGTCCGAATCCATATCATATTCATGAATGGCTGAAATTTGAGGAGTATATATTCTTTCTATGCGTGCTGGCCCATCTACAGGCACTCCGACTTTTACATGACAATGAGATATTGATTATGCCCTTTGTCCTACTTTCGGTGATATTTATCCTATTGTAATTGCTCCAAGCACATTTGAGGAAGCGTATAACATGGTCTGAAAAGCTTTGAATTGGTCCGATATTTACCAGCATCCTGTAATAGTCCTTGTAGATAAGCAATTTTCGGAGAGCTATTGTTCTATTGAGACATCAAAGCTTAAGCCAGAACCTGTGAATAGATGAAAACTGCTAGAGAACCCGAGTTCGGATTATGCCAGATATGCGTATGAGTCAGGTTCAGAAGAAAGGATTTCGCCTTATACGATTCCAGGAACTCCAAATTGAGAATTCATCGCAACCTCATATGAGCATGACATCTACTGAAAAGAGACAGAAGACCCGAAAGTTAAATTCATGATGGAAGATAAGAGATTTAGGAAAATGGATATCTTTGAAGACGAAGAATTCAATGATGATTTCCATTGATTTGAAGTCATAAACCCGGAAGCAAGAAAATTTTTCATCACTTTCTCCTCTAATAGATTTGCTGTAGAATGAATACTAGAAAAGAAAAAAGATTATTGAGCAATCATCGTAACTATGCTGCAACCGCTAGACCGCAGACTACAGGCATTCTTTGATTCAAGTGTTGATAGGCTTGTTTTCCTTGAGGAAAACCAATCATGACAATTCCAGAATCTGATCTGTTCAAGATTTTCTTTAAAAGATAAGGAAATCCGCTCAATCAGGAAGTACGATTTATATCCTTTTTTTGAAGAAGACTTATGAGAAACGAATTAAACAATATACAATGGTGTCCATGATGCTGAGACTATCTCATACTTTGAGCTATAAGAAAATGACTTATTGAGCTCTGAGTAGATAAAAAAGATGTAGTAATAGTATCCTGAATATGATGCAGCGGAAAGATTTCACAATACATCGATGCCTATGCGGCCGAAACTCTTCATTGAAGGTCTATCCCCTTCTGAACTTGAGTCAAATTATCTAATCCGAATCTTAAGGTTATCTGTATCTGATGAGATTGAGACTGATACGGAATATGATTAGGGCATTTCTTGCACGCTTGCAGAAGAGATATCGATATTACCTATCTGGTTCTTGATAATGAGAATTATGCATTGACTACAGGACAGACTTCACCTACAACCCCAATCTGAATCAAGACAAAATCAACAAAAGAATGAAATCCGTCAAATCCCTTCAACCCTGTTAAGCTCGCAGAATCCGCTTGATGCCGCTTCACCCGTGAGATAGATTCAAAGAATGTAATAGGAATGCGTGAAGCAATCAAGGAAGCCATCATGCATCCCTGATTCAGCCATCTCAATATCATACAAGCCTGTCCAAGTTGGAAAGTTTGGTAGTTTTTTCTGTGATATTTCAATATTTTTCAAAAGTAATATGCTTTTGGGTATAATGACAACACTGAACACCATAACCAATCCGCCTACGGGCACGACATTGCCGTAACCCATCCGCCCTCTAGGCACGACATTGCCGTAACCCATCCGCCTACGGCACCTTCCCTATATTAGGGAAGGATTTTTTTATGAATGTGCTATTAAGCAATCTGGATTGACACAGTTTATGTCCCTTGGGTACAATGACGACACTGAACACCATAACCCATCCGCCTACGGCACCTTCCCTATATTAGGGAAGGGGTAATTTTTCTCCTCATAAGATAAATGGCAAATGTTTAAACAATCTGGATTGCCCCAGTTTATCCCTTGGGTACAGTGACCGCCGCACTGTCATCACGAGGAGGTAAACGACCTGCCTACCGGCAGGCAGGCGTGGTGATCCACTTGATTAATCATATATTTCTTTATTTTTTCAATATTTTTCTTGCTTATTAAGCGTATGGTATGATCGATTTATATTTGATATTTAAATACAAATACAAATACATATCATATTAGCAATATAACCCATACAAAAAATGAAAAAATTTACATTAGCGGAAGCTATAGAAAAATCAAATCGTTGATAAGCAGACCCTTATCCTAAAAAAAGATTTACTCAAGAAAACTTGAAATGTTTCTAATGTTTAATGTTAGATACTCAGAATAAGATTAGATAAGCAAAGGCTTAAGAAATCGTAATTATTTATAATCATTATTGTGGGGGGCGTGATAGCATGGCAACCCACATCACATATTAGACATATCTATTCATATTCTTCAAATAATTTTCCACGAAAATATCCGCCATCAGACTTACGTCATTGAGCTCGTAGATAGCTAATATAGAATTTATGTAATCCCTATCATTGATCTGCAATAAGCTAAATGGAGGCAATCAATTTTTGATGAGCGGAATATTCGAGGCAATTCTAGAAGTTCTCTTATTTATATCCATGAATAATTGAAAATATGGTATGAATACCAGAATGAATAATGATTGTTCAAAAGGATTTTTGATTGCCTGCAGCTTATCTAAAAAAATCTCTAATTGCTCCTCCAATTGAAATTTATTATCTAAAGGGATATATGTTGATCAGCCAATTTTAACCTCATTGCTTCTTATAGTTCATAGATAATCTTCAATAAGCAGTCATTTGGCAAGCAGATTATGGATAATACTGAATACCTGCTTAATGTATAGGATATCATTTCTATTATCAATGATATATTTTATTGCATTCTTATGATTTAATATCATTTGAGACTCAAATTGTGTTTTTCATTCTGCTTCTTGATTGTATTTAATCAGGACTTCTGTATCCAAATAACTATATGTATTTCACTCAAGTTTAGATGATGAAAAACTTATGTCAATCAGTAAATTCTCAATTCACCTTATATTGGTTTTATAATCATATGTTGACAAAAATCATAGCTTGTCATAACTTTCCTTGATTTTCAGATACCTTTCTCATAGAAAAGAAGTTTCATTGGGGATATATTTTCATAGAAAATCAAAATTATATTTTTTTGTCGGTCTCTCAAAAAAATCTTTTTTAAGATATTCTAATGCATAATTTATTCAAATTACCTGATAATTAGTATTCTTACCTTCTTTGGTCTTAATAATTCTTCATTCCTTAATTAATTTATTTAAATTTCTAATAAGTGTTGATTCATTGATATCTCAAAAATATCCCTTGATATTGGTATATGATGATGGTGAATATTTATTCAGATACTCAAGTAATTTATCCGGTGTGGTTAATCTCTTCATTGTTATGCAAGTAATAATCTAAAAAATGCAAGTAATATATTTTGCTTTATTAAGGCAAAAAGTCTCAATAATTATAGAAAATAATCTAAATAATGCAAGTAATAATCTAATAACTTGCATAAAATGTTACAAAATATGTATCTGAATGTAACATTATTTGTAAAATAGTGTTACATTTGTGTAATTATACCTTAACTGACTATAAGAAAGTTTTCGTGCGTGGTATTCGTAATGACGATCTTTCATCACGAGGAGGCAAACGACCTGCCTACCGGCAGGCAGGCGTGGTGATCTAGGATGAACGTCGATTAACGATTAACCGGCACTGGATCCTTCGGTTCCTCAGGATGACATAGGACACGGGTTGCGTCATTCTGAGCGCCCGCAGGAAGTGCTCTTGGGGTGCGCTAGCGAAGAATCTAGGATGAGTAGATGATATTGAATAAAGGGCACTGGATCCTTCGGTTCCTCAGGATGACATAGATGGTTGCGTCATTCTGAGTGCTAGCGAAGAATCCAGGATGTGATGAATGATTAATGAATAAACAATCTGGATTGCTACAGTTTATGCTCCTGGGTACAATGACGACCAACCGCAAGCACTAAACATCATAACCCATCCTTCCGGCGAGCAACGTCTGTTAGTCTCAACAGCTGAAGCATAACCCATCCGCCCTGCGGGCACCTTCCCTATATTAAGGAAGGAAAAAAGCATATATAATGAGGCAGATTATCTTTATTGATTGGTTAACAAATATTTATAAAAACATACTTCGAAATAAGACTGAAAAATATTATCATGTAAGCATTCCTTCCCTGATACAGATTAAGGTGCCGTAGGCGGATGGGTTACTTTTGACTTAACCCATTTTCATTTGACCAAAGCTCAAAAATGGATATATTTTGTCGGCTAAATAATCACAAATAAAATATGAAAAAAATATTAGTCACGTGAGGGGCTGGATTTATCGGTTCTCACCTATGCAGAAGGCTTTTGAACGAGGGAAATGAGGTAATTTGCCTTGATAATCTGTTCACTTGAAATAAATCAAATATCTATGATCTTCTGGATAATCCAAGATTCACATTTGTTTTGTATGATGTAACTCATCCTTTTTGGACACAAGTTGACCAGATATATAATCTCGCTTGTCCTGCCTCCCCTGTCCATTATCAGAAGAATCCAGTGGAAACGGCAAAAACATCTGTCCTTGGGGCTATAAATATGCTAGAGTTGGCAATCAAAGTCAAGGCTCGGATACTTCAATCGTCAACATCAGAAGTTTACGGAGACCCGCTTGTGCATCCTCAATTCGAAGCTTACTGGTGAAATGTCAATCCGATCTGAACAAGGAGCTGTTATGATGAATGAAAAAGGATGGCTGAAACACTGTTTTTGGATTATCATAGAGAATATGGCGCTGACATCAGGATTATCAGGATTTTCAACACTTATGGACCGAATATGCACCCAAATGATGGTCGTGTAGTGTCAAATTTCATCATGCAAGCATTGCAAAACCAAGACATCACGATATACTGAGAATGAAATCAGACAAGGAGCTTCCAATATGTAGATGATTTGATAGAATGAATGGTCGGAATGATGAATAATGAAATATGATTCATCTGACCTGTGAATATCTGAACCGAATATGAATTCACTATAAAAGAATTATCTCAGATGGTTCTGGAACTTTTGCCAGAGAGCTCTAGCAAGCTAATTTTCAAAGATCTTCCATCAGATGATCCGAAGCAAAGAAAAGCTGATAATTCGCTTGCAAAAGAAAAACTAGATTGGGAACCGAAAGTTGAATTGAGAGAATGATTGGTGAAAGCTATAGAATATTTCAGGAGGTTTGTTTAGATTTATTTTTTTAAAAATTATATTATGGATTTTTTAATTTGTTTCAATGAATGATTCTATAAATATTGATTAACGCTTATTTATTCAGTCATAAAAAATAATAAAAATGTAAAATGCAATTTTCATATTATTACAGATTCCTTAAGCGAAAATGCAAAAAAGAATATTAAAAGACTTGAAAATGCTTCTACTTGAATATTTATTCATGAATTTGACATAAGCGAATTTGAAAATTTGAAAACTTGCGTTCACTTGAATAAATATGTGTATCTGAGATTAATGCTAGATAAAATTCCTAATATAAATAAGTTATCTAAAATAATATATCTGGATTCGGATATGCTTTGCATAAAACCAATTGAGGACCTTAAGGATATTTCCCTCGGCGATTGTATTGTATGAGCTATGTGATCAAAGCCCGATGAAAATATAGAAAGAAAAACTACTTTGAATACTAGCAATTATTTCAATTCGTGATTCATGATTATAGATGTAAATAAGTGGATAGATTTTTGAGTTTCAGAAAAAACTCTTTCTTTCATAGAAAAAAACCCTAAATTATTACAATTTCTGGATCAGGATGGCTTAAACGTGGTTCTGGATAAAAAAGTACACTTCCTTGATGTCAAATATAATTATCCATATCACAATCTAAAAAATATGAGTTATTCTGATATATGTGTGATTCATTATGCATGAAATATCAAGCCTTGGAATTGTTATTATTATTTGAGGTGATGAGTTGTGTATACCTATTACTATAGTCTGGCAAATAAAAGCCCTTTTGCATTACTTAAGATTCTGAGTCAAAGTATTTCGTTTGTTATTATGAAGAGCGACTTATTGCAATATGCAGTGAGGCATGTATTCTTATTTTTAAAAGCAAGAAAGAAACAAAGCTAATCTGGCATTATCAATCTATCTATATGCCTTTAAAAATGATTTTCTCATAAATGTGTTTATAAGATTTTCTTAAATATCTTATAATTTTTGAATTACTGTAGATGATCTCAATTATATAGTGGATAAAAATATTTATCTTAAGCCTTATGAATTGCTCATTATAAAAATATCTCATATAACTTTTCGAGAATCCCTGAAGATGTAATGTGTTGAACTTTATGGCAACCTCTTTGGTTCAATGCAGAAATCAGTAAACATGTCAGTTTTTCAGAATTATTTTTTTTGAATTTAGGAATGGTTTGAATGTGACTGGATTAAAGTCGAAGTCCTTGAAAAAATCAGGAAACAGGGACCCAAAGTCATAATTGCCCAATGTTGAATTAAAATTTGCATCATAGATGCTTCATCAAATTATCTCTGAAATATTGAATATTTTAGGGTTTACGCTTTTGTATATTCAAAATAGATACATGTCTGAAACTCATCAGGTTGTTTGGATTTTGCTGTATTCTGAAAAAAATCTCTCTAGATAATCCAATTTTTTATTATCTTTATAGTAATCTAATATAAATTCACAAAAGTCAGATATTGATTGTTGATTGTTGAAATATGACGTATGTCAGCTAGATCAGACGTAAGCTAAGTCAAAATCCATAATTTTATTGAATCTGATTATCTCATCCGATACATTTGTATAAAGCAATATATCAGAATCTATATATATAAACTTATCGTAGTTATTTTTATTTGCAAAATCTCTCAATATGAACCATCTTTGGAAACAGAATAATTCATATTGATACGAGTTTCCACTCAGATGTTTATAGCTCTTATTAATATCTTGGATAGATTCTTCGAAATCAGATATTAACAAATGCTTTACTCAGAGCTTATTTCATAGGAATTTATTGGCGCTGTCTCAAATGAGATATATCTCGCTCTCTGCATTGAATTTTTTAGCCTGTAAAATGGAATATTCAAGATAGGACTGGTATCATTTATGTATAAGTATGATTGGTAATGGCTGCATATTTAGTTTATTATGAATATGGATGATAGGAACATTATTAGATATTTTTTTGAAAATCAAGATTTAATCAAAATATGTGAGAATCAAGTATCCTGACTTAAAATCATTTGATATTTATCTTAAATTTATATACTTGATGGACTACAATGCTATATAAAAATATAAAAATGAAAAAGGCCCTGATAACATGAATAACCTGACAAGATTGAGCATATTTAGCCCAACTGTTGCTTGACAAATGATATGAAGTTCATTGAATTAAAAGAAGAAATAGTCTTCTTAATACCAATAGAATAGACCATCTTTATCAAGACCCCCATAACCCTGAAAGAAGACTTTTCTTACATTATTGAGATTTGACAGATTCTACCAATCTCATCAATTTGATTTGAAATATTAGGCCAAATGAAGTGTATAATTTGGGTGCGCAATCCCATGTTCAGGTAAGTTTTGAAATACCAGAATATACCGCTAATACAGATTGAATAGGTACATTGAGGATACTTGAAGCTATAAGAATCAATAAGCTTGAAAAACACACTAAGTTCTATCAGGCTTCGACTTCTGAATTATTTTGATGACTTGAATATAATAGGCCGGAAAATTGATATAATGAAGATTCACCGATGCATCCTAGAAGTCCCTATTGAGTTGCAAAATTATATGCAATGTGGATAACTAGGAATTATAAAGAAAGTTACAACATGTTTGCATGCAATTGAATCCTTTTTAATCATGAGTCTCCCCTGAGGTGAGAGACATTCGTTACAAGGAAAATCACTCGTGCCGTGGCGCAAATACATCTTGGTATGCAAGATAAATTATACCTTGGAAACCTTGATGCCAAAAGAGATTGGTGACATGCAAAAGATTTCGTTGAAGCTATGTGGATGATTTTGCAACAAGATAATCCTAATGATTACGTAATTGCTACTTGAGTTGCAAATACTGTAAGACAATTTGTTGAGTGGTCTTTTGAGGAAGTTTGAGTCGTAATTGAATGGAGATGAGAAGGTGTTAATGAGAAAGGTTTTGATAAATCAAATTGAAAATGCTTAGTTGAAGTCGACCCAAAATATTTCAGGCCAGCCGAAGTGGATTTCTTGCTTTGAGATCCTTCAAAGGCCAAAAAAGAACTTGATTGGACTCCTAAGCATACCGTTAGAGATATGTGTATGGAAATGGTGAAATGCGATCTGGATATTTTTAAAAAACAAAAAATACTGAAAGAACACTGATATGATATACTTAATCAATACGAATAAATTAAAAGATTCTAATATAATAAAATGAGAAGATTTATTGATATTTATAAGAATTTATCAGAAGGACCAAAAAAAGTTCTCCATAACATGAATTGGCTTTTTTTTGATGTGGTTTTAAGGGTTTGAATAAGCTTCTTTGTGTGAACTTGGCTCGCAAGGTATTTCTGACCACTCAATTTCTGAATCTATAATTATGCTCTTGCCTTTGTTTGAATATTCTGATTCATTGCAAACTTATGATTAGATGGTATTACAATAAAGGAATTAGTTGATAAACATGAAAAAAAAGATGAGATATTAGGATCTGTATTTTTCTTAAAATTAATATGAAGCATAATTGCAATTATCATAATTAATTTATTATCGTATTTTTTATTTTACAAGAGTCAAATTCAGACACTTACAATTTTCATTATTTCCCTCTGATTTGTGTTCCAGACTTTTAATGTCATTAATCTATATTTTCAGTCTAAAGTCGAGTGAAAATATAATGTTATTGCAAGTTGAAGCTGATTCCTTGTATCAAATATACTAAAGTTGGTTATAATATTTAATTGACTTGGGGTTGTTTATCTTTCAGCAATATATCTTATTGATTTTATAATATGATCATGGGTCTGAATTTATATTTATTACAAATATGCGAGACATAATATTTTTAACTGGAGCATCAATAGGCTAATAGTAAAGAAGATGTTCATAAGATGACTTCCACTCGCTTTATCCAGCATAGCAAATTATATATTTCTCAGAATAGATCAATTGATGATATGAAATATGATGACGAGCAGAGAAGTTTGACTATATTCAGTATCGGTAATAATTTCTGATTCAACCCTTAATTTTTTTTGAATAGTCTGACCCTCACTCTTCCCAGCACTTATTGCTTCAAAAAAAATTAGTCTTGATGTATATATGCGCAGATTAAAAATGTATTATAGCCTTTTTTCTATAATCTGATTTTGACTGGTTTTACCGATTTACCTGCTTTCCGATCAGATAATATTGATACTATTTTGAGATAATTATATAGAATCGATTATTGTGTTAAAGATTTATATATGGTCAGTGATCGCAACAGCTATAATGATCCCTTTACATCAGCATATGATTAATGAAAAGGTTATCTCTTACTCACTATATTCAATATCCGCATGAGCCTGATTGTCTGTAATCATGAACTATTTTCTTATTCCAAAGTTCTGACTTACCTGAGCTGCATACTCCACAACAATTCCAGCTTTCTTTTCTCTTTTCATCTTTCTGTTCTTCAAAAAGACGCGAAGCATATTTATATTCTGACTTAAATCATTTAATCCCCTTATTTTGCTTAAAATAATCCATAAAAAGATTTAATTACGGTTATAGGCAATTTAAAAAGATAAATTTGATTATTTTAAGGCTTCATTATAATCTTTAGGTTTATTTTTTCACTATAAATCATGATTCAGGACAATGTAGGAAATATTCTAGCTGAAATAAATTCAGTGCTAACTAAGATTAATCAAGAAGAGTGCGATATTTTAATCCAAACAATTCTAAATTCGGATAAAATAGTTTGAGTTTGAGCTTGAAAAGTTTGAATGGCGACAAAATGATTCATAATGAGATTATGACATTTTGGACATAATGCCTGGTTTTTGTGAGACACTACTGTTCCTCATGTGTGAGAATGAGATACACTTCTGGTTGTATCATGATCATGAGAGACACAAACCATATATGATCTTGTGCAAATATGAAAAAATAATTGAGCCAAGATTGCTCTCATAACTTGAAATCCAGATTCAAGAATGTGAAAATTGGCTGACATAATCTTAAAAGTTACTGCACCATCAAAAACAAAAGAAGTTGACTGATTCAAATCAATTCAGCCAATGACAACCTTAAACGAACAAAGCTTAATAATCTTATTTGACGCGTTGGTATTGGAGATGATGGCAAAAACATGAGAGACGCATGATTCAATGTGGTGAAGACATTCAAATTTAGAATAATTTTATTATAAATAAAGAAAATATATGAAAAAATATCTACTGACAGCATCTCTTGTTTGTGCTGACATGCTTAATTTGTGAGATCAGGTAAGAAAGCTTGAAGAAGCAAAAATCGATTATATCCATATTGATGTTATGGATTGACATTTTGTTCCTAGATTTTGAATTATCCCTGAAATAGTCCAGCAAGTAAGGTCGATTACAGATATTCCAATGGATGCTCATATGATGACAAATGTACCAGAGTTATACATCAAACAATTTATTGATGCTTGAATCAATGTTTTAGCTGTTCATGTTGAAGATAATCCGAATCTCCACAGAACAATCAAACTGATAAAAGATGCTTGATGAAAAGCTTGAGTCGTGCTGAATATGGCTACACCACTGAATGTCCTAGATTATATAATGGATGATATCTCTATGGTTATGCTTATGTGAATCAATCCTTGAATTGTTTGACATAAGATTATACCTTGAATCTATCAGAAAATCAGAGACTTAAAAGAAAAATTGAAAGATCATCCAGAAATGCTTATAGAAATCGATTGATGAGTAACACCCGAAACTCTACCCGAAATGATAAGATGTTGAGCTAATATGTTCGTTTGCTGAACCTCTACCATATTCAAACCTGCAGACCAGGTAAAAGAAAAAACATTAGAGCTAAGAGAACTTATTGACAAATCAATTTGATAATAACTCAAAAAAAATAAATGAATTTTAAACTTCTGATAACAACTTCTTGAACCGGGTCCAGACTTGGAAATTTAACCAAGGAAACAAATAAATCAATAATTAAAGTGTGAGATAAGGAAATTATTTCATATATTCTTGACATGTATCCTGATGACATCGAGATTGTTGTGACACTATGATATTACGGAGATAAAGTGAAGGATTTCCTTGAAGTGAACTATCCTGATAGAAAGATAGAATATGCTTATGTGGATAAATACGAGTGAGCCTGATCAAGCCTGTGATATTCGATGCTCTGTGCTAAGGATTTTTTGGATTGCCCATTCATATTTCATTGCAATGACACAATTGTAAATGATTACAAACCTCAAGTTAATCATAATTGGGCATGATGATTTAAAGTGGAGAATTCTGAGCAATACACTACGTTTAAAGTAGATTGACCTGAAATAACCCAATTTAACACAAATAAGTGAGCTGCTATTTTTGACTATGCGCATATCTGAGTAGTTTGAATTTATGAATACGAAAAGTTCTGGAATATTTTGACTCTTATGTATAAAAATAATCCAAATCAATCTTCATTAAATGATGTTTTTGTATTGTATGAGATGCTGAATACATGATCTGAAATCAGCTTTATAGAATTTACCAGTTGGTCAGATACCTGAAACATTGAATCTTTAGAAAAAACAAAAGAATATATTAAAAGTTTATAATTTTAAATATTTATAAAATGGCACTGAAGGTATTAATCCCAACTTGATGAAAATGAGTTGATTTATGAGATATCACTAAATATCTGAATAAGGCATTAGTGAAAATCGGTAAAAAACCGTCTATTTCATACATTATAGAATCTTATCCTTCAGATACTGAATTTATAATAACAACCTGATATTATGGAAGCCAAGTTAAGGATTTCCTGAAAATAGTTTATCCTGAGAATAACATTACTGTAGTTGATGTTGATGTTTATGACTGACCTGGAAGCAGCATCCTATATTCTATGTCAAAGGCAAAGCCTTATCTGCAGTCCCCTTTCATATATCATGCTTGCGATACTGTTGTTTTGGATAAAATCGATTTTAAGGATTCTAATTGGATTGGATGATTTAAATGAGAATGATCATCTAATTATGCATGATTCAATGTAACTTGAAAAGAAGTGGATAAGATTTATGATAAATGAATCATCGACCCGGATTATATCCATATTTGATTAGTAAAAATAAATGATTTTGAAAATTTCTGGAATATTGTCGATAGCCTATTGAAGAATAATAATGAAACATTGAATGATATTTCAGTTATCAATTCCATGATCAGGAATTGAAGCGGATTCAGCTTGAATGTTTTTGAGAAATGGTATGATACTGGGAATGTAGATTGACTTAATAAGGCAAGAAGAGAAATACATGACAGTTTTCATATTCTTGATAAATTAGAGGAATCGATATATATCTATGATGATTTTGTCGTTAAATTCTTTTACGACAAATCACTTTCAGAAAAAAGAGTAGAAAGGGCAAGATTATTAAAATGACTCGTTCCGAATATTGAATGACACGAAAATAATTTCTTCCGTTATGAATTCGCAGAATGAAAGCTTTACTCAAGAACAGCAAATCCTCAGAATTTCAAAGATTTCTTCATTTGGTCTAAGGAAAATCTCTGGAAAGAATCAAATGAGGTTTCACAAGAAGAATTCAAGAAAGTGTGTCATAACTTCTATCATAAAAAAAGCATTGAGAGAATTGATAAATTTCTAAATAATCACAATCTTGTCGATGAATCGAATATCATTAATTGAGAACATGTACCCTCAATAAAGGAACTATTCGAGAAAGTGGATTTTGATTGGCTTTGCAGTTCAAAACAAACATTTTTCCATTGAGATTACATATTGGATAATATCTTGCAAACTGAGAATTGATTCTCTTTGCTTGACTGGAGACAGGATTTCGGATGACTATTGCAATCCTGAGATATGTATTATGATCTTTCAAAACTAAATCATAACCTCACAGTTAATCATGATTTGGTAAATGCTGATTTATTTACAATTGAAAAAAATTGAAATTCTGTTAATCTGGACATAAATAGAAGAGAGAATCTTGTGCAATGTCAGAATTCATTGCATAAAATGATTATAGAAAACTGATTTGATTTAAAGAAAGTTAAGATTCTGACAGCAATTATATGGCTTAATATGTCACCTTTGCACCACCACCCATTTGATAAATTCCTATTTTATTTCTGAAAACTGAACCTATGGAGAGCTATAAATGAGAACAACTAATAAATAATATCAATACAGTAATATTTGATATAGATGGTGTTTTCACTGACTGAAATTTTATATATACAAATGACGGTAAATTCTGAAAAGTATTCTGACCTCATGATGCGGATTGAATTAAGCTTCTCAAAAAATTCAATATCAATATCCAATGCATTTCAGCAGATAAAAGATGATTTGCAATAACCAAAAAAAGAATTTCTGATGATATGTGATTGCCTCTTGAGCAAGTAAGTGAATGAGAAAGGCTTGATTGGCTAAATGCTAATTTTGACCTGAAGAACTGCATATATATGTGAGACTGACTGCATGATGCAAAAATATTTGAATACGCTTGATATTCTATTGCTCCCGCAAATGCATTTTATCTAACGAAGGAGAAAGCTGACTATGTAACACAGACAAACGCCTGAAGCTGAGCTGTTCTTGAGGCTGTGTTGCATTTATTAGAAAAGTTTTATAACTATAAATTTTAAATTATGGAATATATAAATAGAAATAAAAGCCTTATAACCTGAAAAGAGAATCTTGAACATTTGTACACATTTAAGGATTTTCCAGTATTTATATGAACAACAGAATGACCAAGTAATGAAGATTTAATTGCAGATATGTCTTTTTCTATATGCAGAAATACTTGATTTATTCAGCTTAACAAAGTTTTGCCATTAGAAGTTATTTATAGCTGATATCATTCCGAAGCACTTTGATGAGTATGGGAACGGCATCATGCAGAATTTATTGATTTTGTCTCAAAATATGGATTGAATAATATACTTGAAATATGAGGATCAAATTGATATATGGCAAAAAAATATACAACTTTAAATCATAACTCAAAATGGACTATAATTGAACCAAATCCAAATATAGAATCAAACGCACAAATTAATGTTATAAAATCTATTTTTGACAATGAAACAATAATCCCAGAGTGAATCGATTGAATTGTTCATTCACATGTAATAGAGCATTTATATTATCCTTTAGACTTAATTAAAAGCATTTCTGATTCAAGTAAAGAATGAATGCTGCAAATATTTTCAGTACCAAACCTTTATGAGTATTTAAAACAAAAATTTACAAATTGTATGAATTTTGAACATACAACTTTCTTGACCGAATATTTTATCGATTATCTAATGTCTTTGCATTGATTTGAGATACTTGAAAAAAAATATTTCGATAAACATAGCATTTTCTATGCAACTAAAAAAATTAGTCAAAAAATTGAGTTTAATTTTGAATCCAAATACGATCAATACAAAAAAATGTTATTAGATTACATTGATTTCAATAATCGTATAATAACAAATTTTAATTCTCAATTAGCCATTACTGATTCAGAAGTCTATTTGTTTTGAGCTCATGTATTTTCGCAATACCTTTTAAATCAATGAATTAAAACTTCTAATATTATTTGAATTCTTGATAATTCTAAAATTAAGCAATGAAAAAGATTATATGGATCGAATTTTAACATATTTTCACCTGATGTTCTTAAGGGCAAATCTGATGTTGTCGTTATTTTAAAAGCTTGAGGCTACCAGGAGGAAATACGAAAACAGCTGCTTGAAATTAATCCAAATATTGAAATTTGGGAATAATATTTAACAAATTTAAGATGATAATTCTTCATAATCCATATACAAAAACCTTCTTCTGACAAACCTTATCTGGTTTTATTTTGAGGAATAATGTTACAAAAAAAAGCCAAAAGTATAGATATGTATTAGATTATCTGTGAAGAAATTGAATAAAGTTCTGAATTTACACTGATAACATAGAAACTTCATTACCACAATCATTTAGAAATAAATTAATAATTAAGCTCGAGATATATTTTTGGTTATTATTAAAAAATATCAATCCCCTCAATGTAAAAATTATAGATGATATGTCTAAAATTGGTAAAGAAGATATATTTTTCTCTTTTTCCTCGAATACATTGGATTCAGATTATCATTGAGTTGATGAGATAGCAGATTTAGATTTTATAAAAATATTTCATTTCACGCATTTTGTACAAAACACTTCTTTGGTTGCAAAAAACTTTAAAAGATTGAAAGCTGACTTTATTATAGCTGAAAATAATTTAATAAATTCTAAGTATTTCCAAAATTTCTTTAAATCTTATAATAAAAACACATATACTCTTCCTTTTGTATTCTGAAAAAAGTATTTAAATAATACCCATTTTTCAGAAAGACAAAATAAATGTCTGTCATCGTGAGCGGTGATTAACATTAACGATTATGAGTTAATATTTGATGATTGTCGTGCATTCTATGAAAATGATACCCTTCAGCCCATTAGAAAAGAAATATTGGATAGGTGACATGAATTGAAACCAGTAATAGATACGATAAGTTTAGAATTTAAGCCCAAAAGATTAAAGAATAACTTTATTCAAAAAATGGCCAATCTAATTTTCTGAACAAAACTAGCTTATTTTGACTTTGATATTGTAAAAAAATACAATCAATACAAGATGTTTATCTGCTGAGAAGAGATTAATGATATGCCTGGAATTTGATTCGTAGAGGGAATGGCTTGCTGATGTGCTTACATTTGAATAATTGATTCGATGTATACTGACTTGTGAATGATCCCTTGAATTCATTATATCTGACATAACTGAACACTTGATGATGTAATAGAAAAAATAAAATATTATCAAGAACATCCTATAGAGTTAGAAGAAATCGCTAACAACTGATATAAATTCGTAACCGAGAATCTTAATTGAAATACGGTAGCTGAAAAATTCTATAATGATCTTATGAAATTAAGCAGAGATTATAAAGATAGTAATTACAATAAAAAAAATCTAATTTTTAATTGCTCATTTGTAAAATGAAAAATCTAGCCTTTATCCTCTATAGGAAATTACAATTGTTCAAGTGATTCAATAAGATATGACTGCGTTCTATCATAGCCAAATGAACCGTTATTGCAGGTAAAAATTTTATTGAAATCTGAGAAAATTCTACCATCTGAAGAAACTCATCAATATATGTTACTTGAAACCATAGCGGTGTTAAATTTTCACCTTTATTGCGGATTTGAAATAATGTTTGTCTCTGAGCAAACACCTTTATTGCCTGTATTGATGAAGTGGTAATTGATGATAATGTATTGACATCTGAGAGGATATTTATCTCTGACCACATTCACAGTTATGATAATGTTAATATTCCAGTCGCTAAACAGGATTTGGCAAAAAGGTGAAAGGTTCTAATTAAGAGTGGAGCTTTTTTGTGAATCAATTGTGTAATAATGCCTTGAGTAACAATATGAAAAAATTCCGTGATTTGAGCTTCAGCAGTTGTATATAAAGATGTTCCAGATTATAGCGTTGCAATATGAAATCCTGCAAAAATCATAAAAAAATATAATCCATTAACAAAAAATTGGGAAAAATATGTCAGCTAAACTTATAAATATCCTTCTTCCAGTTTATAACTGAGAATCTTCGCTTGAAGCATGTCTTGAAAATATTTCATGACAGATAATAAATGATGAGCTTTGAAAATATATAGATATTGTTTTGTGTGATGATTGTTCCAGTGATAGTTCTCCTGAGATCATAAAGAAATTCACAGAAAAATATGAATTTATAAAATCTTATCCAAATGATGCAAATTTATGAATGGATGGCAATTTCTATAATTGTGTAGAGAAATCAAATTCAGAATATGTTTGGTTTTGCTGACAGGATGATATTTTCTTGGTGTGAGCTTTGAAGCTAGTTGCAAATTCACTACTTGAGAATAAAGATATTTGATTGATGTATTTAGATTATTTTCAGTATAATGAGGAATTTGATAAGGTAGTATGTGATTCTATGATAAAAAATATTTCAACATGAAATGTCGAAAT
This sequence comes from uncultured Candidatus Peribacteria bacterium, assembly GCA_964618565.1. Lineage (GTDB taxonomy): Bacteria > Patescibacteriota > Gracilibacteria > BD1-5 > UBA2023 > STC-113. Next base: position 5,137 of record CAZUBA010000012.1, on the reverse strand, counting down.
CAACAAAGAGCTAGTTATTTTCAGCAGTAGCAAAGAGTACTTTAATGCCCTTAATGATGTTCCAGGTTTTTTACCGGCAACTGTTATGAAAAGAGCTTATTGGAATGAAACTGATGCAAAGAGGTTCTTCTGAACTTATTTTGTTCAATATTGAGTTTTCTTGCTTAATATGAATGAATGAAAAATTGGAATTATAAATAAGCCTATCATAAAATGATTGATTCCATCGGATTGATGGCAAAAAAACTGAAATAAACTTTTTGAGATTACTATCTGATGAATGAAAGCAAGGACAATCGTCAATAATGACAAAAGAAGTCCTTTTATCCAAGGTACTTTTGAAAACTACAAGAAAAGATTCGTATCACAATATTTCAAACTTATTGTCTTATGTAAAGTTTATGGTTTGAAACTTAAAGAAAATCAACTAAATGATTTGAAATTTATATTTTGAAATTGAATGCTATATAAGCTTTATCTGATGCCACTAGTTTATATTCCCTGTTGATCAATATGTAAAAAAATCATTGCATACATTAATTCAATCAGAAGAATTTAATCATTATAAACTTTCTTTAGCCTTTCCTTAAATACCTCCTGACTATAATTATTCAAAGCATAATCATAAGCCTTTATAATATATTCATTATATGATTTTTCATCTAATGAAAGTTGTTTTATTTTATCCGCTAAATCCTCACTATCCCCTTCTCTGAACACCAGTCATCTGTCTCAGATAACTTCTGGTATTGCTCAGCTAGAAGATCAGATTACCGGTACTCACGACGCCATCATCTCAACTAGAACTCTTCAGAATTGTTCTTCCCAATAAGATTTGGATAGAGAAGCAAGTACAAAAATATCGAATTCCGCAATATATTTCTTAAGATTAGAATATTCTACTTTTCAGATAAAATTAATCCTATCGCTGATCTCTAATTCTCGTGTTAATTTTTCAAAATATTCTTTGTCTGCTCAATCTCATATCAGTTCCAGACTATAATTTTCTCATAGTATCTTTATCGCTTCTATGAGATTTTGTATTCATTTGTCTTTGAGTAGCCTTCATATGAATCATATTTTGAATTTTGATTTTCAATTTACTGAATGCTTAATGAATTCAAAATTAGAAAAATCAACTCACCAATAGATTTTAGATATTCTGTCAGTCCTTACTCAGAATTTATGAACCTCAGAAACAGCTTGTTCATTTGCACAAATGACCTTATCAATATGTTTTGCACTGTATTTTCAGAAATAACTATGAGGAATTTTATTTGTCCAATCTAGGTTTTCCCATGAGAAATTCATAACCTTAATACCTTTATTTATCATGTTTCTGAAAAATATCGCTTCAGCAAGCGTTGGAGAAAAAATCTCAGTATAACAATGAATGATATCGGGTTTAAAATCCTTAATTGTTTTAAATAAATCATATCAGTAAAGGGTTCGCAAGAAAGGATTTTTATCGCTAATTAAATTTAAAGGTCTGACTGTAATGTTTTTGAATTTTTCAAAATCAAGATTCCTAAAGATTCATTCTCAAAATCATAGTCAATATTTGATTTTATATGGACAAACAAATTTTATCTCAAAATCCCCTCAAAAAGAGTTGTACAATTTGGCTAGATTTGAATCAGCAGGGAGTGATTGATGTATTATTAATATTTTTTTCATATTAATCTTTTCTTATAATTAGGCTAATATTCGGAGTCAAGATTTTTCAATATACTCATCAATTGATAATATATATACATAATATCAATAAATGCAGGATTTTCTGTAAGATGATTCTGACAAAATTTATTAATTCATATGGGGGGATCCTGTATCCTTGTAAGATGATGTTTTTTGGAGTTACACCAATATTTTCTGATAATTGGATCAATGAATTCGATGTAAATAGGCAGGTATGAGTAAAATCAGAATACCGTTCCACCAAAGAAAGAAAATTATTAGCATTTGGCACAGTGATTATAACATGTCATCCCTCGTTTAATAAAGAAAATAGAAAAGCAAGCAAGCCATTCTGTTGATTGACAGGTACGTGTTCAAAAACTTGAGTTAAGAAAATCAGATCATAGTTTTCAAGTTCTTCTTTTAATTCTGTGATGCTGTCGTTCAAGAGTATCGTTTTTTTGATTTTATACAATCCTATATTGTGATTCAGGATTGATTCATCATTATCCACAAGTGTAATATCTTCTACTCAACACTTATTCATGTAATCCACAAATTCTCACATTCAAGGTCATATTTCTAATACCTTCAAATTATTTTTCTTAGATATGAATTTGCTGAAATTATGCCTGATATAATCTTGTTTTCTGCTAAAAGTTTTTTCATCATATCTATTTTTGAGATAATCAATATAGTCCATAGTGCAAATTTAATTATTAAAAAATTCTTTAAGTAATTTAACTGAATTGTTCCATTCAAATTTATCAACATTAGCAGAGTTATAGTCTGTGTCAGAGTTAGCAATTTTCCTCAAGATTTTCAATGCCTCTGCAGCATTGTCATATCTCAATTCATCGGGAATGGTTTCCTTAAGTCATCAGCTATTGTTTCATACTACATACGTTCAGCACGCCATTGCTTCGACTGGCACTATTCAGAATGGCTCATTTTCTGATGCAAAGATTATTAATTTTGCTCTCTGATAAAAACCTGGCAATTCTTCATCTGATATATTCAAAAAAACTACTTTTATTTCAAGTCAAAGTTCCTTCACTTTATTCTTGAGCAATTCTTTTTCTTCTCATTCTCATCAAATTTTAAGCGTATAACCGGGAAATTCCTTAACGAATTCTGCGAATAAATCAATTACAAATCATACATTCTTAAATTTTGTAAGTCTACTTAAGACTCAGATGTATTTTTCTTTTGGAATATTTTTATCGATATGAAATCTGCTTCAATCAAAGCCGGGATAAATGATTCAGTCAGCTCTGCCATAAACATTTAGCACTCATTCTTTCGAAAAATTGCTATTCACTAAAATATAATCTGATGCTTTTGTTAAATATACATCGATTATTTTAAGAGCTGGATTAAGTATTTTTGCAATAAACCTCTTCGGTATGCTGTTTATTGAGTCTATCCATTTTTTGCTATGGATAAACGCGCTAGGTTCATGGCACATGAATACCAATCTTGTGTTTTTGTGTATTAGCTTGAATATGAATCAAAACCAATTTACAGGGAATACCTGCGGGAATAAAATAAAGTCTCAGTCTAGGTTTTTTCTAAGTAAATTAATCTCCTTAAATACTCGGCTCAGCCAAACTGGATAAAAAAGCCAAAAAAGAAATGTTGATGTCAGTGGCATTTTCACCTCAATGAAATTAATATCCTCAACCCTGTAATCTGATATCAATTCTTCTTTCAGCGGTCAGGATATTATGTATATCCTATAATTTTGTTCTCTAGAAAGATATTTTGCTGTTTGCAGAGCAAAATTCCCTGCTCATCAAGGAAGTATAAAATGCGGATGGAGGTAGACTATATTTTTCATTATAATTAATAATGCAATCTTAAGAAAATGAGTATGTATTACCTTGTTAGACCATAAAATGATTATGTGCCGATTAGGGTTGAAATTGATCCAATTATCTCATCTACACTAACATGATTCATACAAGAGTTGTCAGGGAATTTACAATTCCTTTGCTCGCAGGGCTGACAATCGAATTCATGATAAAGTATCTTAATGTTTTTATTGTTCGGAGCAAATAATTTTCTGTCTCAAGGTCAAAAGAGGATGATTCATTTATGATCAAGCATATCGCACAAATGGGCAGTAGAAGTATCGTGGCCTATAAATAATACAGAACTATTTATTATGTCAATAGTTGATTCCCAGCCTTCAGATTTTGCAATAATTACCTTCTCAGCATTTGAGATTTTGTTCAAAATTCTCTTGCAAAGCAATTCTTCAAATGAATCCGCACAAAGAAGTTTAATTATTAATTCACTACGTCATCAAATTATCACTTTGATTAATTCTGCATATTTTTCTTCTGGCCATCTTCTAAACGTCCATCTTCATCATCCTGGCTGGATGCAGATATATTTAAGGCCTGAGTCAAGCCTTTTAATTACTCAATCCTTAATAATACAAGCAAGGTCAGTCTTGATATCTGTAGCTTTGATGGAAGAATAATTGTCAATTATATAATCCATGAGGCAAATATCATGATTTTTCTCGTTCAAATCCTTATCGAAAGGAACTTTTTCATCTATATAAAAACTTCAACCTCAGATGTTGTAAGAAATTATTTTGCGAGCATTCAGGTCATTAAGCAACTTTAAACTGAATAAATCTCACCTTAAATCGATTCAAAGATCAATTTCATCTTTAAGTTTGAATATTTGATTTAAATCGTCACTGTCTCAATTATTTTTTTGAAGATATTGAGTTTTCGATCTGATAAATTTTGGAAGCCAAAAATTTGGGTCAATTAAATAGATTTTTTCAAAAAAATCTTCTTTTATTATATTGAAAATAGATTTTATTCATTTAGTTCAAATTATATGAATTTTGGCTTTCGGAAAGGCAATTTTTATACGAACAAGCGATGGTAATGATATGATGAAATCTCAAATCATATCTCTCCTGATTACAAGGATATTATTGATATCAGATGTTTTTGACGCTTTTATATTATTAGTCCTCTTTTTAAATTTGAAAATGACATAATAATACATTTCAAATAACTGAAATATGATCTTAATTTTTATATCCTTATATTTTATGAACTTGTTTTTTTTCATTATATCTTCAGTAAGGCAAGTAATTTATAAACTGTAACTATCTTATAATAATTAAATTTATGCATAAGTAAGCTGAATTTATATTTTCAGCGTGCATATTTCTTCGCAATCCTTAATTCATCAGAGAATTGCTTCTCGAATCTGCTTCCGCTCTTGCTTGTCTGATAGAAACGGAAATTGGCAATATTTAAAGGGATGTATACCGGATTTCAGAGTTTTCATAATCTGAGCCAATATTCATAATCCATGCATAGATGCTCATTTACATCAAATAATCAAATCTTGTCCATAGCCTCTTTTTTCCAGAATACTGTCATCTGACTGATGAAGTTCTCGCTTAATATCTTAGCATATGAAAAAC
>CAZUBA010000011.1:0-50328 GCA_964618565.1 uncultured Candidatus Peribacteria bacterium | reverse complement strand
CTTACCAGATATCCTCACATGAGGAGTTATGCACAAAATGTTTTGACTTATTACCGATTAATGCTACCATCCTGAGCGCCCGCAAGGAAGTACTCTTGGGGTGCGGAATGCAATGGATTCGAAGTGATGGAAACGTGAATGGAAAATTGAACTGATAAATTCCATTAATCCAAGTTGGAAGGATTTATATGGTTAAAAATAAGGAGGCTATTCAATAGATTCTGAATCAAGTTCAGAATGACAAAATCAGCATTAAAATATTGACAAGGTGAATGGCGAAGCCAGAGAGGGTACCCTGGGGTAAAAAGTCAAGAAATTTCAAGAACAAAAAAACCACCTTTTGAAGGTGGTTTTTTTGTGGCATTAATCATCTTCAACTCAGGCTCAGTTGAATCATTCGCCTCATCATGGTGTAGGATTATCATCATTGCTACTTGTTCTGCTTTCCGCTCTTCTAGTCTCTTCCCTCTCATCCTCTTCTTCCTGTTTTATGCGTCTTTCTTCTGCTTCTCTTGCATCTTTTAGCCTTTTCTCTTCCACTAATCTTAGTCTCTCTGCTTCCGCAAGTTCTGCTGCGATAATTGCTGCGAGAGCGGCTCAAAGTCAGATATATTCTTCCATTCTAGAATATTCCTTATCGAATTCGCTTAATTTGCCATTAACCTGATTAAGGTTTTCTTTTTTAGAATATGCATTTGAAGCAAAAGCCAGAAGTGAGCTTAGGCTTAAAATGCTTCATCCCATATCATATCCTTGATATTCCCTCTTGCCTGTCTTGCTTGCGTATTTTTGAGCCGAAATTGCATACTCATCCCTATTATTCACTGATTTCAATTGCCTTTCTCTTGAACTGATCAATGATGGTATGGATTCATACCATGCGATTTCCTTCTCCATATCAGAAATAAGCTTCTTGATTCAATTAAAGACAAATTTTGATCATGTATGGATTGCATCCAACTTAATTATTTCCTTTTCAGAATAAGCCTTAGTGAACACTGCTGATAGTTCCTTCACTTCTATGCCAAGTCCGGCAAAATCAAAAGGCGTCACTTTGGAAAATATGTCTTTATGCTTCAATGTAGTTTCATCATATTTCTTCTTATAATTTTGCAATTCTTTGTCCATCGTAACATCAAGTCATTTAACTGATTCATAAAAAGCAGGTACTCATTTTAGGAATTTAAGTGATTCTCAGATTCAAGCGGAAGCATTTTTCACTTGAGAGATCACATCTATAGGGGTTTGTGTATCATCGATAGAAGTGATATTGATCTTTCATACCTTAAAGCCCCTCTTTTCAAGAGAATCGCTTAATCTGGTAGCTTCTGCCACTTGGCTCTTGTATGCCTCTAGAAATATATCCTTGTTGCTGACAGTCTTATCAAAAATATCTTTCCAACTTGCAATATGCCCTTTGATATTTTCAATATCTCTTTTGAATAAAGGCAAAGGCTTTCTTCATATTCATTCTAGTATATCATTCAGCTGCTCATCAGTAAGGGACATCATCTCTTTGGAAGCAGCTTCGGATCTATTGATGTATTCTTTTTGGAACCATTCAGGGTATTTCTGCTTTTCAACTGATAATGACGTATATAATTCAAGAATTTCTCTTTTAAGCTCTTTTCTTCTGCTGTTTCTTTGTCTTAATCTTATTCATTTATATGCTCAAAAGGCAGCTCCGCCAAGCACGACTATTACAACAGCGCTCATTCATATATTGTTCAATAAATTTGAGAGCTCAGTAGCTGCTTTTGCTTCATCGAATTTTTTGGTAGCCTCACGTAGAGGCTTGGCTCATTCTGGTCATTTGAATTCGTTTCTTATAACTTTTTCGACTTCCGAAGTTATGAAATCAAGCCTGCAATCGACATCTTCTTTTTCACATACTCATTCGGATTTTGATTTTGCGATTATTTTTTTGGATACATGATCTGTTATATACCTTTGAGTATCAGCAGGATTAATCCTATATCTTGAAGGGGTTTTCGTATAAAGAACGATGACTCAGGTATTCTCTCATCTGTAGCCGACTCAGCATCAATTTCAGACTGCATTTGCAAATTCCATCATTGAACCGTATCCATATTCTTCAAGGCTATTTACGGTCAAAAGCATTACCTGATGATGCATATCTTTATCCAAAGAGCGCAGGCGATTCTCCATCTTTGTTTTTGTTGCAGCTTTCACTGCACCGATATTATCCACCAGAAGAGAATTTCCTGGACATGGAAGAGGTTTTGCCGCCTCTGCAGAGCCCTGTGAAGCTAGCGCAAGTGCAGAACCCATCAAAATTCATTTCAAATTCATAAATTAAAATTAAAATTTAATGAATTTACTATAAAATAATCAATTGAATTGTCAAATTTAAGGTTATCTATTTCTGATTTTCATCATCCTCTCAACAATATCCTTAGGCAGTCATAAATTTTCAGCTGTTTCCAGAGAAAATGCTGAATAATTGCCATTTTTGTCGATACTTCTTCATGGAATTATTTTATATGTATGTTCCATTTTTCAATCGGAATCAAACTTAACTTCCGGATGATGAACCTTGTATGAGATAGTGTCTAGATCAAGAAGCGCCGTCACTAGCTCTGGGTTATGGATTGATATCTGTCATCTTTGTCATAATCTTTTCAACTCATCAACGATAGCTACCACCAATCATTTTTGAAATCTCGCTGGCACACTGGAAATCATCTCATCTATAGCAAACCAATATCTTCATCCTTTTGTCCCCTCTTTCACTTTTGCGGTTATTTTAGCGATTATTTCGGACCATATCTTAGCATCATGCTGACCTGCACTGAGATTTTTCTTCTCGTCCTCAAGAATCCTGTCTATATAAAGCATTCAATCAAATACTGGCATTGATGCATATTCTGCAGGTACATATCAGATGGAGTGAGCCAATCTCATTATCCATTGCATAGATTGGATGTGCATGGTCTTGCCTCACATTGTCGCTCATTCCAGTATCTCAAACGACTCAGATGGATTAAGATGAAAATCATTTTTAACCTGCTCTGAAACTTTCTTCATTGAAGGATTGTACATTGATCGGATATCTATCTCTCATGTCGTATTATAATTTACCTTAGCCCATTTGAGTTTCTTTATCTGATTGGCCGCATAGAATATTCAATTGAGTTCATAAAGGACTGTTCATTGATGCTTTCGCTCAATATTGAAATCATATCTTAACCTTTCATATTTTTTTATATCATCTCTCTTGAGTCTTATCATTTCCACAAATTCCTCTACCTTGGGAAGTGTCATGAAATCGTCCAGATAATTTGCTATAGAATTCGCGTGCGTGCTATTTAAAGTTTTTAATCTCTCAATCAGCGGACGAGCAAGATTCCCGGTTCATTTGATAGACCTGATTATCTGCATCATTCAAGTGAATCATCCGGAAAGGCTCTCCCCCCAATCATCCTTGACTCTGAATATCCATTTGTCATCTATATGAGTTGCAACCTTAGACCTTAGAGTTTTTTCCATTGTGAGAATATCAAATCATTTAGAAGTTGAGTCAATATCAGCCCAAATACCTTTCATCATATCATCCAATTTTAATCATTCTTTCTGAAACATCTCAGAAAATATATCCTGAATACGTTCTTGGATTTTGACTGATGTATCTTTGCTTTTGGAAAATTTTTCTTTCCACATTCATATCCTCTCCCTTTTATATGCCCTGTTATGTCTTTCTGCAAGCTTTACAGTCTTTCGGAGCAAGTCAAATTTTTCTTTATGTAGATCGCAATAATCTCAGGGTATATTTCATAGGATGATTTCCATTTCTACGAGACCCAAAAACCAATCAGTGACAGCTCAAACTCATTTAAAATTCATCAGTTCTGGCAAATTCTCAATAAGGTGCTCCCACATGACTTTATTGAATCTTCAAAGATCCTCCAGTTTTACATCCATTCATTTTGAGTGATAGCTGTTTGCTATGAATCAAGAAGCAATCCACAGGAATATATTTACATCATTATAATAAGCGGCGACCTCTTTAAAAGGAACTTCTCCAGCTTCCTCAAAAAATTTCTGTCTTTCTAGCAGTTCTTTGGTGTCGTTTGTGAGTCACCATGTAACCATTCATTGCAGAGTAGAGTCATATACATTCTCATTTTTTGATTTTTTTGGAGTAAGATATTTCGGTAATCTCAATTTTTCGTCTTTTGAATAAGTCATAAAATCAAAACTAGGCATCTTACCGACCGCATCCAGACAATCGGGATGATGGGCAGAGAAGAAAAGATCCTGATCATAATACCACACATTTGGTCTCTCTTCCCATTCCAGAGGCTTGAATTTCCTCATTATCTGAAATCTCTTGCTTCATTTTTTCTTTTCTCTTACTTTTACCATATCATTATATCTCGAAAATCCTGCAAATCATCAGATTTCTTTTTTCATCATTTCCCTTTCTTCATCTGAATAACTTAAAACGAAGCCATATGGGATATCTAGCTTATCATTGTTCATGAATTTTCACAAGATATTTCATGACGCCTTATATAGCATATGCTGTGGCACCCCTGCAGCCTTAAAAACATTGAGTGTATGTGCTGAATCTTTTCATTCTTTCAGTTTGTAATAAAAATCCATTGTTCCGCTCTTATCGACTCTACAATTAAAATGATAAATTCATTTTTGAGGATTTCTTTCTTTATATAATTCTCTGATGTATTTCTCATTATGTGTCGCTGATAAAACTTTTGCGCCATGTTCTAGCAGATATTCCTCGATTGCCTTAATAAGTACAAATGCTTCATTTTCTGGGATTGTGGATCAGAATTCATCTAGAAATATCAGTGAGTTTTTTTGTACTCCCCCGATAAATTCCATTAATTTCCTGACATCATTTCAAAATGCGCTCAGATCCTCTCAATATCAGCTTCATCATCTATTCAGAAAAATTATCTGACTCCTAAGGGGTAACTCTGCATTTAAAGCTGGTACATAACCATAGGTCTGATGGAATAATTGCAGTGCAAGTCGGGATTTGAGCCATGTGGACTTACCGCTTCAATTACCTCCAGTGTATACTTCAAGTGACTTTCCGATTGGAGGATCATTGGGGATATTTCAGTAGAATTTATCAATATTTTCACTCAAAAGAGGACGTGGATCCCTGAGTTCCGTAATTTTTTCGTTTTCGGGGTCATCAATTATCTTAGAGCTTTTGATGTATCAGTTCTTTATCCATCTTGAGGCAATAAGGATTCAGTCCCAATCAGAGAAAAAACTGCAGAACTCCTTAAGGTTTTTCTTTATATCAGAAAATCATTCATAATCTTGTTCTTCCACTATCCTCTTAAGGTCATTCATTGAGAAATTTTTAGCTTTCATAAAAGCCTCATGCAGAGTATCTGCAGATTTTGAGAAAAAATCTCCTGGGATATTCCTAAGAAGTTGAATATGTTTTGGGATTATAGTTCTTGCCTCTTCCATTTCCACTCCTCATGATCAGAATGTCGACATCAAAGAACAGAAAAAAGTATCATTATCTGAATAAATATCTCATCTGTTTTTATTTTCTTCCAGTTCATTTATCAGACGCTCTAAATCATCGAAATTATCAAAGACATCATCAAAACTATATATGTGCTTCGCTGAGGCAAAAGTCTTATAAAGTTCGGTATGGAATTTACCAGGCAAAGAATTTACTTTTTCAAGAACAAATTTTCTGGCCTCAATCACCTCTCTTTTTGTTGTTGGACAGATAAGCAGTTTCCATATATTTTCATGTCAGTCTATTGAAAAATCATTTTTACTGATTTTTATAAGCTCATAAGGGCTGTCTGTAAGCATCTTAAAATCAGCCTTGTGGTGCTTACCTCTGAAGAGATCAAGTCATTTATCAAGGAAAAATTCCACACTTCATATAGGGATTTCTCTTTTCTGCAGAATATCATCAACTATTGATGCGGTATCTGGAATTTTTGGACTAACAGGAAATTGTATGACATTATTTTTTATTCATTCCTGCTGATGTAGAGAATTAGACATAATATTTCAGATGATTTTTCAAATATATTTCCTATTATCTCATATTTTTCTAATTTTGTAAATTAATCACAATAAATTCACAATCCACGCACCGTTTTTTCACTTGCGTAAAATTGACAATAATGGCTTTATAGATACAATACTGGCATGTAGAGGTATATGTGGACGAGTAATAAGTGGTCGCCTTATTCATCCATAAAACCAATGGCGAAACCGGCTATAGTTGATTAGATATCAGCGTTTTAGTCGGATTTTTAGTATTATAAAAAATTATATGTTCAAATATTTCAAAATTAATCCCTGTATAAAAACAAAAACCTTGAAATAAAAAAATTACTCACAATCCATATGTAAAGGAGGATAAAAAAGATTTTACCATAGCAATTATCTTTTCCTCATAAGATATCTTATGAGAGACGGCTTCTAATTATCAGGAACTATGATTTTCGAGGACCCTTCACAAAATCGCTGGAAGATAACACGGAATGTTACTTTTGGTGTGATTATACTAATGGCCGGATTGATTTCCGGTTTTACCATTCCTGAATATCTTATTGACACAAAACCCCTGAATCCCAATCTCTTCAATGCCCTATTCTTAAATGAAAATTGAAAGGACCTAAAGAAACAAATAATAAAACCAGTTAGCATAAAGCCATTTGCCTATAGCTTAAGTTGAGCGGCTAATCATGAGCAGAAGACAATTGAAACAAGGATAAAGAATCTGAAATCTCTCCCGTCTATCATGGATGGCAATTTTATACACGCCGCGTTCATCATGCAAGGCGACTATCAAAATTTATGAAATCTTTCGGAACATTCAAAACAGTTGGATTTGGCATTCACTGATTCGCTTTCACTCTCAGGAACACTATGCTCAGTTAAGGAAAATATCAATTGGAATATATTTGAAACGCTTAAAAAGAATAAAGTGATTGTTTTCCCTAGATTTTGAGATTCCGATAGCAAATGAAAAGAATTTTTTGAAATCATAAAAGATTCAGATAAATCCGAATGCCTCATAGCAGAGCTTAAACAAATAATCCTTAATCGCTCTTTGCGTTGAATAAATATAGATCTGGATAACATCGATAATATTAATATCTACTTATATACGAATTGGCTCATCTCTCTTGCAGAAAGTTTTCATGAAGATAATCTTTATGTGACCATTAACATTCCAGCAGACAAAGCCGAACTTGATTTTCAAGAAATATGACTTATTGCAGATATTATAATCATAAAAGCTTTCAATGAGCATTCTGAGGCTTGAAAACCTTGACCGATAGCTTGAAAATATTGGTTTGAAGAAAAAATATATAAATTATCAGAAAATATTCCTACTGATAAGATAATTGTTGCTATCGGCTCAAACTCTTATGATTGGAATATAACTTCAAAAACACAAGTAGAATCAAGAAGCTTTGATGAGATTATGAATCTTGCGAATGATACTAAGAAAACTATTCATTTTGATAATCTATCATGAAACAGTAATTTTAAATACACTGCAGCTGATTGAAATGTACATGAAGTCTGGCTTCTGGATGCCATATCTGCCTGGAATCAGTATAATCATATCAAAAAAAGAAATATGCATTGATTTGCATTATGGAGAATCAGTGTTGAAGATTCGACACTCTGGAACTTCATTCCAAAGAATCATATGCTAAAGAGCGATGAAGAAAATGAAGTAGAACCTCCTATAATTCATGAAGCATATTTAATTGAAAGCTCATGACTATGATTCTTAGATATCATGAACCCTTGGAACAGATTCATAATTCCATCGGAAGGAAAAAAAGAACCAGATAATATCCAGCTTTCACAGCCAGGGAAAAATAAAGATTTATGAATAAAGCAAGCCTCTGCGAATATAGATAATGATGAAAGAAATAAATTAAAAAATGAAGAGTCATGATTTTTGAATTCATTTAATTTATGGGTCGATAATCTTATGATAAAAAAGGAAGATACTTCATCCTATGAAAAAGATCCATTTGCAGATGAGCAATTTGAAGCTAAGCCTTATAGATTTGAAGATTTTGAAGATGATTTCACATTTGACCCAAAAGAATTAAGCATATTGCCAATCCAAAAAAAAATCGAATCTGTCGGATCTTGAGAAATATTTAAAGTTCAAAAAATACAGAATGTATGAGAACGCGAAATAAGCTTGGAATGAGAAGAGATAGTTTCGGTTAAATATGTAAGTCTCCCGCAAAAGACAAAGGTTATGCGTTTATGAGATTGAAAAGTAAAGACAATTGCATTAACATTCAATAATGGTCCGGATAAATATACGGAAGAAATATTGGACATATTGAAAAAATATTGAATTAAAGCCACTTTTTTTCTCAGAGACGAGAATATATCAAAAAACCCAAAAACAGTATTACGAGAATATAAAGAGGGGCATATCATCTGAAGCCGTGCATTGTTTTATCCGAATGAATGAGTGATTTCTGAGGAAATCATAGCAACTGAACTCAACAAAACACAGAAGCAGATAAAAATAATAGCAGGCCACTGATCAATGCTTGTAAGAGCTCCTTACAATATAAATGATTCCGCACCGATAAAAACAGAACATCTCAAGGCTATGCATACTGCAAGTGATTTAGGCTATATTCTTGCCGGTGCAAATATCGATTCAAGAGATTTTACCAATCCTTGAACTGAAATCATAAATAAAAACATGCTTAATTGACTCAAGAAAGATAATTCAAATATAATAATCATGCATGATTCTTGATGAAATAGAGCCCAAACTGTACAAGCTCTTGAAAAATTCATTCCTTTCGCTCTGGCGGAATGATACAATTTTGTTCCATTGAATGATATACTATGAGTGCAAAGAGATGCACTGATGCCTGAGGTCCCATTTTATGAAAAACTTCTCATCCTATGAAAACCGATATTCTTGATATGAATCGATGACTTGTTATGGAGAACTTTAGCAATTATATTTTTCATATCCACATTTGTATCAATTATAAGATTGATGTTCATTGGCTTATATGTTTACAGAGCAAGAAAACTGCAGAAAAAATATTATTCTCATGAATTCACGCCTCCTATTACAATCTTGGTACCCGCTTATAATGAAGAAAAAGTGATAGAAAGAACTATATTATGATTGCTCAAAAGCGATTATCCGATATTTGAAATACTTGTAATAGATGATTGAAGTAAAGATAGGACAGCTGAGGTTACAAAAAAATTAACAGAAAAATATGATAATGTACGTCTTATCTCCAAACAAAATGAGGGCAAATCACTGGCTCTGAATCTATGATTCAAAGAAGCAAAATATGAATACATCGTAACCATAGATGCTGATACTATCGTATTCCCAAAAACTATATTTTATCTCATACAACCCTTTTCAAATAAGAATGTGGATGCAGTCTGTGGAAATATATTGGTAGGAAATTTAAAAAACGTGCTCACAGCTTTCCAAGAAGTGGAATATGTAATCTGACAGAATTTTGATCGTCGTGCATTTGATGCTTTGAATTGCATTTCCGTTGTCCCATGAGCAACGGGAGCATGGAGAAAACAAAGCGTATTGGATGCAGGTTGATATTCTACTGATACTCTTGTGGAAGATGCCGATCTGACTTTGACCATACTTGAGAATTGATGAAGGATAGTTTATTCACCATTGGCAAAATCTGTGACAGAGGCGCCAGAAAAAGTTTTTCCTCTTTTCAAGCAACGTTTCAGATGGAGTTTTGGAACATTCCAATGTTTCTGGAAACATAGGAGAACTTTCGGAAAGGGTCCTTTGTGAATAATTGCGCTTCCTAATATGCTATTCTTTCAAGTGATCTTTCCTCTTTTTTCTCCCATTTGAGACATAGTGTTGATATTTGCACTTTTTATAGGTGATTTGCATGAAATACTTCTAGCATATCTATTGTTCTTGGCTATGGATTTGATTACGGCAGCGACGGCTTATGCTCTAGATAAAAAATCCATTTCTCAAGTCTGGGTGGTATTCATTCAAAGGTTCTTCTATAGGCAATTCATGTATTTTGTTACTTATAAATCAATAATTGCAGCACTCAGATGAGTACGATATGGTTGGAATAAGCTTGAAAGGAAATGAACAGTAAAAATTACAAATGAAAATTAAAAAAATATATACAGACATTATTCTTAACTTCAAAAAAATGTCAGTCTTAAATAGAACCCTCCTTCTTATAACCGCAGTTCTTCTGATATCATATTTTACTTTTGATTGAATATTCCCGAAAGATCAGGCAAAGATAATTCCCTTGAGTTACATTAATTCAACAGGAACTGTATCATCAATTAAAAAGAAATTGGAATATTATTGATATTATCCTTACTGGAAGCATGCAGAATTTGCACCGTCAAAAATTCCGTCAGGCTATTTCAATTGAATCTTCCACGCGTTCATATGGCCTGATGAAACATGAAAGCTTATTATCCCTGAATGATTTGATGCTTCAAAAGCCAGGACTTTTTTGGAGAAATGAAAATTGGTGTCTATTTCGGTTGGAGGATGAGAAAATTCAGAATGGTTCAAGGTAATTGCTGAAAATCCTGAATCTAGGAAAAGATTCATTAATGAATTGAAGGAATTTGTAGAACGTAATTGATATAACGGGGTAGATTTGGATTGGGAATATCCTGTTTGAGCTAAGCAATCTGACGAATTCGTTTTACTTGCAAATGAGATAAGACGCAGCATGCCTTGAATAACTCTGACTGCAGCTCTTCCGATATCTTTATCGACTCTTGGAATAGAAAAAATATTTGAGATTCAGAAATCGCTCGACTTCATACTCGTCATGGCGTATGACATGGAGGACTGATTTGATTGATATGCATGAATAAATGCACCGCTATACCCAAATGAGAAAATGCCTGAGGATAGAAGCATAGCGACCCTTCTAGAAGTCAATTACTTGAATGAATGAGTTCCGAAAGAAAAGATCATGCTTTGATTGCCTCTGTATGGAAGAAAATATAATGCATTAAGCCCATATGAAAACACTTACTGATCCGATGATATCGAATATAAGAATCTTCCCTTTGATTTATGCGAAAAAAAATCCGAATTATGACCTGTTCTGATTTGCGGCAATTCGTATATCTCATATGATGATATGAATAGCATTGAAGAGAAGATGCGTTTTGCAAAAGACAAGTGACTTAAAGGAGTGTTCTTTTGGGCGCTATGACAAGATGATAATAAGTTGATATACAAGTTGCGCAATAAGATAAACAAGCCAGTAAAAAATAGGTAAATAAATTGCCATTCAAATATAACCCCCTTGATTTCTAAATTGGAGCGGGTTTTATTGATGTTTAAAAAAAAATTGATATTCTAAAAATACAGTGTACACTAATTCGGTTATTTAAACTTAATTTAAGATTAAATTATGAATTCAACAAAAAAACAAGCAAAATCCGCCTTCACACTCGTCGAGCTCATCGTCGTAATCGTCATTTTGGCTATCCTCGCAACGATTGCATTCCTGTCTTTTTCATCTCAATCAGCCTCTGCCAGAGATTCCACCCGCCTGTCCGATATGAGCAATATTGCAAAATGATTGTATGTATTCAACGCAGCTGCCGGAACATATCCCAAACCTGATAATCCTATTTCCATAACAGCTTCTGGAATAGAGATATGAAAACAATGATATGCTGGAGCAAGTGTTCTGAATATAGCTAAATTGTCTAATTGAGGAAAGGATCCTTTGGATGGTGCTCATTACACATATTCCACTAACTTAAATAAGAATAAGTACCAGATATTATGATTTTTAGAAGATGGCAACAATGCTGCTTTATCATTGAAGCCTAATTTTGACGGATTGAGTGGCAGTAATAAGGAGGAGATTCCTGCCTTCGCAGGAATGACAGAGAGTGTGGAAAAAGTGAATGCCGATCCGTCTTCTTACTCTGTAAGATATGTGATTACGAAGTGAGACCGATTATGAGTACTTCTACAAAGCTCCAATTCAGTTCCAGCCCAAACAATAAAGGCTGATGTGGATGTGATGAATACAACTTGAAGCTATATAGCACAATTCACTATAGATGATAAAATAACATGAACTTGATCGGATCTTTATATAATGAATAGTACAATGAAGACCTGATGAGAGAGATTTCCTTGATGTGACCTATATAATGTAGTAGTCTGAGGTCAGATTTGGGCTGGGTGCAATTCAACATTATGAAATTGATCAGAATGGTGATATAAAAATGATTGAAGTACAGGATCAGTATCAGGCTGCTATAGTTATAATATTATAAATACACCTGCGAATTGTCCTATTTGAGATTTAGCAATGGCAAGTTCAGCAAAAGAAAAATCTTGGTCAGTCGCATCAGCCGTCCAGTGAACCGTCAATAACGTGTGGTGAAAGTTCTACACTTGGGAACAAGCAAATCAAACCAATAATGCCTGTCCTACAGGATGGCATTTGCCAAGTGATAATGAATTTGAAATTTTAGAGACAAATTTAAATAATTGAATCAACTGCCGAAATGCAACAAGTTGATGGCTATGCCCTTGACTTGGTTGGTCCTGAAGTACAACTAGAACATCCTCAAATAACTTTATAAAAGCTTTGAATATTCCAATTTCTTGAAGCATGGTAAATGCTGATTTTAGTGCACGCGGTCTGGCATCATATTTATGGTCAAGTACATCCACTGGAACTAATGCGTTTACAAGAAGCAATCGTGCTGATTGGCAAGAAAATTATAGAAAAGACTATGATAAACTTAAGGGATTCTCAGTTAGATGTATAAAGAATTAAAAAACAAATACCCATTATCATATCATTTGCCTTAAATATATACCCTAACTAGCATTCTCATTAATATCAATATTATTTAATGAAGAACCCCTGAATTCACATTAAGGGGTTCTTCATTAAGAATTGATTTACTATTTATATTACTGATTATTCATTAAGCTTAATCATTCTTTCATTGTAACTACAGGGATTCAATTCTGTTTAAGATAATCGACATATGTCTGAAGATCTTCAGGCTTAGCTCCGTAGAGATCATTTTGATTATCAATCTGGTGGAACATAAGGATAAGCCAAGTGTGATTTGCCATGGCTGTTTGAGTCCATGATTCCCATTGTTCTGGCGTGGTAGTATTATTGACTTGTTGGATTTTTAAAGAATATTTATCAGTTATAGCATTATTATATCCTTCATCTACCGATCGCGCTCCAATATATCCAGCATCCTTGGTAGCTTGGATAATTGAAGCATTGTAATCACCATAAGGATATACAAATGTATCAGCAGGTGTTATGCCGACATTAATCAGATCTTGCCTTGAGCCTGAAATCTCTTCAATTGCTTTTGCGGCAGTGAGCTGTGTAAGGAAAGGATGAGTTTGAGAATGTGCACTCACTTCCTGTCCGTCCTTATACAAATCCTGCACCTGAGCGATATTCATATAACCCTGTGCAAGGTCAAGATGATAATCATCCGTTGTCAATGAGCCTGTGCTTACAAGCCTATGATATATTGTAATACTTTTCACATTTTCAGGGGGTGTGAAAGTAAAAGATGCTATAGCCCAAGTCGGACTAGCCTTTACGGTACCTAAATCAATCATCTGCTTTGTATTATCATTGAAAGTATACTCTATAGTAATTATTGTTGGCACTGTGGAGATATATTGGTCGGTGAAATTATAGAGTTCTCCATTCGCAACAGTAGTATCTGCAGATTGCCATCTTGCATCTCAACTTGTATATGAATCAATAACAACTTTTGTAGCTTTACCGCCTGAAACTCAAGTGACAGGATAAGTAAATGCAGCATCGTTTATTCCGCTTTTTATAGTCGTCCAATCTGATGGTTCGCTTCATTCCCCCATTATCTCAAAAGATGGATTTGATATACGATTTGCATTGATCGCATTTTTCATTTCATTAGTGATAATGTAGAAGCTTCCTTTAAATCCTGCTCAATTCAGTATCGGCAGAGCACTATCATATTGAGAGCCCCAACCGTCATCGAAGGTAAGCGAAACAAGACCGGTCGTAAATCCATTTGGATCTATTCATCCTCATGATCAAGGAACTGAAAGCCTGAGTTCCATATTGTCTACTGTTAAATTTCATACTCTGTTAAGAAGGTGGAATATGGTCAATTTTGTAACGTCTGCAGGTATTGTAACTGTCTGTGAAGCTGAAACCCATGTCGTGCTTGCAGGCAAGTTGACAACTATATCAGTATATATCATTACTCCTGTAGAAGTTGTAAAGCGGGCTGTTAGAGTAGATGTTGTTGTTGATATATATTGATCTGAGAAGGTGTAACTTTGTCAAGGAGTCACTGTAACGTCTTCAAAATACCACTTTGCATCTCCATCTGTATATTCTGTGATATTTAAATCCGCAGCATTGGCTCAATCTATTCATGACACTGGATAATTGAAATTGACTATGTTAGTTCCCCAATTTCATTTAAACCAATAATCAGGAAATCCTCAAGTTCATGTTTCAAATGAAGGATTCAAAATCAGATTTGGATTGAGAGGTTGTGGAGGAATATAGAATGTATTGAATTTTACAGGCATAGCATTTCAGATATTCCCGGCCTTATCTTGAGCATATACGGTTATCTCATGAGAACCATTTCTTAATGAATCTGGAGATAATTGTAAGTTATATGGGGCACTTGTCAGTTGTCAGACAATAACATCTGTTCCATTAGATACTGAATAATGTACGAATTCAATTCACACATTATCTGTAGCAGAAATGGTAATTGAGCTTGTTCAAGAAAGTATCGCTCAATTCTTTGGTGAAGTAATGGAAACTGTTGGTGCGATAGAATCTGGTACCGGATTATCAATGTTCACCTGTATTGTAGTTGTTTTTCAAATATTTTTAGCTAAATCGATTGCTTCTGCATGAAGCATATGAGTTCAATTTGTTAATATTGTAGAATCCATTATCAAAGAATATGCAGAAGTCGATCATGTGCCTATAGAGCCGCTGCCGAAAGCAATGTTATCAATAAAGAACATAACATTTGTCACGCCGATATTATCACTTGCAGTGACAGATAGCTGTACGGCACCGGATATTGTGGCATTTGCTGGGGGTTCAACCCAAGTTACTGTGGGCAAGATCGTATCTGGAACTATATTTGAAACATTTATCGTCACCTGTGGTGATGTTGCAATATTCCCTGCTGCATCACGAGCTCTTGCTGTTAGCTTATGCGAACCGTTTGTAACACCGCTGAGAGTATCTAAGCTGTGAACATAAGGGGCCACGGTCAGCTCCGGACCTATATCGATATCATCAAGCTGGAATCGGACATGCGTTATTCAGACATCATCGGATCAGCTAGCAGAAATTGCAATATTCCCTGAAACTAAAGAATTATCACTTGGTGATATTATTGATATAGTTGGGGGGATGGTGTCAGGCAGAGCATTTTGAACAATGATCGGTACGACAGCGGAGGTGGTCTTGTTTCCTGCCGCATCACGAGCAATGGCAGATAATGAATGTGTTCAGTTTGAGGCTTTTGTAGAATCCCAACTGAAGGTATAAGGCAAAGAGGTCAATTCATTTCCTGTGTTCAAGCCGTCCAGAAGGAATTGTATTCATACGATTCATATGTTATCCGCTCCAGTCGCAGAAATTGCGACGCTTCATGAAACAGTCTCATTTGATACTGGAGACAGGATGGAAATTGAAGGGGCTTGAGTATCCACAGATCCTGTCGATCATGAAAGGGTCAGAGAAAAATTGTCCGTTTCAAGGTATCATACCTTTTTCAGAAGATGAAGTACGGTCACTGAAGTCGCGTTTGCAGGAACTATAAAGCTTTTTGTAAACTTAGCCCAAGCCGGAGATGCAGGAAGATTCCCCAGATTCACATAAGAATAAGTGTTGCTGGAAGTCTTATACTCAAGAGTAACATTGGATTGTAAGTTCGATTGGTAATAGTCTGAGAAGACATAAGCCTTTCAAGGAGTTACAGGAACATGATTGAAATACCATTTGGCGTCTCACTTGGTATATGATTTGATCTCGACGCGCAATCCTCTGCTGCCGTCTTGTCCTGGGACAGGGTATGCGAAAGTTGCAGTGTTAGTCCCCCATTTGTCGGTTGCCCAATCAAGAGGGATGGAAGCATTGGACGAAGCTGTCTCAACTGATGGATTGGGGATGAGCTCATCTGAGGCTGGAGGCGGTGGAGGAGGCGGATTGCTGTTTTGCACAATGATCGGTACGACAGCGGAAGTGGTCTTGTTTCCTGCCGCATCACGAGCAATGGCAGATAATGAATGTGTTCAGTTTGAGGCTTTTGTAGAATCCCAACTGAAGGTATAAGGCAAAGAGGTCAATTCATTTCCTGTGTTCAAGCCGTCCAGAAGGAATTGTATTCATACGATTCATATGTTATCCGCTCCAGTCGCTGAAATTGCGACGCTTCATGAAACTGTCGCATTTGATACTGGAGAAAGGATGGAAATTGAAGGGGCTTGAGTATCCGTAGATCCTGTCGATCAGGAAAGTGTAAGAGAAAAATTGTCCGTTTCAAGGTATCATATCTTATTCAGAAGATGAAGCACAGTCACTGAAGTTGCGTTTGCAGGAACTATAAAGCTTTTTGTAAACTTAGCCCATGCTGGAGATGCGGGAAGATCCCCTAGGCTCACATAGGAATAAGCGTTGCTAGAAGTCTTATACTCAAGAGTCACATTGGATTGTATGTTCGATTGATAATGATCAGAGAAGACATAAGTCTTTCAAGGGGTTACAGGAACAAAATTGAAATACCATTTTGCATCTCAGCTGGTGTATGATTTGACTTCGACACGCAATCCTTTGTTGCCGTCTTGTCCTCTGGCAGGATAACTGAAAGTCGCCGTGTTAGTCCCCCATCTGTCGATAGCCCAATCAAGAGGATAAGAATTGGATGAAGCTGTCTCAACAGATGGGTTGGAGATGAGATTTGTTTCTGCTTCAGCATTGACTTTTGCAAAAGGAGTAGGTACAAAAATGGCTAATAACATAACGAATATTAGCATTATTGAGAGAGATTTTCACAAAAACATATATATGTTTTTTTTAAGAGGGGCATTTTTCATAATGAAAAAATTAAAAAGATAAAACCAAATAATCAAAAAAATCCGACTAAACGCGCTGATTTTTAATCAACTATAGTCGGTTTCGCCATTGGTATGAACATGATAGGTAAGGCGACCAAATACTCCCTAAAATGTACACCTCTACATGCGACTTATTCTATCTATAAAGCCATTATTGTCAACTTTGCACAAGTGAAGATATCGTGTTCGAATGTGATTTTTCAGTGAGTGATTTTTAATGAATTTTGATATTGGGAGAATCAAAAAAATTATCGGGCTTGTTATTGATCTCAAATCAAAGTCCGAGGATAAAAGAGGAGTGTAGTAATGAAATAGACTGAAATAAATTCAGGATGACAGTGAGGAGGCTTTTTACGTGATTGATGTCATGATCTTCGTCATTTCAAGGAGGAAAACGACCTGCCTACCGGCAGGCAGGCGTGGCAATCAATCTGATCAATGAAATGAATTCGGGGTCAAACCCTGGAATTACATAGAGGGGCTTTTACATGCTTTTATGGTAAAAGTATTGATGTTGATATGATTAAGGAATAATTATTATATAACCCATCCGCCCTGCCGGGCACCTTAATCTGTATCAAGGAAGGAATCATTACAGAATATATTATCATCACATGCTCATTCGCTTAAGCGGAACGTCCGGAGGACATAAAAATTATTATTATCAAAATAATTCACAATCAGGAATAAATCATTATAATGAGCAAAATTAATAATAAAGAATTAAGCATATGGAAATGGATAATAGGAATGATGATGTACTGCATGGTGTAACCTTATCAATGATAATGGATTTTCTCATAGAGGAATATGGATTTGAGGCTTTGAGCGAACTTATAAAGATAAATTGTTTCAAGAGCAATCCAAGTAAGATATCGTCTCTTAAGTTCTTAAGAAAAACGCAGTGGGCTAGGCTTCAGGTTCAATGACTATATGTGAGGACAATAATGGAGAAAAATCATAAGCTTTAATAACTCATATATGAAAAACAATTTCTTGACGTTCATTATCAGCGTAATCATAATAGCAGTATTGGCGATAGCACTTACTCTTAGGTGATCTTCTGATGATAAAGCTAATATTGAATCAAAAACCAATACTGGAGAAATTGTTCAGATGGCTGATTATGTCAAAGATAAAGAAGAAGATAAAATTAAAGTTCTTGTTCCTGATAAAAAGCCAGAAGTAAAAAAACTAATTTCTGAACCTATAACTAATGCATTATCAAGATTGACTAAAAAACATTTTTGAATAAATGTCTCTCCATGAGACTCTCCTATCAATCCAGAAAAATTCAGCTGATATCATACATGAGCGGATTTTGAGATAACTTCCAGAGAGGCAAATGCGGAAGTGAGCGTATATGCAATCTGCAGCTGACCATTATTATTGAAGAAAACAGCCATTTGATACTGAGGAATTGCAGTTCAAAAATGCAAAATTAATAATTCTGAAGTGTCAGTGATTTATTGACATCTTAAATTTAGCAGCATAACTTGGAGACCGAAACAAGATATTGATTCCGGTCAAAAATTATGAATCCTTGGAAAATGAAATAGCGATGAGACATGATGAGAAAGGAAACATCTTCATCTCTCTATATACAAATGAGTAGGCATAGACACAAGAGGATATGTTAATTCAAAAAATAGCCTTAAGGATTGGGTGGACGTGGGTGCTCTTTTGGAATGAAATTAATTATCTTCAATTATCTGATTCCAATCATAGCTCATAATTCAGGATTCTTATTATAATGGACTCTGTTTTAATTTATCAATTTAAAATTTGATTCCAATTTGAAGCTAATTTTACTTTTTGGTAAAGATTATACTTGAAAACAATTTCAAGTATGTTAAACTTTTTAAAATTTATTTTTTAATCAGCCATTATGAGAATCTTTATTCAAAAAAAATCAAAAAAATTATTAAAACTAATCTTAGTAACGTTACTCGCTTCTATTAATGTTATAAATATAGCAGATGCTGGAAGCGGAGACCTTAAGGATATTGATAATTCATTTGCAAAAGATGACATAAATGAATTAGCAAACAAATGAATAATAAAATGATTTGAGGATGGCACATTCAAACCAGAAAATCCAGCATCAAGAGCAGAATTCTTAGCCCTAAGTTTAAAAGCCCTCAACAAACAGGTTGATGAACTTCTGATGACTACATGATATAGCGATGTGCCGATTGCTTGGATGATCAAATATATAGAAAAAGCCAAAGAATACTGAATCAACGGACAAAATATAAATGGCAAAGCCATTTTCAGACCAAATGATAATATCACAAGAGCTGAGGCGATAGCAATGCTTCTGAATATTTCCTGAATTTCATCGCCTGAGAAATCAAAATCAAGTTTCAATGATGTGACCTCCGCTTGGATGATCAAATATATAGAAAAAGCCAAAGAAGCATGAATAATCAACGGTCAGACTATTGATTGAAATCTAAAATTTCGCCCTAATGATCCTATTACCAGAGCTGAGGCCGTAAGAATCATAAAAAATGCGATAAAATACCAAGTATCGGAGCGGGCACAGGCTCAGACTTTTACTATTAATATTGCAAATAACACTTTCATCCCCAATAACATAACTATCAAGGTATGAGATTCAATCCGTTGGAAAAATAGCGATCTGGATGCTCATCAGGTTTCTTTCAATTATTGAGTTGATGTCAAAAGCGGAATTTTGGATGAAGATAATCAATATATCCACACTTTCAGAACACCATGAGACATAGATTTCATCTGCGCGATACATCCTGCAATGAAATGAAAAATCCAAGTCAGATAATCATATTATGAAATGAAAATAAATATCCCTTTTATAAGCTTCCCAAAATTTGCATTATTTTTTACTCTGATATATTTTGGAGTTATCATTGTCTGAATGTGATTTGATTTTCCAGAGGCAGAAAAGAATTCTCATATAGATTATTTAGGCTGAAGCAAGGAAGCGAGCGAGGATATAAATAAGCAGGTAGATGTGATTTCTAAAAAACTCGATTTAAAAGATTATTGAGATGAACATTGATGACATTGGTGAGACCTTCTTGCACATGCTTTTTATGCATATTCGCTTATCAATATTCATCTTCAAGATAAATCAGACTTGGAATTCAAGAATTATGCAGCAAAAGAAATAGAAAAAATATATGAATTCACTATAACAGATTGAAAATATAATTTCAGGAATCAGAAAACCAGGATCCCTTATTGAATAATATATCAATGAAATAAGAATCAGATTCTTGCTTCATTGGTGATTATTTGAAAAAATGAATATAAGGAAAAGCTTTATTCAAACAGTGATTGGTTGGCTTCGGAGCTTGAAAGATCCAGAGAATACAGCTGAGAATCATATGAAGATCTATGATGGTATGTGGATAATATTAATACTTATTACAGCCTTTATCTGACAGATAAAATAAGACAAAATTCATGAGAGCCCAAAAAATATGATCTTCTGATAAAAAAATGGATATTTGAAATGAACAAGAATATTGATTGAAAATGAATAATAGCGGCAGAGGCATATAGCGTATGAACTTGACTTAACCAATCAAGATGATGTGCTCAGAGCTGGGTTCTAAGCTATCTTTATGAGCTTGATAAGGAGAGTTTTGATAATCAATATGAACTTTTTAATAAATACTTCTTTGATGAGAAAATGACTCTTTGACTTATTCGGGATGTTCCGAAAGGAGAAAGGCTTGAGAATCTATTTCCAGCTTGACCTTCTTTATTTTGATACAGCTCTTCAGCCACTGCATTATCATTGCCTCTTTACAAGCTGACATGAGACAAGTACAGGTTTCAAAAAACATTAAAGACTCTTGAATTCCTTCTTTCCTATGATATTGAAAAATGAGATTATCAGTCATGGAAATCTACACTTTTAAGCAGCCTATTACTCTGGTGAAAAACACATACTGCTTGGTGAGATAAAATATAAAAGAATCATTTGGCCAAACCAATTTGACGGCAAGGTATTTAAACATATACTTTCCCAATAATTTTAAAAGAAAAATATGAAAATAGATGAAGTAAAATTCCTTAAAAGCATCGTTGAATTCAAGCAAGAATTATCCCCAATGAAAAGAGAAGTAAAAAGTTCTCAGATTTTTTTCCTTTGAAGATCGAATGTCGGTAAATCTTCTATGATAAATTCTCTTCTAGGGAATAAGAATCTAGCTCATTCAAGTGCGAAAGCATGAAAAACCAGAACTATCAATTTCTTTAAGGTAAACAAAAATTTCATGTGTCTGGATTTCCCTGGATACTGATATGCAAGATGATGAAAAGAAGATAGGGAAAAGCTCAGGGATATGATACTTGAATTCCTGGAAAGAAGCCTAAACGAAAAAACTAAGATCATAGTGATAATGGATTCGGTCGTTTGACCTACCGAACAGGACATTGAAGTCTTTTCATATCTTAAAGATAAGGAACTGGATATACTTGTCGTACTGAATAAAGTAGATAAGATCAATCAAAAGGAGCTTGAGGCCACAAAAAAGAAGCTGACAGATACTTTTGGGGATATTCCGTATATACTCTATTCTTGTAAGACGAATAAATACAGAAATGAAGCACTGAAAGAAATATTTTGAAAAAAAGAAATTCCGAAAGAAGAATCAGATGATTAATAAAAACCCATTTTAGCGGAGTGAAAATAAAACATTTAATATTAAATTAGAAGATGATTTCTGTACTGTACTGGAGTCATCTTTTTTATTGATTTCCTTTCACAATATTCACACTGTTCATTTGATAAAACAGGCAATCGATCTATAATAAATTAAGATTTAAATTATTTAATATTTAAATTCATATTATGAAAGAATTCAACCTGCTTAAGATATATCTTGTCATAATTGCAATAGTATGACTGATTTGAGCTGTAATGTGATATTGAAACCTTGGCTATCAGGCCATCAAATACAGACTTATCACACCAGAAGAATATCTTATATGAAGTTATGACAGCTATCAGATAAAACAATGCGAAGAGCCAAGAGTAGTTCCATCAAAAGAAGGGGCAGTTACAGCGCCTAATGCAACTACAACCATAACAAAAGAAAGGACCCCCGAAGAAATCCAAAAATGTAAAGATGAAGCCAGAACCAATATTCTTGCAAGAAGAGATTTTGACTATAAAGATAGTTTAATATCCTGAATTGTCTGGTGAAGCATTTTTCTTATACTTTTCCTGACACATTTTCCGGTTTTCTTCAGAAAATATAAAGAGGATAAAAAATAAAACTCAATTTTTTAAAACCTCTAGGAAAGGCTTATTTTTATATGGGTTTTTTAAATGTATTATAAAATATGAAAAAGGCACAAAAAAAAGGGGCCAGCTAGGCTGGCCCTTTTCTTAACTTCCCTAAACATCCGAATTTTCATCGGAGTTTGGTGCATGTTCGACATTGATAGTCGGACATTATCTTTTGCGAGGATTTCTCCCCGCAATTCACTTCAGAAATATGTAGTTTTCAATGAACGCTGGCGGCAGGTAGCTGCCAGAGACTCCGTGTCAAGTCGCAATGTTGGACGGCCCTCATGTTTTGGCATGATCCCCATGGGGAATTTGCGGTGGTGGGCATAATGTTTCTTTCGTCCGTGGCTTCTTGAAATCGTCCGGAATCATTAAAATCTTTCTGTGAAGATAAGCTCCTCTCTGATACTGGTTAAAGGTTTCAGTGGATTTTTCGGGATGTTAAGTAGCAGTTCCTCCTTTAGGATTTCATGAGCTTTAGCAGCTCAGATGAATGTAGTTATATTCATTATGAACGCATTGTCAAATATTTTTTTTAAAAAAAATTATTTTGGCTTAGATAAGGGATTTATAAAAGTTAATCTAATAAATTAAGCATATATATAAAACACAAGAAAATGCCAACAAAAGCCATTTTAATAAATTTATATTCTAAAAGATTTAAAAACCCCCGATTAATTTTCTTAATCGGGGGTTTTTATTTCATTTTTAGAATGCTCTTGCAATAAGTATTTTGATATTATCCTTATCTTTTAATTCAAAATCATCTATCACCTTCAATTGCCCGGGGTTCGGTATGCATCTTGTAGTTGCTTTGAATTTTTCTTTTATTTCAGCTTCTAACCTTGAATCATTGATATTATCCGATTTCTCCCATTCATAGATTGCAAATTTACCGTCTTCCATGGCTTTTCATATCTCTTCCATGCTTCTGCATGGAACTATGTTGTTCTCAAGCCTTTCTCTGCTTCTTCTGAACAATTCAGTCTGTCCTTCTTCCATGAATTTATTAACTTGAATAGCGACATCTGCAGCATTCACTTGTACCTTTTCTCATGTAATTCTTGATATCACCGTACATAATCCCGCTTCCATCTCTTTTTGTCAAACCACGATTGCTACAGGATAGCCTGATAATTCAAAATCAGTTATTTTTTCTCAGAAACGAGCATCTCTTCTGTCTGCCATTATCTTCTCTCAATTCTCTCCCACGAAAGCTCTGAAATATTCTCATTTCACAGGAACTCAGCTTCCATCAATCTTCCCTATTATGGATTCTCAGATGTTTTTGATATAATCGTCCACCTCTATTTGATTCTCTTTTCAATAAATAGGCAGGATTACAGCCTTATATTCTGACATTTCTGGCGGAATTATCAGTCATTTCTGATCAGAATGGCTTGATATAAGTCATCCTATAGAACGAGTGGATAATCCCCAAGAAGTATAGCATGGAAATTCCTTTTTTCATTCTCTTCAAAGGAACGAAACATCAAATTGTTCCATGAAACCTTGACCAAGAAGATGCGAGGTGCATATTTGCAAAGCCCATCCATTTGACATCATAGGCTCATATGTAAATGTCATTTCTGCTCCAGCGAATTTCTCACTTTCTGATTTTTGTCATGCGACTCAGAAAATTGCCATCTGCTCTTGAAGATTCTTGATATATACATTAAAAAGAATATCTAATGCGAATTTCTTAGCTTCATCTTTTGTCTCGTGCAGAGTATGTCATTCCTGCCAATAGAATTCTGCAGTACGTAAGAATGGCCTTGTCCTTTTTTCCCATCTCATAACATTCACCCATTGATTTGTAAGAATCGGCAAATCTCTGTAGCTCTGAAGCTCTCATCTGAAATATTCACAAAACATCGTTTCAGAAGTAGGTCTGATGGCTAGCTTATCTTCAAGTTCTTTTCATCCTCCATGTGTAACTACCGCCAATTCAGGAGCAAATCAAGCCACATGATCCTTTTCCTTTTCAAAAAAAGACATAGGGATAAGGAGTGGCAGATAAACGTTCTGAACTCATAACTTTGATAAATCTTTATTCATGGCAGCCTTCATGGTTTCCCAGAGAGTGACTGATTTAGGTTTGAATATGATGCATCCGGGAGTTGGAGAATATTCAAAAAGATCTCATGCTTTGGCTACGTCCAGATACCATTGCGAGTAGTCTTCTTCTTTTGAAGCGATTTTGATTTTCAAATTGCTTTGTTCCATGTTTATTTTCTAATTTATATTGTAAATCATTTATATGCAAAAACTTCAGTTTTAATAATTAAAAGGAGAAGTTTTTCTTGACTATAATATGTATTTACTCATAAATAACAAACTTCATTGTTGATTAAAATAAATTGCCAATAAGTATGAGCTATTTCTGGAGCAGGAAGTTTTAATGACTTGATCATCAAAAATCATTAGCTTGTTTTTTAAAAGTTGACTTATTTGTAAAAATATACTAAAATTCTACTGAATTAATATTAAAATTTGAAACTTATGTTCAACGAAAACAGGGCTTTCACTTTAGTCGAACTCATAGTTGTAATTGTCATATTGGCAATACTTGCTACAATTGCATTCCTGACCTTCAGTTCTCAGTCCGGCTCTGCCAGAGATTCTGCAAGGATGAGCGATATGGCAAATATATCAAAGTGATTGGTTATGTTCAATGCCATTTCAGGCAAATATCCGCTTCCTGATGATAAGGTAAACGTACTATCATGAACAACTCTCCTAGGGTATCAATGATATGTAGGAAACAATGTGGTGAAGATGATAAAGCTTTCAAATTGATGAATGGACCCTATTGATAGATCTTTCTATACATATAATACAAACTATTCACAGAGCAGGTATCAGATACTGTGATTCCTAGAGAATCCATTAGCAGTCTCTGCTTCTTTTAATCCTTTCGGCAACAGGAACTATTCTTTTGACTCAGGAGAGATACGTATAGCTTCCGCATTTTCGTATGTCAATCGATATCCTTATGAGAAATGAGACATATTGTGAATAATACTTGATATGACGTGAAGCGTGTCTTGAGGAAGCGTGACATATACTCCTATTCAGGATGTCAGTTCTGTAAAGACCTTATGAAAAGTTGATGTCACTGCAGCTTCCAGTAGCGGTTATGTGGCTGTGATAGATAATTCATCATCTTCTATGACTTGAGTGAGCATAATCAGCACATGAAAGATGTATGTGAGTACAGGGACAACCACTGGCATACAGTATGATAACTGCAATGCTGCGACATATTCGGGATATAGCATCTCTCCTCTTGTTAGTTGAAGCAGTTTGAATGTATTCAAGGGTGTGAGCTATTGAACCTGAGATCTGAGCGTGAACTGTTCCAATTGAACATTGAGCTATTGAACTGAGAATATAAACTGTGTTGCAAATTATGTACTGCAAGGATGAATATGTGTGGTTGATCAGTGTACGTGAAGCGCTCCTGAATATTCAATATCAAATTGAACACAGAAGGTATGAGTGAGCTGGAATCATAATGTGGTTTCGGGACAATGCACTTATGTGTGTCAGCCTGGATATTATTCAAATTGAACAAGCTGTGTGGCTGCAAGCGTGGGCAACTATGTAAGTTCAAGCTGATTGAGCACACAGACACAATGTGCTGCATGAACCTATCAATCATCTACAGGACAGACAAGTTGCATATCATCTTCAGTAGGTTATTATGCTTCGGGGGCTGGAGCAGGCGAACAGACGGCTTGTAGTGCTGGCAGCTATCAGGGTCAGGCATGAATGACGAGCTGCATATCAGCAGATGCTTGAAATTATGTGGCATCGACATGACAATCATCACAAACCCAATGTGCTGCATGAACCTATCAGGATCAAGCATGACAATCCAGCTGTATCTTCGCAACAACATGAAAATATCAGGATCAGGCATGACAAAGCACAGTGAAGAGCTGCAGCAATAAGCCTGCAAGTAATTCCGCGTATACTGTTTCCAGCGGACTGGTAAGCAATAGTTGCCCTTGGGGGTGTAATGCGGCATATCACAATGAATCCAATATCTGTGTCAGCGATACGCGAAGCTGTTCAATGACAAATTGAGCCTGAAGCCAAACCTGGAATTGAAGCTCTTGGAATTCTTGTGTTCCGACAAGCTGTAATTCATGATATTATAGCAATTGAAGTGCTTGTGTGGTTCCAGCTTGGTGATGAGATGCCATAAATTGATTTACTTATTATCAATGAACTCCAGTTTATCCCAAAACATGCAATGAACTCCTTACCAGTGCATCTCCGAATTACAAGATATGATCGACTTCTTGGAATTGAAGCAAATTCGTTGACGGAGTCTATTATATGAAGCCTGATTCAAGTCCAGCTTTCAAAGCCTATTGTGATATGACTACGGACTGATGAGGATGGACAATAGTCGCATCAGATTGATTGACAGCATTGACGGGAAGTCTATCTACGATATCAACAGTTCCTAAACCAAATCAAGCCTGAATGCTAATGCCTTTTATAGCAGCGAATCTAAAAGATTTTGCAAGTGAGATGAGAGTCATAAGCATTGTGGATCCCGCTAAAGTTCTTGCATTTGATATAACACCTGCCTGGTTATGATCTAATATCAGTCTTAAAAATTCTGAATATTGATATATGTATTCATCAATAATATGATTTTCCGGATGAGCATGATCTCCGCATAAATGTAACTTTTCTCTGATTATTGTCTGAAATCAATGATGCACAGAATGATATTCTATCACATTTCCTGCAGACTGATCCGTACTTGGTGCAACGCCAGGTTATACTAGCACGGCATATGGTTCTATAGCATATTCTTGGCAATTTACAGATTGAGCAAATTGGCTTAGGATATGATGGGCACCTCCTACCGGTTATGTTTGATACTACGATAGAGCTCAGGCCTCATATATGATGATAAGGAAATAGTACTTTTCCGTATAATTATTTAACAGCTACAAAAATAAGAAGAATCAGAAATCCAAAAAATATTTTTTGGATTTCTTTTTTCGGATGTTTTTCTTTTAGGATGATTATTGCTAAAACTGTAGTAACAAGCATTTCAGAAACAGTTAAGATATTTACGATATTTAAAGCTAAATATTTATATGCGAATAAAAGGCTTAAACTTCAGGCACAAATAAGCAATCATCACAATGCAGGAGGAAATATATTGGTTGGTGCAGTAATACTTTTATCTGTTGAACGCACGAATTTTATCATAAAACTCAGAATTGCAGTCAAAATTGCTCCCATATAAGCAATGAGCATTGTCATTACGGGCGATAGCAGAGATTGCTTTATCATATATCACTCAACTCAATAACAGATTGTCCATCAGATTGCGCATAAAAAAGCAAAAATATAACCTAGGAATTCATGCTTATTTCAGCCTTTTCAAGAAATATATGTCAGATACATCGCGAATCAAATAAAAAAGAATGCAACCAGGCTCTTTGGTAACGATAGGATTTCGTTGCCTCAATAAAGTAATATATTTATGAAGAAAAGAAAAATCAGATAAGAATATGCAATCATGAAAAAAGTTCAGGTATTCAGCTTCTTTAATCCAGAATACATTATCATATTTACTGAATATGATATTACTCAAGCCAAAAGAAGCGGAATAAGATATTTGATTTCTGGTAATTTGAAATTTTCTCATAAGATATACAGAAGGATAAAACTTCATAAAAGGCTGAAAGAATATCTTAAAAGCAGTGATGTTACCCTATTGTTTCAGTTCGATACAATTTTATCTGTTATATTCAGAGAAGCAAAAAACCCTACGCTCAATATTACAAATATATATCAAATCATAAATATGTTGTTTTAAATAATTAAAATATTCCAACCCAAAAGCAAAAAAAATTAACGATAATCACTGATTATAGTGTTGATTGCCTCTTCGACAGAAGGATAAATCTTGATGCCAAGTTCTGCAAAGATATCTCTAGGTCAATCTCTCAATACCTGGATATCTCTTAATTCACGACCACCGACAACTTGACCTTGAATCTCTGTACCATTTGGCATATCATTGATAACAACATACATATCTTTAGGGTTCCTCCTATGAGCTAGATCCACTATTTCCAAGCATGAGTAGAGCGCACGAGTCTCGGCATCAATAACAAAAAGAAGCTTATCACATTTTTGTTTTGCGACTTCTTCAATCATTTTGAATTCTTTGTTCCATGCGGGTACCTGAGGATTAAAATAGCTGATACCAGCTTTCGAAAGTAGCGGTATTGCAGTCTCAAATCTCCATTTTGTCGGATTGCAAGAACCGCCTAGGAAGACCTGAGAATTGACATCTGTAGAAACAGGAAATTCTTCCAGATATTGTTCAAGCGATTTTTTCTCATTTGACAGTAGTTGCGAATGTATTTTTGGTTGAATTTTACTTTCCATATAATTATCATGTCAGGTTAAGGCTCATACTGCCTTTATCTACATAAAAGCATTAACAATTTACTATTTATAGATATTTATACCATTTTACCAAAAAATAATTTAAAATTGTAGTGTTCAGAAGATAGCTTTATAACAAAAAATCCTCCAGATTTCTCTGGAGGATTTTTTAATTATTTACAGATTATTCTGCAGCAGGGACTGGAGTTTCTTCTGCAACTTCTTCTTTCTTAGCTTTTTTAGGAGCTTTCTTTTCTTCAGTTTTTTCTTCTGCAACTACAGGAGCTTCAGATGCTTCTTCTTTCTTAGCCTTTTTAGGAGCTTCAGCTACTTCTTCAGTAGTTTTAAGTGAAAGACCGATTCTCTTTTCGTTTGGATCAAAAGTGATAACCTTAGCCTCAACTAGATCTCCAACTTTTACGTAATCTTCAACATTCTTGACTATTTCATTGCTGATTTCAGATAAGTGGATAAGTCCGCTTATTCCTCCATCTAGACTTAGGAATATACCAAATTTTGATATTCTCATAACCGGAGCCTTGATAACATCTCCGACTTTGTATTTCTTTGCAAGCTCAACCCAAGGATTGTGCTTAAGCCTTTTCATAGAAAGACTGATCTTATCAGCATCGATACCGATAACCTCAACCTTAATCCTATCACCGACTTTTGCGAATTTTGATGGATCGTTAACATGTCCCCAATCAATTTCAGAAACGTGCACCAAACCTTCAAGTCCAGCAAATGTAACGAATAGACCGTAAGTTAGGATACCGCTTACTACTCATTCAACTTGATCGCCTATCTTCAATTTTTCTAATGCAGCTCATCTTTCTTCCTCTACAGCAGCTTTTTCAGAGAATATGATTTTCTTTCCGTCTTGATCGACGTTTATAACTCTAACCTTAAATGGCTTACCCACTAATCTGTTAAGATGAGCAAGGATTTTTTCAGGATTAGCTCATTCAACACGAGGATAATTCACTGGCGTAAGCTGAGAAACCGGGATAAATCACTTGATTCCATCAAGATCAATAAGAAGTCAACCTTTGTTTGCTTCATTTGGTATAACAGTAATGATTTCTTTTGTATCGAAATTTGAGTGTAATCTTGAGATAAGCTTGATTTGACTTGCTTTTCTTAGAGAAAGAACAACTAATCCTGAATCTCTATCATCTCAGATAACAAAAGATTCAACTTGGTCTCAAACATTAATAGTAGATATGTCATCAATAGATGAATGCATATCAGAACCGGCAATAATACCAGTAAATTGGTTATTAAGATCAACTAAGATCATCTTAGGAGATACACTTAATACCCTTCAAACAACTATTTCACCTAATTTAGGAGAAATGATTGGCGCTGCATTTTTCAAGATTTCTCAGAAATCCTGACTTTTTGTTGCGGTTGCCATTAATAAATAAAATTAAAAAATAAAAAGTAATTTCTTCTAAATTTCGATATTTGCATTCAAACTTCCGTTTCCGCGCTCACCGTAGCTACCGCTACGTTTCACTTTGGTACTCATTTTTCATACAAATCTCTTCATTTATAAGAAATTGCAAATTTCTAGTGTTAAACACTCTAGAAAATTTGCTCCATATGTTAAATTATAAAAGCCCTTTCTCAACTCTAATCTCTCAACTCTCAATTCTTTCAATTGGGGCGAATTATGGGGATCGGTCCTCAATCGCCGGAGCCGGCTACGGGTCAGAAGACAAATTGTTGTCTTCTTAAAATCATTTTCATGATTTTACCCTTCTATTCGATCCCCATTAAGAAAGGATTTATAGAATGAAGATTAATCGATAATTCTTATAATATTGGGGCGAATTATGGGGATCGAACCCACGACCTCTAGATTCACAGTCTAGCGCTCTAACCAACTGAGCTAAATTCGCCATGTAAATTCATTTCAAAAACTTTAACATTTGCACTCAAAATTCCGTGTCCTCATTCTTCGTAGCTCCCGCTACGCTTCATTGCGGTACTCATTTTTCGTACAAATCTTTTTGTTTTTGCAAGAATTTTAATGATCATTCTTTGATTGCTTTAATAACCGGATTTTATTTCAAGGGGAGCTCAAAAGCGAAGATATTTATGTGAAAAGTCGCGTACCTGAATGAAACGTGGCAGCGCCACGGTAAATGAAGGACGTAAGGCTTTGAGCGTAAAGATCGAGTTTTTCAGATTCCTTAGTAATCAAAAAATGTGCCATTGGTAAAAAGGCTGAGAAAGTATATTTATTTATAATTAGAATGCAAAGTTTTTTATGAAAAAGTTGATTGGATATGTATCTCAAAAAAATTTAGAATTATGTCTTGATTAGAAAAGCTAATTCCATAAAATGTTTTTAACAATGTCTGACATGATATCAATGAATATTTAATCAAAGCGATAATAGATGAACCTAGATAAAAAACTCCTGCATACAACTGATGCGCACATAAAAAAACTGTTGGATGCCTGAATGCTCTCTGTAAGGGATTTTATTGAGCATTATCCGCGTACATATGAGAATAAAAGCAATGTTGTAGAATATTTCAGCTTTGTGAACCTTAAAGAAAAGGGTTCTGTAGTCTGTGAAATTGAAGCCATAATATCAGAAAAGACGAAATTCGGCAAGAACCTGACAAAAGCGATAATAAAGGATAAATGATGATTTCTCTCCGAGGCAGTATGGTTCAATCAGAAATACCTTCTCACAAAATTCAAAGCATGAGATAATGTGCTGCTATTTTGAAAACCTAAATATGCATATTGAAAACTATCATTTTTAAGCCCCGACATTGAATTCATTTCAGTAAACAATAAATCAATCAAGCCCATCTATCCCGAGGTGAACTATATTCCGTCTGAATGGTTTGAGAAAAAGATGGAGGACATGAGAATATTTTTCAATGAAGCAAAAAACACGCTTCCGGATGAGATAATAGAAAAGAAACGATTTCATTCGAAAAAAGAAAATCTGCACAAGATACATTTCCCGAAGAATGAGAAGGATTTTGAAGAAGCAAGAAGAGAGCTTGCCTATGAAGAGCTTTATAAGATGCAATATGAATGACTTCTCAGAAAAAAAGAGCTTGAGCAAAGCTCATTCTGACGTTCACCGAAAATCCCGATGGATCCTGATTTCATAAAAGAGATAATTTCCAAACTCCCCTATCCTCTTACCAATCATCAGAAAATTGTAATATTCCAGATTCTTAAAGATATGGAAAAGGATTTTTCAATGAAGAGGCTTCTTCAGTGAGATGTATGAACCGGCAAGACCATAGTCGCGCTTATAACCGCAATTCATTCAATAATAAAAGAGGATATTCAAGTGGCTTTTATGGTTCCCACTGAAATTTTAGCCCGTCAGCATTTTGAGAATGTCCAAGAACTCCTATTTTTATTCAATATCAAATCAGACTTATTGGTATGAAGCCTTACTGCAAAGCAAAAAGAAGAGGCTAAATCCAGATTGAAGACCGGAGAAACGCAACTTATAATCTGAACTCATGCACTTATTCAGGATGATGTTCATTTCAAGAGGCTCTGATATGTCATAATAGATGAACAGCATCGCTTCTGAGTCGAGCAAAGGAAAGCGCTTGAAGAATATTGCTCCGTCAATTACAAAGAAGAATGAATATATCCCCATATACTCAATATGACCGCCACTCCGATACCAAGAACTCTGGCCCTGACTATTTATTGAGATCAAGATATCTCAGTTATCAGTGAATATCCGGCAGGGAGGAAGCCAATACATACCAAAGTGATTAAAGAATCCGAAAGAGACCTGATGTACAGATTCATAGAGGAGGAGATAAAATTCTGAAGGCAGGCTTATTGGATATCGCCTCTTGTATCAGAATCAGAGACCCTTGATATAGCAAATGCCACGGCAATGCAAGAAAATTTGCAATATATATTCCCAAATACGAATGTGTGACTTCTTCATTGAAAAATGAAGCCCAAAGAAAAAGATGCCGTTATGTCTGAATTCATGCAAAACACGGTCAAAATATTATCTTCCACTTCTGTCGTTGAGGTTTGAGTCAACAATCAAAATGCTACAATAATGTGCATAGAAGCATCTGAGAGGTTCTGACTATCTCAATTGCATCAATTCAGATGACGAGTCTGAAGGGGGGAACATCAATCATATTGTTATCTGTTTACCACAAAAGAATATAAAGATGAACGGCTTAAGGCGATGGAAAAAACGAATGATGGATTTGAGCTTTCTGAAATTGATCTTGAATTGCGCTGACCCGGGGAAGTTTATTGAGTGCGTCAAAGCGGTATTCCCGATTTTAAGATTGCCAATCTTAAGGATTTTGAACTCATATCTGAAATAAGGGAAGATATAGAGAATCATATGAAATCCAAATAGTTATTGACTTTTAAGGTTTATTGTTGTACTATATGTCATAATGTTATATCAGAAATTATTTTTCTGCAATGCCCTTATTAAAAGTCTTCTCTTTTGAAAAGATTCATATAATGGAAATGTTTTTTAATTTTTTATACAAATTTTTTTTATGATAACACATATGAAGAAAGGTTTTACGCTTATAGAATTGCTCGTTGTAATTACAATCATCGGTATCCTAGCTACTGGTGCCACAACTGTATATACTTCACAAATACAAAAAGCTCGTGATACAACAAGAATCAACGATGTCAAAGCTTTACAGGCAGCGGTAGAACAATTCTATCAAGATGTTTCTGAATATCCCTCAACTGATCCGACTAGTGCAAAAGGTAAATATATGACATGAGTGATAACATATATGCCAAAGCTTCCTAGAGATCCAAAATCATGAGAACCTTGCAATAAAGGTACCCTTGCCACTTCATCTTGATGTGATTATATTTATGCGGTTGCACATGATTCAAACGGTATCGAATTTTGAGAATATAAAATATCCACAGCATTTGAGAACAATTGAAACATAACTGGTAAAGCCGCTAAAGATTGAGGACTTGCAGCAGAATTAAACAGATATGAAATCTGATTGGACATAGGTACGGACAAATCCACTCTTTGCAACAGAACGGCAAAGATGACTGTAACCGCATGAATTTCAGTAATTTCTACTACAAATTGTGTGTTGGGGATAACTAATTCAAACTGACTTGGAAGCTTGCTTATCTCTTGAAATTAATCTGATCGGATTCCAAATAAAAAACCCACCTAGCCAAGATAATGTGCATAGAAGCGTCTGAGAGGTTCTGACTATCTCAATTGCATTAATTCAGATGAGGTGCCTGAATATGGTAGAATTCAATCATATTGCTATCTGTTCACCACAAAAGAATATAAAGATGAGCGGCTTAAGGCTATGAAAAAACAAATGATTGATTTGAGCTTTCTGAAATAGACCTTGAATTACGCTGACCTTGAGAAGTTTTTTGAACTTATATCAGAACAAAATAAGAGAAAACATAGAGAATCATATGAAATCCAAATAGTTATTGACTTTTAAGGTTTGTTGTTGTACAATATATCAGAATGATATATCAGAAATTATTTTTCTGTTATGTCCATATTAAAAGTCTTCTCTTTTTAAAAGATTTCATATAATGGAAATGTTTTTAATTTTTTATACAAGTTTTTATGATAACACATATAAAGAAAGGTTTTACTCTTATAGAATTGCTCGTTGTAATTACAATCATCGGTATCCTAGCTACTGGTGCTACAACTGTATATACTTCACAAATACAAAAAGCTCGTGATACTACAAGAATCAATGATGTTAAAGCTTTACAAGCAGCGGTAGAACAATTCTACCAAGACGTCTCTGAATACCCTTCAACTGATACGACTAGTGCAAAAGGTAAATATATGACATGAGTAATAACATATATGCCAAAGCTTCCTAGAGATCCAAAATCAGGAGAAGTCTGTAATAAGGGTACTCTTACTGCTGCGACTTGATGTGATTATATTTATGCTGTCGCCCATGATTCAAACGGTATTGAATTTTGAGAATATAAGATATCCACAGCATTTGAAAATGATTGAAATATAACTGGTAAAGCTGCGAAAGATTGAGGTCTTGCAACTGAATTAAACAGATATGAGATCTGATTGGATATCGGTACGGACAAATCCACACTTTGTAACAGAACGGCAAAGATGACTGTAACCGCATGAATTTCAGTAATTTCTACTACAAATTGTGTGGCGGGGATAACTAATTCGAACTGATTATGAAGTTTGCTTGTATCTTGAAATTAATTTTGATATAAAAGCAAAAATAAAAACCCGTCTTTCAGACGGGTTTTTATTTGAAAAAATTCAATTAGGCTTATAATAAGGAAGACATTGTATATAATTAATTTAACTTATTCTGAAGCATAACCGATGAGCAAAATAAAACCTTTGATTTTGATTCGGCAAATCCAGAGTGAGTAACCGCAAGAATAAAGAAAATATATGAAGATATAGCGACTTGAAAAAATGAAAAATATGAGAATTGGCTTTATTAGGAATATATTGAAAGAAAAATAATAAAAATCCGTATATATTATAGTAACATATTTTATCACCCGTATTATTAATGGACGAAAAGCATATTGTTCAAAAGATAAAAGAGGATTCATTTAATTTTTGAGAGATAATCGATTTATATGAAGCTAAACTTTTGAGGTATGTACTCAGAATCTGAGATATGCCATATGAGGAGGCAGAAAATATCACACAAGATATATTTATAAAGGTGTATAAAAACATAAATTCTTATGATTCCACATTCCCCTTTTCAAGTTGGATATATAGGATAGCTCATAATGAAGTCATAGATTATTATAGAAAGAATGAGAAGGCAAAAAACAATATTTCGCTTAGTGATGAGGATTATAAGAATCTTATAGAAAATATTTCAGACAAAAAAACTCCTCACGATGATCTGGAAAAAACAAATATAAAGGAATGTGTCAGAAAATGAATAAATATGCTCAGCATAGATCAAAAAGAGATAATGATTCTTAAGTTCATTGAAGAAAAATGATACGAGGAAATAAGCGATATCCTGAAAATGCCAATCTGAACAGTATGAACAATAATAAATAGAGCAAAGAAACAACTGAAGGAAAATCTGGAGAAATTACATTGTAACTTTTAGCAAATGACAAATTTGAAAGACAAGATCTTTGATAAGATCGAAAAACAAAAAATAGAACCTACCCCAAAATCGCATTTTGAATGGACTGAGAGAATCAAGTGGATGCTGATCTGAATATTCACCACTTTCTGAATAATGTTCATATTGTTCTTGATCGACGATCTGGTTGAGTTCATTTCAATCTGACCATGAGTTTTGAAATGACCCTGATTATTATTCTTCTTGCCTCCTTTGATCTGGACCTTAATAATTGTTGTAGCTCTTTTCTTTGTGATAAGAGAATTCAGAAAGACAAATTCAGGATATAAATATTCAATCAAATTTATAATTTGAATATGAATTGTGGTATTCCTTATAGGACCTCTCGTTTTTTTTCGCTCATGATTCGGTCCTTCCATGCATGGGGAATTTGTTGATAGGATGCCTCTCGTATGAAAATATATATATAATGAATCAACTTGGAATGATCCTAAGAATTGAAAATTGTGATGAGAAGTAATCTCCTTAACAGGTGAAACTATAGAGCTTAAATCCAGAGATTGAAGTGTTTGGAAAATAGATATAAATAAAGTTTCAGATAAAAAAATAAATTTCTCTAGATGAGACAGAATAAGGGTGATATGAAAATTCAGCTGAAGCTGAGCTTTTGAAGCAGAAAGGATATTCCCATGGTTCTGAAGATGATGAATGCATCCATGAATGATGAGATTATTTGATAGATGATGAATGATGAATGATTTTGAAAGGTCAGGAAGCTGAAGGATCGAAAGATTCAAAATTGAAATGAACAGGTAAAACTTATAATAATTTAAAAAGCAATCCATTTACAATGGATTGCTTTTTAAATATTGAAACATCTTTATTCATACCTTAATGCATCTATAGGCTTGAGATTTGAGGCTTTGGATGCTGGGAGTATTCAGAATATGATTCATATAAGCACTACTGATCCGAATGACATGATTATTGAGTTAACAGAAATTACTGCAGAGATATATTTGCTCATGACAAAAACCACAAAATAGCTTAATCAGATTCATATCAGTCAGGCTATGATGCTTATGAATAACGCTTCAATCAAAAACTGCGTCAAAATATCACTCTTCATCGCTCATAGGGCCT
Source organism: uncultured Candidatus Peribacteria bacterium (assembly GCA_964618565.1). Classification (GTDB taxonomy): domain Bacteria; phylum Patescibacteriota; class Gracilibacteria; order BD1-5; family UBA2023; genus STC-113. The sequence goes on along the minus strand of CAZUBA010000011.1, from coordinate 13,175 downwards.
TCCTTATGCCAATTTCTCTAGTTCTTTCAGTAACAGATACAAGCATGATATTCATGACTCAGATTCATCAGACTATAAGCGATATGGCTGCTATTCAGGCAAGGAATAAAGTCAATGCTCAAGTGACTTGCTGAACTGAAGATAGAATCTCGCTTAATGAATTTATGGTATAAGGCTGCTTTGTTGTGTCAGTTACTTTTAGATAATCATTAAGCTCAGATTGGATGAAGGTCTTCATGAATTCTATATTATTAGGATCATCCACCTCAATGTCCAAAGTAGAAAAATAATGCGTTCATTGAATTTTTGACATGACAGTTGTGATCGGGGCATATATTCTTCTGTTAGAAGCTGAATTATCAGTCAAAACTCAAGTAACAATATATATGCTTTTTTCTAGCTTTATCTGTTGTCCTATCGGATCATTGCTTCAGAAAACATCTTGTGCGACCTGATATCCAAGAACAACAATCCTATTGCTATCTGTCACATCCTGATCTGTAATAAAATTGCCATTAGCGATAACCAGATTCTTGATTGTCAGATAATTCGGTCAAACTCATACTATATTAGCTCTTGTATTGTATGTATTATATATCAATTGCTTGCTTGCGGATGCGCTTGGTGCAACATCTTTCACTCATATTATATTCTTAACGTAATCCACAAACTGATTATCCATTATATCCGCTGAATTTACAGCGCTTACTCATCATATTCTGGTATCATTTGATCATCAGGATGTTATAGTCACAAGATTAGCTCAAAGACTATTGAATCTATCCACAATGGTTGATGTTGTTCATTGTCACAAAGCCATCAGAATTATAATTGATGAAACTCAAATGATAATTCAGAGCATGCTTAATGCTGACCTAAGCTTATTTGTTACTATAGAGCTAAGGGCTCAAATTATGTGTTCCTGTAATATCATAGTTTTCTTTTATTAATTCTGATCTGTGATTTCTCAATCTTTAAGGTGGATATGCCTTTTGGCATAATTATCTATATTGGGTTCATGGGTAATGATCACTATTGTTTTTCATTCTTTATTAAGTTCCGTAAGTAGCTGCATGACCTCATCTCAAGTATGGGAATCAAGCGCTCCTGTCGGCTCATCTGCAAGTATGAGAAGAGGATTTGTCACAAGCGCTCTAGCTATAGATACTCGCTGCTGTTGTCAGCCCGACATTTCACTCGGAAGATTATTTATCTTTGACTCCAAGCCCACTTTTTTGAGAGCGTCAAATGCTCTTTCATATCTTTCTTTAGACCTGACTCATTGATAGATGAGAGGTAGCATTACTTGTTTTATGGCGGGAGTTTTTGCTAGCAGATTATAACTCTGAAATACAAACCCTATATTTCATCTTCTTATAAGAGCCTGATCATCGTCTGTCAGGCTGGAAACATCTGTTGAATTGAAATAATATTTTCCACTGGTAGGATTGTCAAGCATTCAAATAATGTTCATCATTGTGGATTTTCAGCTGCCTGATTGCCCCATTATAGAAAGGAAATCCCCATCATAAACTTCTAGAGAGACTTTTTTAAGCACATCTAGCTTTTCTGTTCAAAGATAATAAGTCTTTACTATATCTTCTATTTTTATTAAAGGTTTCATTTCTACATATTTAGTTATTAGATTTGTATTCTATCGAATAGCTACCCGGATTGTAATTATTTAATTACCTTCAGCCACTTTGACGGAATCAGCCTCCTCAGCCTTCAGTGTTACCTCCCGCCCTTCATCAGACAGGAATCAGTGATCATGGAGCAGAAGATCAACTTGAAGTTGCAACAAAACGAAGTACGGTGTCTCCCTCATTGATTCAGCTTACGATTTCAGAATTCAGAAGATTGCTTATTCATGTGACTATTTCAGTTCTTGTTCAGGTTCAGGCCTTATTTTCAGGATCTTCAATCGTTACAAAAGATTTATCCCTTCTTTTCTGAATGAAAGATGAAGGCAGTGTAAGAACTCATTTTTTGCTTTGGACTATTATATTTATTGTCGCTGACATTCAGCTGAATATCTTTAAGTCTCATTTATCCAGTGTGATTTTTACATTATAGGTAGTCACTCAAGAAGTTTGAGTCGGTGAAGTATTAATCTCCTCCACAATTCATTCTAATGTTTTTTCCGGAAAAGAGTCAAAAACTATTCTCGACTTTGCTCATATATTAACCTTAACAACATCCAACTGATCAATAGTTGCATTCAGTTGAACCAGATTTGGATTTTCGATATAGATATATAGTTGCTGATTTGATATGATATTATCTCAGACTTTTATATCATTCTGATCTACAACTCAATCAAAAGGCGCTCTTAATTCATATTTTGATATGTTTGTCTTAGAATTCATCATAGCCAGCTCTTGTGATGCAATTGCATTTTTTTGCAAAGCTATTTCCTCTTTGGTCGGTCACTTCATCAGAGATTCAAAATTAGCTTTTCCAAGCTTTAGAGAGTTCTCAAGATTTTTTATTGAGTCTTGCTGCTGCTTGATTTTATTTTCATAATCCTTTCTTGTGAAATCAATAGATTTAATTGTGCTGTCGATCTCATTTTGTGCATTTGCTATTGATAATTGCTGATTATTTATAGAAGATCTTTTCTGTGCAATGTTTGATTGGCTTTGACTGCTTTTGATATCTTCAGGCGTAATTGTAGAAACTGCGACAAGTGTGTTTTGTATTTTGTCTGAAGTTGATTTTGCTTGACTTCAAATCTGTAGCATACTATTATAAAAAGAATTTATCTGGCTTTGCTGAAGGCTTTGTGATGGTATGCTAGATTGAGCAGCATCTGATGCATCTTTGCCTAGAACTTGGAGTGAACCGAAAACTTTTGATATAGAATTAAGCAGATCCGTGATATTTTCATTTGTCAGCTTCTTAGTATCCAAAGAATCCAGCTTTATCAGGCTATCATTAAGCAAGCTTTTTGAATTATTCCAGTCAGTTGCAGTGAGTCATCTATATGAACTGTTTTTTGCGGAAAGATATATATCATAATCTATGATATTATTTTTATATAATCATGAAATTCAAAATATCTGATCCACGCTAGTCAGCATCCCTTGAGCATCAATTACATATTGTCTAGCGTCATTATACGCAGAAACGATTGTATTAGAGCTGCTTATTCAGAAATTAGAAACATTGAGGGATTCTTGTTTAATCAGTGTGTCAAGATCATTTTGCGCTAAGGCAAGATCTGATTTCTTATTGGCTAGTTCTCCTTTTTTTGCCTCCAGTTGGTTTTGAATATCAGTTAATTTATTATCCCTGTCCGTTAGAAGATTCTCTAATGAGCTATTTGCTGAACTCAAATTCGCAGCAGTAGAATCAATATCATTTTGAGACTTTATTATATCTTTTTGCTCTGGTGGATTTAATAGCTGATCCAATTTAATTTTTGCATTTGAAAGGCTTACTTGTGATTGGCTGATGCTATTCTGCACATCGGTCTTATCCAATTCCGCTAATAATTGTCATTTCTTGATTGAATCTCACTCTTTGACATGTACCTTGGCCACAGTTCAATTCTGACTAAAAACCAATTTTTGCTGGTTTACGACTTGAGAGGTTCAGATAACTTGAACGCTATCCTCGATATCTCATTTTCTTACCTGAGCTTTAAGCGTTACAAACGTAGATTTTGCAGTTTTCGGAAAGAAATGATTATAAGAGAAATAACCTATTAGCACTATTACCGCTAATGTAATAATTTTTTTAAAGGTGAATATTTTTTTCATATCAGTTATTTGGTAATAATAAAAACATTTTTAATAGTAAATATAACACTTGTTTTATAAAGTATGTATTTTCAATTATTTTATCTAGTAATTTTTTATACGGATAACAGAACATTTTCTTTCAATTCTTTTTAAATACAATTTAAATAATTTCTCAAAACAAAAAAATCTCCAGATCAATCTGGAGATTTTTCATCTAATTCCATAAGAATTTTCATCCTAAACCATTCAGCATTTCTGAAAATTCCTTAATTTTTTCATCTTTATCGGCTCAGATATTGTCTAAGCATATAAGTTCGGCGCGCTCGAGTGCTTCTTCTAATTTCGTTTTTCAACCTGGTGCAATGCTTACAAGGCTTATTCTGGCATCTGATTCATGCTTTTCTTTGCTAACAAGTCATATTTTTTCCATAGGCAGCAGTATTCTAGTGATTCAAGAAGCCGTTAATCATATCTTATTGGCAAGATCTATTCTTTTCATCTTTCAATCTTTTGATTCAGACAATCTATATAGAATAAGGAACTCCGTTAATCCCAGCCCTCATAATCAAGAGTCAAATCTTCTTGATAAGATCGAGTGGAATTTTGAAATATTTATTATAAAATTCAAAGATGGTGTAATTGTGTTCATATTATTTTTATTTATTGATAATTCGTTGACAAGTCAAGTATATCGCAATTAATAATAAAGTCAAAAAAAAATATTTTATTCTCTTAATGCCTCTATTAAAGCAAATAAATTAATTATGTTATTTTTTTGAAAGAAATATATTAAACCTTCGTAATAACTATTGAGGACCTCAAGTTTTAATTTAATAATAATTTTTATTTATATGGAAACCAAGAAATTAGCCTATATGGCTTTATGAATATTAGTTTGATGAATATTGGCTGTCGGTGCAGGAACTTATGCAAGTTCTTGAAGATTGATATCCATGCATTGAATGGATTTTAAATTATGAAGAGGATGATTCGAAAGATCTGGATTTTGAGCAGAAGCCGCTTTTGCTAAACTTGTAAATAAGAGCGTAGTGAATACTGATAGTTGAGTTGAAGTCACTTTGACAACAACCGACTCATGAGCTTTGGCACATATACAGACAATGTCAGATCATATGATAAATAAGAAACCTTTAGATCAGGCAAAAGTAACTTTGACTTCTGTAAAACTTGATAATTGAATCAAGCTTACTATTGTTTGAAGCGAAGCGGATACTATAAAAAAAATACAAGATGTTGCAGCAAATAGCAATTGATTGTTTCCAATGTGAGGAATGATGAAAGGCTGAAGATGATCAATGGGATCAGGATCAGGTAAAATCTTAATGCATCCTGCCCTTGAGGAACTTGTTCAAAAAAATGTTGTAAATACCGCCAGCTGAGCGGAGGTCACTCTTACGACTACAGATTCATGAGCTCTAGTAATGTTGCAGGGAATGGGAGATAAGATGAATTCTTGAAATCGTCCAGATGCTGCAAAAGTCACAATAGTTTCTACAAAATTAGCTAACTGAATTAAACTTACAATAACTGGATCTGATGCTGATACAATAAAGAAAATCCAAGATCAGGCTGCTAATGCAAAATGATTATTCCCAATATGAGGATGAAAATGATTCCACGGAGGCAAGGGTTGAATGATGAAAGACTGAAGATGATGAGAATGATTCCATAACGGAATGATGAGAGATTGAAGATAATTAATATTCATAATGAAATCCGGTTTTCAAAAACCGGATTTTTTTTAAAAGTATTCATAATTAAATCACTCAAATCATCTTGACTTTTAGGTTAAATAGTATAACCTATCCCCTAGGTAAAAAAGAGATGAGAGATGAGAGCTAAGAATTTAGAGCTGAGGAATAATCAATAATTGAATAATTAAATAATGATAGAGCCTTATAAAGCAAAATTGCTGACAAACATAAAAAAGACTAAGTGACTCCTTGACACCATTCAAAAAATGGTTGAGCAAGACAGGTATTGCATGGATATAGCACAACAGATCAATGCGGCATCTTGAATGATAAAAAGCTCGTCTGAGCTTATTCTGGAGAATCATCTGAATTCTTGTGCTGCGCATAAATTAACTTCCGAAAATCCAAAAGAAAAAGAAGAATTTGTAACGGAATTAATGAAGGTATTTCATATTTCACAAAAGAAATAATGAGAAAAATTTTAGCATTACTGACATTCCTTGTATTTATAATCATATCTCATGCTTGACTTATTCATGCCATGGATATGAAATTTATGCATGATACGGCGCTGCCCGCATCTAAGCTATTCACTCCAAAAGATGATATTTTCTGCAGCAAAAGCCTAAGCTCGAACTCTTCTTGTTTCCAAGAAATTCCTGAATCTAAGTGGATTGTCAGCTGAACATACAAGATATTAGAAATATTCCAGGCTTCATTTCTGGTTTTATTTACTGTGTATTCGCTGCTTATACTGACATTAAAAAAACCTGAACAGAATGTCATTAAGATACTTTGACCTCCAAAAGATTCTTATGTATCATTATTCTGAATCGTAAGAAATATCAATTAAATTGAATAGTCATTAATTTAAGGCATTATATAAATGTCTTTTTAAGGTTATTTTAATTTAAATTTTAAAAAATATGAAGAAAATAAATATAGATGTTAACTGAATGCATTGCAGGTCATGCGAAATGCTTCTTGAAAAATCTCTCAAAAAAGCAAAAAACGTAGCTTACGTTAATGCAAACGAAAAAAAATGAACTGTAGAAATATGATATGAATGAAACGGTCCTCAAATGTGAGAGGTGCAGGAGATAATTGAAAATGCAGGATACAAGCTATGAAAAGCAAAAGCGTTAACATGGTTAAATGCTGATAAAAGCGTTTATAGTGATTTCATTATGATACTTTTTACATTATTTGCTGTTTATCTTGTATTAAGCGCATTCTGAATTGAGGTATGAGGTGTTTGAAACTTTTCAAATCCTACATTTTGAGTAGCCTTATTAGTTTGACTTACTGCTGGAATTTCAAGCTGTATGGCTCTTGTTGGCTGATTAGTTCTTTGAGTAAGCTCTAAATGGAGTGAGGATAATGCGAATCTTTCTGGATTTGCAAAATTTGAACCTCATCTTTACTTCAATCTATGAAGGATAGTCGGTTTTGGATTATTATGATGAATGCTAGGATTATTCTGACAGATATTTTCACTATCCCCTTTCATGATATGAATAATGACTGTTGTAACAGGTCTAGTCATGTTATTTCTCGGAATCAACTTATCTGAAATATCACCGAAATTAAGCAGCCTTTCGCTTACGCTTCCAAAATCATTATGAAAGAATGTATGAAGGGATAAATGAGGTTCCAAACATGTTTTTGCATTCTCAACTTGAGCCCTTACCTTTTTTCTTCCTTGCTGATTCACGCTTGCAATGCAGGCATATGCGATAACTACTGGTAACTTCATGCAAGGCGCTCTTATTATGATGGCTTTTGCAATAGGTACCGCCCCTGGATTATTATGAGTATGATGATTATCTTCTTTTTTCTCTTGAAAAAAAGCAAAGAAAATATTTAAAATTACTTGAGTGATTGTTATGGTATTGGCCATTTTCAATATTTCAAATTGATATAATCTGATAAGCCTTGGCTGATCTTCAGGTGCGCAAAATACCGTAGAAGCAAATCCATGAGAGGTTCAAGAAATCAGAATGATACAAGATTGAAACTGATATACTCCAAATGAGCTCCGTATCAAGCCGAACACAAAAACAAGATGGATAATCACCTCAACAAATCCATTTTCATGTGCGACACAATTTATGGCTCCTTCAATATGAGTCAATAAGACCCTTTTAAAATGAGAGAATGTAATAGAATTCATATCTCCTGCAAGCTGAGAAATCAAATTCTCTTGTTCAATGTGAATGTATGGAGGCAGAATAATAATTGACGGAGATAGAAGTCCCACATCCGCAACTACAACATCAAGCAATACGGCAGCTCCAGCGGGCTGCTCAGCCTGATGAGCAGGATCATTGTCTGCAACATCTGACAATTCAGCAAATTGAGGATGATGATGCGCTATGATGAAATGAGGAAGTCAACAGCCAACTGCAGCTATAACTAGCATTGATGACTCGGAATTAAAAGATGCTGAGCTGCTTGATGCAACTTATACATCCGCATGAATGAGTCCTAATGAATTCAGTCTTAAGCAATGAAAAACATATATTCTTACTATTGATGTGAAAGATAGCATATATTGATGCATGAGCCAGATATACATTCCATGATTTGATGAAAATATACAAACCCTAGAAGGATGAACAAAAGTGAAATTCGCCTTTAAGGCAGATAAGGCAGGGCAATTCCCCCTTGTTTGCGGTATGTGAATGCCTCATTGATATCTCAATATAAATTGATAAATTTAAAAAAACTTCATTAACATATAACTTAATCTACTATGAAAAAAACTCTATACATATTGAGTCCGATATTATTGTTTTTAAAAACTCAAGCGCATGCGATGTGTCCGGTCTGTACAGTGGCCGCAGCTGCCTGAATCGAGCTCTCGCATTATCTTGGAGTAGATGATTCTGTAACTTGAATCTGGATTTGATGAATGCTCGTTTCTGTATCAATGTGGACCATAAATTGGTTTGACAAGAAGAATATCAGATTTTTCTTGAAGAAAAAAATTACTTACATATTATATTACGCATCAGTAATAATTCCTCTATATTATCAAAAACTAATGTTTGTAAATCCTGCAAATAAGCTTTGGTGAATTGATAAATTGTTTCTATGAATAATAATCGGTACAATATTATTTTATGCAACAGCTAAATATTATCTTTATTTGAAAGCTAAAAATTGAGGTCATCCGCACTTCCCTATGCAAAAAATTGCAATGTCTATGTGATCTCTAACCGCAGCTAGTCTAATTTTTTATTATATAACATCTTATATATATGCAATCTAATGACAAACTTTCTCTTCAGGAATATATCGATAAGGTCGATTCCATGAAAAAACAAGAAAAAATGGATCTTTCTTCCGATCAGGATCTCTCCATTGCCATAATGAACTTAATTAGCCTAGAAGAACATTTCTTCTTCACTGGAGCAAAGCTGGGCAAGACTGAATATTATGATATGATCAAAGATGTCCGAGAAATGAGAAAAGATCTTTTAAAGATGATAATAAAAGAATATGAAGGTGAAGTTTGGTGCATATCAAAGCATCTTCTTTCTGCCTCAATGAGGCTTATGGAGGTGTGAACAAAACAATTATGAATCGGTAAAGACAAAGAAGCCTATGATTTATTTGAGAAATCATATAATCTTTATTCCCTGTTCTGGGGACTTAATATGTGATTCATATGAACTGCTTGAGTCAAGAAAATAGATGATGATGCCATGGATAATAAAGACACGGAGAAAAAATGATTCATGGGAAAATTCTGAGAATTAGTAAGGAAGGCTGTTGATTGCTGTATTGAATAATGACTCATTTCACGCGTAGACACGCGATTAATCGCGTGCCTCGATATTTTTTGCGTTAAAGTTTTTTAAATATCCATTTAAATTATTCTTTGCAGCTATTTTGGTGAAGCCCAATGCCTTTTTTGACTTTAATTTACCACTATATTTTAAGGTAAAAAACATATATTAGAAATCAAATATTATATTTTGACAATACATATTAAATGAATAATCTAAAAATATAAGGTGATTCGGATAAATTTAAAAATTGTAAAATATAACAGCTAGACATGCGTAAAGTGATGGAAAATTCGGTTTATAGCGAAATATATTGGCACTTCAATCGCAGGCTTCCAAAAAAAATCACTGATAGAGTGTGAGATTTGAATAGATTATTAAAGATACAAGTTTCTTTCTGTCTTTTTTCAGAGCCAAGAAATTGAACCACAACCTTATTGGAAGATTTTTGTTCAAGAGTTGATGGAAAATTTATTGATTGCATGTGACTTAAAGATTGAAGTGAGGAGAATCAAATAATCCTAAAAACAGGAAATTGAAAATATCCAGTGGTACTTGATGAAGTTTCTTGTTTATTCTGAAGAATCAAAGATTATAGAAGGACAATAGATTTTTTAGTCAAACTTTCAGAGCAAAGACAAATCTGATTAAGAATACATCCGGCAAATTATAACTGCAAAGAAGATTTTATAAAAGCCTGATTCAACATAATTGAATTAAATAAAATACCCTTTGATGAATTTAGGAATTCTGTATATTCTAAATTTGAAAAGATTGATTTTGAATTTCCAGAAAAGTTCGTTATATTTGCTTATAACGAATATAAGAATATGGGGTTCTGTTTTTGGTATATAGCAGAAGCATTCAATTTATACTTAGAAAATCCTTGAATATCCGAAATTGAAGTTAAAAATATATTCGAATATAAAAACGATCATATATCTTTGGCTTAATAATCATTAAACTTTCATTTATGGCTTTTGGGAAACAAAGGATAAAGGAATTTTTTAGTCCTGCGTTAGAATTCAAATGATTGGTTGTACAATCAATCATTATTTCATCCACTATTGCTTTTGTGGAAATATATACTGTGAATATTCTCAAAGACATTACAGATCTGGTTGCTCAAAATAAATATGATGAACTTATCAGATTAAGCTACATGTTAATCGGAATATTGACAGTATTTTATATATTCACTTGGTTTACCAGAAGATTTGAAGCTATATTTTATAGAGATCCTAGAAAGATAATATATAAAAGGGTTATTGAAAAATTCATAAGATTAGATAATAATATAACAGAAACCACCTGAACATGAAAATTCATTTCAATTCTCCAAAATTGAATAACGACTTGGTCGGACATGTTTCAATACATATTTCGCTCTGGCATAGAATCATTTGTTAAGATCTTAGTATGATTTTATTTCATATATCTTATCTTACCGAATTATTTCCTTTATTTTCTATTCCTATTCTTTATTATCTTGCTTGTCATATACATCTGAAACTGCTGAGCAATCAAATGGAGAATACTCAGAAGAGAGGCTAAGAGCAAGCAAATTCATCAGCTTGTGAAAATTATAATGTCAAAATTTGAGATACTTCAAAATTGAAAATCATCAAAAGAAATTTGAATTCTGCAGAAATTAACTGACGAAGAGAAAGAAATGGATCTGAAGGTATATGATTGATTATGGCTGATGTTTATAATCCCTAGGGTTTTTATAGATTTCTTAAAGATTTTAGTAATCTTTATAGTCTGAATCTGAGTTATAAAAAAAATATTCAGCATATGAGATTTTGTTGCATTATCATGAATACTTATATTGCTTGAGCGCGCGATTAATAGCTTAACTGATTTTTATAAGAATTTCACGAAGAACTTCATTGATATCGAGAAACTTTTTGATGTGCTTGAAGAAATTCCAACTATAAAATGATACGATATATGAGAAGATTTTGAATGCAAGAAATGAGAAATAGAATTAAGAAATTTATCATTTTCATATTGAAATGAGAAGGTATTTGAAGATTTCAATCTTAAAATAAGATGATGAGTGAAAGTCGCCCTTGTCTGAATTTCTTGATCCGGTAAGACCACTTTGGCAAAATTGATATCTTGATATCTTTATCCAGATTGATGATCTGTTGAGGTTGATTGACAGAATCTTGAAAAAATCAATCTTAAAAGTTATTACAAGCATATCTGATATCTTACTCAAGATCCATGAGTGCTGGATGCAAGCATAATGGACAATCTTACATACGGACTGAATCGGGACATATCTGAAGATGAGGTAAGGAAAGTTCTGGCATTGGCGGAATGCGATTTTGTAGAAAATTTTGAACAAGGCCTCAAGACTGAAATCTGAGAAAGATGAATAAGGCTTAGCTGATGACAAAAGCAAAGGATCGCCATAGCAAAATTATTTCTTAAGAATCCTGAAATCATTATCCTTGATGAGCCGACAAGTGCACTTGATAGCTTCTCTGAAGACAAAATAACAAAAGCTTTTCAGAAATTATTTGAGCATAGGACGGTAATCATAATCGCCCACAGGCTTCAGACAGTCAAGGAGGCTGATGATATTATCGTGCTTGAGGATTCTAGAATAATTGAGAGATGAAATCATGAAACTCTTATACAAAAAAAGTGAATCTATTCAAAAATGCTAGATATGCAATGATGAAAATTCATCGGATAAATATTGATATTATGATAGATTGGAATATAATTATATATTATAATTAATATAATGATTATGATGTACTGGTTAAATTGATATTCATGCTGAGGATTCTCTATGATATGATGAATCTTGATGATAATATTCTGGTGAATCGTGATATATTTTTTCATCCAGATAATAAATCAGAATAGCTTCAAAAAAGAATCCAGAGATGCTATGAGCATTCTTAAGGAAAGATACGCTAAGTGAGAAATCACTAAAAAAGAATTTGAGGAAATGAAAAAAGATCTAATGTAGCTTATGAAAAAAATCAGACTGGTAATTTATATAATTTTAGTTTCATTCTTCCTCAATTTCGCTTGGGAATTCCTGCAATCCCCTTTTTACGATTGTTTTAAAAATACCCTTGAATCAAATTATAAGCATTATCTTTTAGCTATTATCGGGGATTCTGCCTATACCGTCCTAATATATTTCATATTATCCATAATAAACAAAGATTTCCTTTGGGCTGTGAATTCTTTTAATATGAAAAACCTATATATCTCAATTGGACTATGACTTATACTGGCGATATTCATTGAATATAAGTGAGTGTTCTTATTAAATAAATGGGTTTATTCTGATCTGATGCCGATCTTATTTTGAATCTGAATCATTCCCTTGATTCAGATGATGATACTTCCGCTTATGAGCTTCAAAATTAGTGTCATTTTCTTGAATTATAAACCTGAAAAAATAAAGAATAAATTTTAATAGATAAATTTAAAGCAATAGATTTGCTTTTTTAAAAAAAACTGATAACCTCTACCTGAGGTTAAGGTGTAATTTAAATCGTAATAAACACTAGGCATGAAAAATATAATTTTTACTCTTCCTGCAATTCATTGTGAATCTTGCGTTAAGTTAATAAACATGAGCCTTGAGTGAGTAGAATGAATAATAAAAAAAGATATAATCCTTGATAATAAAGAGGCTCGTATTTCTTATGAAGAAAAAATAATAGGTCCGGATTATATTATCGCAATAATTAAAGAGGCTTGATATGAGGCTGAGCTTATAAAAAGTGAGTTTCCCGAAGCAATCTCAAGCCCGGGCTTGATAGATACTCCCTTGGCAACCGTTGCAGTTTCAAGCCCGGGCTTGAGCCCGGGCTTGAATAATTCCACGATAGCAACCCTGGGCATTGAATGAATGCATTGTTCATCGTGTGCGTTGCTTATAG
>CAZUBA010000010.1:0-51617 GCA_964618565.1 uncultured Candidatus Peribacteria bacterium | reverse complement strand
CATCGGTAGAGACGCGATTAATCGCGTCTCTACGTTCAATCGGATAATTTTCCATTGCCAATGTTTCATTGTATCAGAATGGCGAGATTGAAGAAGGGAAAAATTCTCACCATTCACCCGTCTTCCTCATATGATCTATTATTTTCGGGACAAACAACTCATAATTCTCTTTTGAATATTGTTTATTGAGGATGCAGTATTGAGAGTTATGAAGTCATATGCAACCGAAACAATCTTTGATTGAAAAGCATTCGATGCAGTATGACACATTCAAGGAATTATCTCAGATATCGGCAGAAAACAAGATTTTGGAGCTGTGCATTCAGACAGTTACGGAGTCATATGAACTGTTTAATCAGAAGCCGAAATAATTGATATCATAGACGTTTTGTGAATTTACTATGTCAGATGAAAATTTAACATCAATGCAATTCTTGATATCATAAACATGATTTGAATTTTTGCATCCTGTTATATAATCTCATACAGAATCCTCACTGCTCTCTATATGTAGAGACATTTTTGGAAACTTTGCATAATGATCCGCAATGATTTCATTCAATTTTTCCTTTTTTAATTTGGACAGATCTTTGATTTTATCCAGATACTCATCTTGAGAATAAGTGATATTGAAAATAGAATATTTTGTATGTTTCATCCCTATACATCAGAAGCAATCCGTACAATCCGTGCAATTGGAAAGATAATGCGAATTAGAGCAGGAATGACTATTTATTGAGTATGTTAATTTGAAGCAATCATAGCAATTTATACATTCATAGCAATTCTGGCAGTTATAGATTTTCATGCAATCCGTACAATCTGTCGAATCATTGACTCATTTTCAATAGAATGATCTCTCAGATCTGTTTGAATTAACTAGCAAGTAAGAATCCTTTAATTTTCATGATTGGTTATTGTAGTCGCTATTTTCTACATTCAGAAGAACAAGTGACATTTTTGGGGTCCTTAATCCCAGCTCTTCAAATTGCTTAAAGAAACTTTTACTGAAATCAAAGTCTTGTCAAAAATCCAGCGGGTTCCATTTATCAGACCACCACTCGCTTTGCTCGTAAATCGTATTAGGCTTATCCGGAGAATAGATTGAGATGATCTGCCTTCAGGTAAGATCACATTTCCTGTGATATAGTTTACGCTCATTCCTGAATGACAATCTCCTTTGCTGTCTGCACTCAGGGCAAAGAGTGGGTATTGGAATGAGATATTTAAATCTTCATTCTCATAAATCAATAATGCCTCTTTTCTCTCAGTTCTCAGCTCTGCTCTCTCAGTTCTTTTGAAAAACAGGAGAGACCTTATTATAAAATTCAATATCCCTGTCTGTAATATCAAATGACGCAGAGCATAATTTGCAAGTCTTCGTTTCAATAATCCTTTCTTGTTCCATAATGATTTCATTAAAATTTTTAATAAACTACCTTCGCATAGCATTCTTCGCAATATACTATTTCAGGTTTTTCGGGAGAATAGACGGTCTTTATTGGCTTATTGCATTTATCACATGTCCTGTCGAATAATTTGATTTGTCCTCAAGAACTCATTCTGTCCAGATGTCGCTGATCCGGATGCCTTCTTGGTATTGAGAGATTATGCTTTATGTAGAACTCCAATTCTTGTTTTATTATCCTGAAGGGTTTTGAGCTTATTTCACACTTCATTATTCATCTCAGTAACTCAGTTGTATTTTTAAAGGCCAATTCCTTTCAGACACTCTCCTCCTTATATTCTGATATCTGCAGAGGAGTATAATATTCTCACTCGTATCAGTTCTGCTTTTCATAGTCGGACCATTTGAAGATGGCTTTGCCATCTGTAGAAGCGTGATTAATCGCGTCTCTACGTTCAATAGGATAATAATCATTGGCAATGGTTTCATTATATCAGAAAGGGCTTAATGAAGATGGAAAGAATTCTCACCACTCCTTATTCTCCTTCATTTGCTCTATGATTTTTGGGACGAGCTCCTCGTACTGCTCTTTTGTATATTGCTTATTGAGTATGCAATATTTCGCATTTCTGAGACCTATACAACCGAAGAGATATGAGGAATTCGTGTTGCAGGCATCACAATATATCAGATTATTCACAACTGGCCAAATATCAATTCAAAAAAGGCAATTATACATATCAATTCAACCAGATACAACCTCATATGATAGGGTAGAATTGCAACAGACATAATCCGCATCATACAAATCAACCGAATCCTGAACGAATTGTCAGAATTTTATATTTTCGATATTGGTCGCATCGAATACAAGATATGAATCTTTTGCATTCTGAACATTGTTTCCTATTACATTTTCGACATTTTTCACATCCAGATTCTTGTTTGGAAAACCAAGTTTGAATTTATTGAATTCATCGCGGAAATCATTTATGTTCCTTTTGCTTAAAATTTCTTTTATTTTCATTTCGTACTCGTCTTTCGGATATTCTTTATTATAGATGCAGTAGGATTTATTTGTCAGGTTCACACAAAAGAAGCAATTGCTGCATCATTCGCAATTATGCAGAAAACTGCTGTAGCTGCAGCTTATGGATTTTGTCACATAAAAGCAATTATTGCATCCGAGAACTCCTGAACATTCATAGCAAACTCGGCTTTTTATCCCGAAAAAGCAATCCACACAATCCTCGGAATCATTGACTCTTTTTGAGTACATGCATCTTTCCGTGCTTGAACAGCTTATTATAAGATATCAATCCTTACAATGGCTCACCTGATTCGTGAAATCGCAATTCGTACAAGTATCATCCACATAAAGGCTTACTCGAGGAACATCCAATTGCAGCTCCGCGAATTGTTCAAAGAATCCTTTTGAGAAATCAAAATCCCTGGAATAATCCTTGGGATCCCACTTATCAGACCACCATTCCGCCTGCTCGTATACCTTAAACGGCTTGTCCGGGGAATAGACTGAAATTATCTGTTTTCATGTAAGATCACATTTCCTATGGTATAATTTTCTCTCATTCCTGAATGATAACCGCCTTTGTTGCCTGCAATCCGGACAAAGAGTCGGAGCTGGAATTGAATATTTCTCAGAATTGAAAACAGGGGAGACCTTGTTATAAAATTCCAGATCCTTGTCTGTGATATCAAATGATACAGAGCATAATTTGCAAGTTTTTGTTTCAATAATCTTTTCTTGTTCCATAAGAATTAATTAAAATATTAACTTGTCAATATTATGAACTTTATTATAAATAATTAAAATTTAATTTGTTTTAAAATTATTATTTGTTTTATAAAGCCTTTATGCTTATAATAATACTGTTGAAAAAATTTTACAACTAAGCATTTTTTTATGATTCTTGAAGAACAGTTATCATTTTTATGATTTTCTCAAAATGAGATAAAAGTCTATATTTCTCTTCTCAGATCCAGCTGAAATTATGTAAGCCAACTTTCCAAGGATACCAAAATAGAAAGGGTAAGCCTTTATTATACCCTTGAACTACTTAAAGAAAAATGACTGATCCAATTTGTGATAAAGAATAAAATCAAATTTTTTCTCCCGGAAAAACCTGAAAAAATCGTAAATGTATACAAAGAAAAATTGAATATAGCTGAAAATATATTGCCATGATTGAAAATGCTTGAGAATACTAGCCTGAATAAGCCAAGCTTTAAATACTTCGAATGAATGGATTGAGTGAAAGAAGTCTTAAAAGAAATATTTGAATATCAAGATATCAAAAGCTATGCGAATCTTTATAATGCTATGAACCATTCAAAAGATCTTATTGATTCATACTTTAAGAAAATATCAAAAAATAAAATTAATTTTAATATAATTTTGCCGTATAATCAGGTCGTTATCGATTATTTAACATCGATCAATAATGAATCTCAAAACAAAACAATTAATTACGTGTTTATAAATCAAAATGAATTTCCTTTTGAATATGATGTCTTCATAACAGATAAGATTGTTTGAATGATCTCAATTATGAATTGAGAGATAATTGCAATAAGGATAGAAAGCCGAGCTTATGCAAATTCACAAAGGGCGATATTTAACCTAGCTTGGCTCGGAGCGACTAATTTTGTTGTCTAAATTATTGAGAAATCTTCAAAATGCGACCATAGCCTATTATCGACTCAATCTTTCTTCAATAAAACCAGATTATCTATATTGGTTTCCATCAAAGTATAATTAGGCTTATTGTTGAGTATCCATGAAATATTGAATTTAGTTGATTTCATCCAATTATCATGGAAAAGAACGTATCATCATTGTACGAGCATCAGATCGATATAATAAAAATCTATGAATATATCATCGAATTTATGTCATCAGTCTATAAAAGCAAAATCCAGCTCCAGTCATTCTTCTGATAGCTTCGGCAGAGCATTGTGAGAGAGCTCCTTGACGAAGATCAATTTATCGGAAAGTCAGGAATCTCTTACGTTCTTGAGTCATATATTACCGTAATCATCCTGATAAGGATCTATAGCGTAATGCAGAGCATCAGTCGCAGAAATTATATGACAAGTGGAACATCAATATGCGAGTCAGACCTCCAATGATGACTTTATATCTTTATCTTTAAGGAAATCATATAGGAATTCTGCTTCTTCCTTTCTGATTGAAGTCAATCTGTTCTCTTCAGGTATGATGAGTCTATCGTATAAATTCGGCATCGGATAAAAAAAGCTATAAAACTGGTGGGATTATAGCTTTTTTACATTTTTTTCAAGTAGTATTTTAAATCAGAGCCTTATCATAATAGTTTTTTCAATAAATCATCACGCTCCTTTCTGGTGAATAAGTGTTTTTATTTCTGCTTCGCACTTGTCACAACTCCTATCATGTCTATTTATCAAGAAAATTATTCCTTGCCTAAAAATATCTTATTCAATTCATCTCAGCTTATGATTTTTCCAGGCGAATCATTCAGTACGACTTTTCATTTATCCAAAACATAAACCCTGTCCACAATATTCAGAAGAGATTTTATATTGTGCTCAACCACAAGGATTGATGTATTGAACTTTTCATTTATGTGCTTTATGACTTCAAAAACCTCTTTTACCATCTTAGGAGATAATCATAATGACGGTTCATCAAGCAATAAAATCCTTGGTTCTGCCATTAGTCATCTCGCCAGTGCAAGCATCTGCTGCTGTCAGCCAGAAAGCGTCTGCGCCAAATATTTTGATCTTTCTTTTAAGATAGGAAAACTCTCATATAGCTCATCGATCTTATTTTTCAAGTCTTTTTTGTTTTTAAGCGAATAAGCTCAAAGTTCCAGATTCTCTCTAATGCTCAAGTTGTCGAAAACTCTTTTCCCTTGAGGAACAAATACTACTCAGCGTCCTATAATCTCGTGAGAAATAGGCTCAAGTTCTGATGAATCCAAAAATACTTTTCAAGAAGTGATCGGAGTGAGTCAGAAAATGGATTTTAAGATTGTAGATTTTCCTGCTCCGTTTGGTCACATCAGAGCTACTACCTCCCCCTCTTTAAGCTCTATGGATGCATTGTCCAAAGCCTTTACTCATCCGTATTCCACAGTTATGTCTTTTAATTCTAATATTGTTTTCATTTGTTAAAGTTTGTAAAGATTTAGAGATGAAGAGATGGAAAGATTTAGAGATGGAAACATGAAGAGAAGATGGAAAGATTTAGAGATTTAGAGATTTAGAGATTTAGAGATGAAGAGAAGATGGGGAGATGAAGAGATGTAAAGATGAAGAGATGAAGAGATGTAAAGATGAAGAGATGTATTGGTTTATGTATTTTTCTTTAACTCTTTAACTCTTTAACTCTTTAACTCTTTAACTCTTTCTATCTTTCAATCTTTCTATCTTTCAATCTTTCAATCTTTCAATCTTTAACTCTTTTTTTCTCTCCTACTCTCCCAGATATGCTTCCATCACATCCTTTCTGCTCAGTACCTCTCAGGGTAGTCATTCTGCCAATAATTTACCGCCGTCTAGCACTATTACCTTGTCGGATAATTGCCGTATGAGATCCATATTATGCTCAATTAGGACTATTGTTTTTCACTCTTCTTTCAGTTTCTTTATTATAGAAACTATTATTTTTATGATTTCTGGGAACAGTCAGGCAAAAGGCTCATCTAAGAATATGATTTTTGTGTCCATACTGATTATCCTCGCTATCTCTAGAAGTTTCCTTTGTCAGTAAGAAAGATTATTTGCAAGTTCATCTTTTTTCTCAAATAAATTAACTCTCAACAGTATTTCCTCTGCTTTCTTTGAATATTTTTTGTTGGGATTCTCAAAAAAGCTTTTAAGAAAATTTCTCTTTGTCAGTGTCACTATCAGATTATCCAGCACTGTCATCTGATTAAATAATCTTGATTCCTGAAATGTGCGTGTAATGGAATGTTGAAGATTTTCAACTGATTTTATTTTCACTAATGTTTTGTTTTTATCCAATATCACATGTCAGCTTGTGATATCTGTAATTCAAGTTAGAACATTTACTAAGGTTGATTTACCTGATCAATTAGGTCATATTATGCTTGTTATCTTTCCAGACTCTATGCATACCGAAAGCCCATCAAGTCATTTGATACCGTTGAATCTTTTTGTTAAGTTGAATGTTTCTATTGCATTCATAGCAGAATATATTTTAAAATAAATATTTATGATTGATTTCTCACGAGAAGCTGAAGTTATGGAGGGTAAAGAAATATATTTGAGAACAAAATTGAAATTGACAAGAATTACAGTTTATATTCTCAAATAAGTCATTGCGGTCTATAAAGCATAAGCAGAACCAATACTAAACCATACATTAGCTGCCTTGATTGAGCTGCAATCTCTTCAGGCATTCAAATGAATCTTAATACCTCAGGAAGAATTATAAGAATTACGGCTCACAGGACAGATCATTTGAGATTCGCAAGTCACCCCAGAATAACTATCGTTAACATAAATATAGACTCGTGAATCGTAAAGCTTGTCGGATCGATAAAAGTCATATATGAAGCAAAAAGCGAGCCTGCAATCGATGCGAATCATGCTCAGATGATGAATATGGAGAGCTTGAAATATAACGTATCATATCAGAATGCACGAATCGCTTCCTCATCCTCTCTTATTGATTTAAGGACTCTTCAGTATGATGAATTAACGATATACTTGCTGAACAGATAAAGAAGTGCTGTAATTGCTATCACTAGTATTAAGAAATATGAGTTTGGAGAGAAATCGATGAAGAATAATTGCGGTTTTGAGATTCACCTTATTCCAAGTGATCCGTTTGTAATAGATTCCAGATTCAATAGAATTGAGAATACTATGAAATTGAATCAGATAGAGCCTAGGGCATAAAAATCTCAAGAAAACTTACTTAAGACTATTCATATGAGATAACTCAAAACAGAGCAGACCAAAACCCCGACAAGCATTGCCACAAAGAAATTCATTTGATATCTTGAAGTAAGTATCGCAGTTATATAAGCTCAAATCCCATAGAATGCAGCTTGGGTCACATTTAATAGTCATGCATATCAGATAACAAGATTCAAGCCCAGACTCAAAATGGTGTAGATTCAAATGAATATTGCTATGTGTACAAAATAGTCCATAATCAAAAAATTAGTTTTTTATTATGCCTTTAGGCTTTAAAAGAAGGAAAATTATCAAAACACCAAAGGATATCGCGTCTCGCCATTCTCATGAGAATTGCCAGATTCAGAAGTTTTCTATGAATCATAGGAAAAAAGATCATACAATGGCTCAATAGATGTTTCACATTCCTCATATTATGCATGCGATTATTCATTTTAAAAGGTATCACATTCACATTTTCGGTTCTATTCATGTATCGAGTCAAATAAGTATTCAAGCCAATCAAGCTATTGATGATCCCAAAAAAAAGGTATATCCTATGATTTTTTTTGTGTTTATTCAGATTATCTTTGCCATCTCTTCACTATCGTTTATCGCCCTGAGAGCCTTTCCGTAAGTTGTCTTTTTTAAGATATAGTAAAGTGCAATCCCGATTACAGTTCATGTGATTAAGATTATGATTTGAGTCAATGTCATAACTCATCAGAATATATTAAAATTTTCTTGCCGGATTATATCCTGCGGGAGTAGCTCAAATTGACTTCAGAATTTCATGACTATCAGTGCTTCTGTCATCGAAAGGATTCATAGAGAGGCTATTATGGCAGTCAGGTTAGAAGATCTGTTAAGTCTGATTTTTGAGAACACAAATTTTTCAAATGAGTAACCCAAAAGTCATGTCAGCAACATTGATGCTATAACTCAAAAATACGGATTCAATCCAAGAGATTTTGTGATATGATAAAAAGCATATCATCAAATCATCAATAAGGCTCAATGGGCTATATTAAAGAACTTGGAAACGGAATATGTCATGTAGAATCATAGCGCCACGAGCATATATATCGATGAAGTGATTATGCTATTTATGACTACTTGGGTAAACATTGTATTTAAATGATTATTTATAATCTATAGCTTGTTTGTCTTTTATGATTTTTATATCAAAGTTCACTTCTTTTAATTCTCTGTCACTAGTGAATTCGATTTTAGGTGTAGCCACTCAATCAATATTTGTTTTCTTTAGAGCTTCTCTCACCGCATTTCAATCTGTTGAACCGGCTTCTTTTAGTGCACCAACGAATACATTGATTATATCATATCAGAATGGAGCTAGAACATTTACATCCATTTTTTCCTTTCAAGGTAATTTATTGATTTTAGCCTTGAATTCATCTGGATTATTCATGTGTCATACAGTAAGGATAATGCCATCAGCAACTCAACTTTTCACAACCTCATCACCTATGAATGCGTCTCAACCTATTATCGGTATATTGAGTCATAAATCATGAGCTTGTTTGATTCAGGCAACTCCAGTCCCCGGATAGACAACGAAGTAAAGTGCTTCTGCTCAAGATTCTTTTACCTTTGACATCATTGTCCTTAAATCTTTTGTATCTTGCAGTACTCAGTCTTCATATACGATTTCTCATCCATTTGATTTATATTTGTCTACGAATACTTGTTTGATTCCTTGCCCCCAATCATTTTTCACATATATGACAGCAATTTTTTTCTTTCAGAAATTGTTATATATCAAATCCGCAGCAAATTTTCCTTGGAAAGAATCCGAAGGATAAGTCCTATAGATATAATCTCCAGCCTTAAGTAAATCTGGGGCAGAACCTAGAATAATAGTAGGAATTCATTTCTTTTGCGGAATAGATAGTGCAGGTCATGCAACAGCAGAGCAGACAGGACCAGCCAGAACATCCACATTATTAACATTGATAAGTTTATTAACAGCGGATACTCCGTCTTTTGGTCAACATTTGTCATCCTCAACAACGAGCTCAATTTTCCTTCAGTTTATTCAACCGTTGTCATTTGCTTCTTTTACCGCTAGCTCTGCTCATGCTAAAACATTCAGTCAATAACTGGCAGCATCTCAAGTCAAAGGCAATGACATACCGATCTTGATATTTTCTTTTGTATCATTAGATTGCATGACACTACTTTTTATGTTTTGTCCGCATGACACTAATACTAAAGCGATAACTGGGATAAATAGCAGATAAAATTTAGTTTTCATATGAATAAAATTATAAAATAAATATTTTGACAGAAATGCGATATATTTCGCCTTCTTGACAACGATATTAAAACTAATTCTAATCTTGTAAAACATATTCTAACATATAACTAAAAAATGCCCTTAAATAAGGGCAAATAATATGTCGTATCCTTCCGACGATTAATATAATATTTGTTGACAAACTCTGATTAAAATGTGTAATTTTTTTTGAAATCCAATACCACAATGTGCCAATCTTTTCCTCACTCTTTAAATTCAGAGATAACTTCCATTCATAGCTTATTTTTATGAACGTGCAATGACCGGTTATTATCAGAGCAAACTCATCACACTGCGATATCATATGCGTCTTTCAGCTCACCGAAGTAATGTTTGTAAAGTTCATTAAATACTCCTGTTCATCTGAATTTTTCCTCAATGCATATTTGTCAGAGTATACAGTACCTGAAAGAACTTATTTTTTTTCATCCGTATTCATATTTATCGATATTCTCCACGAATTTATCTATGATTGGAGTTTTTTTGGCTATGGGTTCAGTAATCGCGAACAGATACCCGATTACTTTTTTGTCTGATATAGCCACAGTGATACCTATTTTATCTATCATTTCTTCCAATAACTCTATTCCAGTCTCAATGCTTACAAACCCCTGACTTTCTTTAACGTGAGCAGAAATAGCTGAATCAAGATTTTTCCTTTGAAGGTTGATTATTCATGGTAAGTCGTCTTTTTTAGCTAATCTTGTATATATATCTGTTTGTGAGTTAATCATCCTGTTTAAAAATATTATTTAGTTTCATCTAAAGTTTTAAGTATCTCATCTGCCAATTTAAGTGAGTCAAAATCATTAAGATAAAATGAGAATTCCTTGTCTGCATAAGGGGAATAGAATATATAATCCACTCAATCAATTTTTTCTATTCATAAAATTACTTTGCCTTTATTCTTAGTTTTATATGAAATAGTAGTACCTTTATAATTTCAATAATAAAACATTTTAACATCTCAGCTATAGTTTTTTGTATTAATAATGGCAGCCATATTTTTTCTCAACATCTCAAATGAGGTAGGTAAAGAGAGGGATTTCTCTTTAAGAGCTTTTTCAAGAGCGGGTTTAAGATTATGCGTAACATAGTAAGACATTCATTTTTCTTCTATTGTTTTGGATATATTTTTCTCATTATTTGCATATTCCTTTGTTATGGCTTTTTGAATGTATTCTAATTTAAAATCTCAATTTTGTTCAGGTATGTGTCATTCATAATAGATTTCTCAGACAGCATCCAGTATATCCTTAATCTGCTTTCTGGTTTGAAAAAAATAATCATATATTTCTTCTTTTGCTAATTTTGCGGTATAATTTTCTGCTGTCGTGTAGTCTCGTTCAATTTTATAAATATATGTCATCAGAGGTTTTCCATTAATGTCTGAGGCAGGGCTTCAGTGTACATTATTTCTATCAGGTGCTAAAATCAACTCTTCCGCTCATGTGGAAACGCGTTTTTGCATATATTTTCATATCCTAGTGTATTGTGAGGTTTTGTTGGTCATAGCATCATTAATAGGTGCTCATACCAGTTTTGAAATCTCTTTTGCATTTCAGTCTCATTCACAATTTAGCGTATTAATAAATTCCTGTTCATATTTTACAAAGCTTTTATATGGCACAGTATTTATATCATTCATAGCTAGAAGTGTATTGTATTTTTCAACAAAGTTATCTACAAAATACATTATAGAATATGAGTAATTATTACCACTTAACACAATTTCATGATCCATTTCAAATTTTACAATTTCATATAGCAATAACTTTGATAAGAATTCTTTGGATTTATTATCATTGATTCAATACCTATATGAGAAATCCTCTTTTATTGCTTTGATGACATTATCAACTCTTTTCATTTTTTCTGAGTCATCTTTTAACTCCGTTCTAAAAAGCGAATCATATCTGATTGTTAAATCTTTCCCTTTTAAGTCGGGTGCTACAACCTTGAATAATTTTTGATATTCTACAGATTCTTGGTGCATCCTGTGCATTTTTCATCATCAAACTGCAAGTGCGACCAGAAAAGGCACAGAATATAGAATCTGCTTCAATCGTGTCTTCGTAACATGTTTTAATTTGAGTTTCTTACTGTTCTCGTCAGCTCTTTCATCCCAGTGTATGGAACCGAACATTTCATTTCATTTTTTCCTTTTTCAATCATATTCTGGGTTGAGTACATCCGTAAGCCAGAGAAGTTCTCCGTATTTACCATTTAGTATGTTTATGAATATTTGGTCATATAGTTTTTCTCTTTTAAATCATATCTTTATGGATAATCATTTTCTGTAGTCCTCAATTATCTGGTTAATCTCAATAAGCGCATAATTATAAGTAAGATCATCATCTTTGGTGCTTTTAACTTTTTTCGGTACGCATCTCAAGATATCTTTTTCAAATTCACCTCACGATAAATACGCAATTTTTAATTTTTTATAAATAGGATATTCATCTAGTCTATCTGTTTTTATAGAATTGACTAGATCTAAATAAGGATGATTCTGAGAACTTAATTCAAATTTTACTTTGCTTAATTCATCTTTAGTCGCCCCCATTCAAACCATATCTTTTATAATTTTGTCTCTTTGCTCTCTTTCCGAATAATAGGCATCTTTATCTATTTCATTAAATATGAGTCAAGGTGATAAATTGAGTGAAATAGTAAGATATAGATCAAATTTAGCTTGTTTTCTAATGGTCCATAATGCCATCTGAGCAATGGTATGGGAAGGATATATGGGTTTTTCTTTTTCCTCTCATCAGATTGCGATTACGGCAAGACACTGCTCTATATTATGCTTTGCATAAATATCCACATTGAAAAGTCCTCAATTCTTAGTGAGTTCGTGTGGTTTTTCTGCTGTAAGTGAATTTTTGACCTCTTTTACTCATCAGCTGATAAGAGATCAGAATAATGATTTAGTGATTGAAATCGTTTCCTTGACATCACTTATCCGATCTTTTGCTATAGTGCTTGCTTTATGTCTGATACTTGGCGTTGTGTTCATTATCTGTTTTTATTTTTTTATCTGTTTTATTTTTTATTTGATTATTTCTGATTGTTGCCATAAGAGCTCAAATGTGCTTCTGTGGATTTTGTATATATCCTCATCTTCTATTATCACTCATATCGGATTCTTGTCCCTGTATGTCACGTAGCTTATTTTGGAGTCATAGATATTCATTTCTATATGAAACGGCATTATCTCTTTTTTTAAGAATCTTGCCTCAGAAACTGATTTATCATAATTCTCATAATGTTTCCTTGCGAATGGCGTATCTATAAGAAGTCATTTTTTGCTTATTTTGAGTTCTTTTCTTTTCTTGATGTATTCTGAGTGCATTTCCTGATTGATGTACAGCTCCATATCATAGACATTTACATATGTGTAGACTACTTCTTTTGCAGTCAGAGAGTCGTCAAACACGGATTTTATTCATTCCTTTCACTCATACATCCTGACCTTTGGCATTCATATGAAAGGATTTTTGAGTTTCTTCAGATGCGGTAGAACACTGTCCATATTATCTTTGATCTTTTTGATTTTCTTATATTGCCCATCAATCATGTATTCTAACTTCTCAGGTTCTTCAGGTGAGAATATTGTTGAGCCGCTTTTGGCATATTTGCTGATAAGTCATTTTTTCACAAGTCTTTCAAGCCCATCATAAACCGTCGCTCTTGCCAGTCAGGTATGCTTTATTATCCTGCCTGCATGAGTATTTCAAAGCTCTAATGACGCCAAATATATCTTGACTTCATTTTCGTTTAATCATATTTGTAATAATATTGACTCAATCATATCCAAATTAAATTAATTCCATCTTTTCCATATTATCATAATTCATCGAAAAAACAAAATAAGTTGGTTTTACCAACTTATTTTTTGCCCATTTTTTACAATCTCATCTAATTTAATTCCTTCTCATAACGTTCCTCACAATATACGATCTCACTTACCTCTGGAGAATAAGCCGCTTTTAGCTCTTGATCACAAAGATATCATCATCTTGGTGAATTTTATAATTTTTTTGGATTTCTAAGCTTCATCCTATCGATATGCCTTTCATCCGGGTGTAGCTTAGGTATCGGCAGAGATTGTCTCCTATAAAAATCAAGTTCAGCTTTTATTATTCTGTATGGCCTTTTTGTCCTATCGCATTCTATGGCCCAATTTAGGATATCTTCTGGAATATCTTTGATGTTTTCGGGTAGTTTTGAAGCTGGGATTATCTTGGATACATCAGGCTTTGGGTTTTCATAATCTGACCAATTGAAGATGGTTCTGCCATCTGTAGAGACGCGATTAATCGCGTCTCTGCGTTCAATAGGATAATATTCCATCGCAACGGTTTCATTATAGCCAAAAGGACTAATAGAGGCCGGAAAAAATTCTCACCATTCTCAAGTCTTTTTCATATGCTCTATGATCTTCGGGACAAGGTCCTCATATTCTTCTTTAGTGTACTGTTTATTTAGTATGCAATAAGAATGCGGTGAATGTAAGCCTACACATCAGAATAGATTGCTGGAATTGGCACAATAAAAACAATATGTACTATCAGTTTGATTTATCCAATTCATCGCACAAAATAGCATATTCTGCACATCTACGGCGCAATTAGTCACCTCATAACATTTCGCAGCATTCCTTCCACATGTGTTACCATCCATCACATCGCGAGCATTTCTCCATACATCTGTCGAGTGTCTGCAGTTTTCCGCATCATTGGCATCTATTACGTCTATACAGTCTTTAGAGCCGATGATATAATCTCAGCTACAGTTTTCACTCATTTTTATTCTTGGTTCTCTAGGTCATTTGCTTTCAAAAAAGAACGCAGTCTTTATTGCGATATCCTCTTTTTGTTCTTTTGTTCAGTTCTGGAATTTATCTACAAAGGCAATATATTCTGCCTCCGTAACTTCTTTATTGAAAATATGGAACTTCTTTCATTGTAGGTCCTGGCATGCGAAACAATAGCTGCATCATTCTGAATCATTTAAGAAATATGAATCCTTGCAATCCATACATCTGTGACAATATTTCAGGTTATATGAATTATCAATGCTAGTACATTCATAGCATAAAGCGGAATTATTCACGTATGCTGAGTCTATAGTGTCTTTTGATAATTGCAGCCAGTATGAGTAGAAAGAATTTTCATTGTTTGAACTCTCAACTATAAGATAGCAATCTTTATTATCAGCTGAGATATTTGTATAATCACTGTTTTCGCTATTAAAATTCACTATAGCAAGTTTTGGGACAATATTTATAAGCTCATTCATTTGTTCAAAAAACGGACGACTGAAATCAATCCCGTCTGCGGGACCATAATCAAGGGGATTCCATCTATCGGACCACCATTCATCTGAACTATAGACTGGATAAGGTTTGTCTGGAGAAAATACAGAAATTATATTTTTTCATGTTGTATCACAAGTCCTTTTATAGAGTTTTCTTTCATTTCTCCATGCAAGTCTTCTCTGGTGACGACATTTAGGACATAAAGTAGGAGCGGGAATCGTATATTTGATTCCCTTGTAGACAGGGGATACCATATCTAGAAATTCCAGATCCTTATCTGTTATGTTAAATTCCGTTCAACATGAGCATTTCCTGATTTCTTCCCTCAGGGGATACTCTCTTCCTCCGGAATTCACCTTAATTATTTTTTCCATAAAATATTGTTAAATAATACTAATAATTTATATACCATTTCAATCTTTCAGAATATCTTTGATCAGGATGTAGCTTAGGAATTGGCAGAGAATGTTTCCTATAAAAATCCAATTCCTGTTTTACAATCCTGAATGGCTTAGATGTGATATCGCACTCGATCGCCCAGTTAAGGATGTCATCCGGGATATCAGAAATATGCTCAGGCAATTTTGATGCAGGGATCATCTTGTCCACTTTTGCGAAAGGTGCCTCATATCCAGACCAGCTGAAGCCTTTTTCCAGAGCCTGTTTTTCTGTCAATGGCTTCAAGATCTGACACACAGAATCATCATATCAATATGTGCTTATGTTAGCGGGGAAAAACTCTCACCATTCACCCGTTGCCTTCATGTGTTCTATGATTTTAGGGACAAGCTCATGATATTCCTCACGGGTATATTGCTTATTCAATATGCAATATGATTCTGCATGGATAAGGCTCACACATCCAAAGCAGTCATGCACTCAGTTGCGGCAATGAGCAGAATAATATATATTTGAAACGTCATTGAATGTGCCGACTGAAAAATATATATTTGAGGCATTGTTTCAGATTTGCTGAGAATAATATATCTTTTCGCAATTGTTTCAGAATCATGTATAATCCATTGCTAGGCTTACGGTTGGAACTTGCATTTTCTGGCAATATCTGAGATTTTGGCCTCATAGGACATGCTTGCAGTGGCTGATGTTTTCACTATTTATTATCTGTTCAGAATCAGTTACGTTTTCTGATCATATATTTTTCAGAGGTTTTTTTATATATCCTCATTTATAGAATTCTTCAAACCCATCTTTTCTTTCCTGAAATGATAATCTCATAAATTCAAGAATCTTTTCTTTATATATCTCCTCAGGATACTCTACATTGTAGATACAGTATTTCTTATCCTTGAGATCAAAACATCCATAGCAATCCTGACAATTTTCACAACTTAATAGGAATCTGGAGTCCTTGCAATCCCTGATGTCATAGCAATGTTCGCAATTATAACATCCTGAAGCAAGTATGCATTCATAACAATTTTCACAGTCGACTATTCAGAAGCTATCGGTGCAGGAATTGCATCTCACTGCGTCTACGCAATATAATAAGTTTTCCGAGGTGTTGATGCTGAAAGATAGATAGCAATTTTTGATTGAAGTTGATGCATTGCAATATTCAGAATTTTCAGTAAATCTTACACCTCTAGATGGCAGGGGCACGGATAACAGAAGTTCGCTCCATTGTTCAAAAAATGGCCTTGTGAAATCAAAATCCTTACCGTAATCTTTCCCGTCCCAAACTCATGACTCCCAAACCTTATCTTCATATATCTTAAAAGGGGATGTGGGAGGGAAAATTGCAATTATATCCTTTCAGCTCAAATCGCACTTGCGTTTATATATCTTCTTTTCATTTCTCCATGCCAATCTATTGAATTTTCTGCACTCAGGGCAATCAGCTGGTATGGGCAAGGGATATTTTTGTCAGGCAATATTAGGTGAAAGCTTGTCTAAGAATTCAATATCCTTATCAGTTATATCATATTCTGCTCCACACGCGCATTTTTTTGTTTCAATGATTTGTTCTGACATATATTTTTTATTATAGAATATTGTTATACGACCCAATATAACCTTTTATGCAAAAGTAACAATTATGGATTTGGCTCAGAGAATGATTTATCCTAGTTTTCCTCTTTGATAAGCCATAAATATTTGTCATTGATTTATGACAACTATTAGAGTTGCTCATTATAGCACTTTCCACAATACACAATTTCATGTCAATCTGGCGGGTAAGTTGTTCTTATGTCAATTTCACAACTGTCACATTTCCTATCATAGAGGATTCTTGGATTCCGGAGAGATATCCTATCCAAATGCCTTTGATCAGGGTGTCTTTTGGGAATGGGAAGCGAGTGTTTTCTGTAGAATTCAAGCTCTTGCTTGATTATCCTAAAAGGCTTTCCTGTGACTTCGCAATCAATTGCCCAGTTGAGTATGTCATCGGGGATTTCTTCGATATCAGCAGGCAATTTGGCGGCTGGAATTATCTTGGATACTTCTGGACGCGGATTTTCATAAGTTGACCAATTGAAGGTGGCCTTGCCATCTGTAGAGACGCGATTAATCGCGTCTCTACGCTCAATAGGATAATATTCCATCGCAACTGTTTCATTATACCCGAAAGGGCTTATGTTCATAGGGAAGAATTCTCACCATTCAGATCCTCTTATCATATTCTCAATGATCTTCGGGACAATAGCTTCATATTCTTCTTGTGAATATTGTTTATTAAGAATGCAAAATTGTGCATTTCTGATTCCTGTGCACCCGAAACAATTATTTATTCAGCTGCAATAAGAACAATAATAAGAGAAATTAGTTCCTCACCAGCAATCTATGTTTGCCATTGTGACGGTTCAATCCATTGAACCTAGACAATCATACGCATAAGTATAATTTATTGCTCAGTGTGTGGAGTCCATGCAATTGGACATACCAAAGCCACCATCAGTACAGTACTTGCAATCTTCCATGCCAGACTCTCATCAGGCATCAAAACAATGTATGCAATTTTTGGAATTGTTTATATAATTTCAACTCACATTATCATTGCCTGTTCAGATATAGAAGTTTACAGGCATATTTGCTCATACTTCTTTTAATTGGGTTTTGATATTCGGTATTGTAGCATGAGTAATTTTAATTTTAGCGATTTCTTCTTGATATCTTTCTTTTGATAACTCTTCATTATAAAGGCAGAAACTCTTATTTCTTAATCATACACAACCAAAACAATTATCGCAAGAATCGCAATCCAAAAGGAATTTTGAATTAGAGCAATTTTTGCAATTTTGTGAGAACTGAAGATTATGGCATTTTTGAGCATCCAAACATTCATAGCATAGCTGAGAATTCATGATATAGCCACAATCTAAGGAATCATCTGTGAACATCGACCAATATATATAATGGCTGTTTACAGATTCTCATGTTATAAAAGACAGATAACAATCTTTGACATTCCATGTTCTATTCGTGTAGTCGCTATTTTCTGAATTCTCTTGAGTCAGAGCCATTTTTGGCACATCTTTTAGCAGCTCATCGAATTGCTCAAAAAACGATCTTGAGAAATCATATTCTCTTCAATAATCAAGAGCGTTCCATCTATCGCTAAGATATTCAGCCTTCTCGAACACTTTAAAAGGCTTATCCGGGGAATAAATCGATAGGATATTCTTTCAGGTCGCATGAGAGGTTGTCCTATAGATATTTCTCTCATTCCTCCATGCAAGCCTTCTTTGCTCTCTGCAGGCAGGACATAATGTCGGGGTGGGGATAAGATATTTTATTCAATTGAAGCTCGGTGAAATTTTTCCGATTAATTCCATATCCCAATCAGCAATATTGAATTCGCATCAGCATGAGCATTTTTTTCTTTCGACTATATTTTCCATAGATTGTTTTTTTAATGATTTATGCATTGAGACAAGGCAATCCCTTGTCTTTACTGATAAGAAGACAATGCCCTGTCTTTACTCTACCACCCTTTCATAACATCCTTCACAATATATCTTCTCTTTCCTTTCTGCTGAATAGGTCGTCTTCATCGCTGCTCCGCAGTTATCGCAATTCCTATCATGAAGTACTCTGGGGTTCCTCAGTTTCATTCTATCGGAATGCCTTTCATCAGGATGCTTTGTAGGGATAGGAAGATTGTTCATCCTATAGAAATCCAATTCTTGCTTAACGATCCTGAATGGCTTATTCGTTTTTTCACATTCAATTGCCCAGTTGAGTATGTCATCAGGGATATCAGATATATTTTGAGGAAGTTTTTTTGCAGGGATACTCTTTGATACTTGGGGAAGGGGATTTTCATAAGTTGACCAATTGAAGATGGGTTTGCCATCTGTAGAGACGCGATTAATCGCGTCTCTACGTTCAATAGGATAATATTCCATCGCAACGGTTTCATTATAGCCAAAAGGACTAATAGAGGATGGGAAGAATTCTCACCATTCTCAAGTTGTTTTCATGTGTTCGATTATCTTCGGCACAAGAATCTCGTATTCCTCTTTTGAGTATTGCTTATTCAGGATGCAATACTCTTTTGAGATCAGGCTTATGCATCAGAAGATATTCGATGAATTATTATATATATTGTTTGAGTATAAAACATTCCTGCAGTCTCCAACGACAATATTAGAAAATAATATATCAGATCCTCAAACGCCTATTACATGAGAATAATAGATTTTATCCAGTCAGCCGATTCAGAATCCGGCAACATCATAGGAATTGTTCAAATCATGCATCCCAAAGCAATACTTGCAGTTTTCGGAATTATATATTTCATAAGAATTTTCAATATTTTTCGAATCATAGATGTAATTTCAGCTGACATTTTCTGAATTTAGTGAAATCATAGATTTTTTCGGATAATCAAGAGAAACATTAAAATCAATTTTCCTTTCGGATAATATTTTTGAAATTTCCAACTTATAATCTTCTTTTGAGAAGCTTTTGTTGAATATGTGATATTCTTTGTTTCTCAGATTAACGCATCAGAAGCAATTTTTGCATCAAACGCAGCTATCGCATTCATAGCACTCGCTGCAATCTTTGGAATTATTTATATAGAAAGATTTATAGCAATTTTCTACTCATACGGCTTGATAGCATATTTGAGAATTATGAGTGGAATGGCAATCAATACAATTTTTATTTTTTGTCGATGAAGTCAGATTCATGCAGTCCTCATTGAAATCAGAATCAAAAATCAGATAACAATTCTTATTTGATCATGCAAAATTCGTATAAGCTGAATTCTCGTCTTTAGTGAAATCTGTAATGAGCGACACTATCGGAACCTTATGGTATAGCTCATCGAATTGCTCAAAAAAAGGTCGAGAGAAATCAAAATCCTGACCATAATCCAAAGGATTCCATCTATCAGACCACCATTCATCCTGTGAATATATCGTATAAGGCTTGTCTGGGGAATATATCGAAACCATATTCTTGCCAGTAGCATCACAAGTTCTCTTATACAGGAATCTCTCATTCCTGAAAGCCAACCTCTTCTGCTGTCTGCAATCAGGACATAATTGTGGCGGTGGTACCAAATATTTGAGCCCGAGCCCGGCCGAGCCCGGGCTCGGGAAAATAGGTGATATTTTATCATAGAATTCCATATCCTTCTGAGTGATATCAAATTTGATTCAACATTCGCATGTTTTGGTTTCAATGATCTTTTCCATAAATATTAATTAAAGATTTATATTACTTTTTTGTTGTAGCAATTCTCACAGTATACCGTTTCTTGCCTTTCTGGTCAATAGGTCGTCACCATATCTGTTTTACATGAGTCACACTTCCTATCATATAATCTTTTTGGATTGCGGATATTTATCCGATCCATGTGTCTCTGATTGGGATGTCTTTTTGGAATGCCCAGAGAAAGTTCCCTATAAAAATCCAGTTCGTATTTCACAATCCTAAATGGCTTTCCGGTGACTTCGCATTCTATCGCCCAATTCAATATATCATCTGGTACATCAGCTATATCTTTAGGCAGTTTTGAAGCTGGAATAATTTTTGTGACATCTGGCTTTGGATTCTCATAATCTGACCATTTGAAGATGGGTTCGGCATCTGTAGAGACGTTGTGCACAACGTCTCTACGTTCAATCGGATAATGTTCCATCGCAATGGTCTCATTGTATCAGAAAGGGCTTATCGATGCAGGAAAGAATTCTCACCATTCCTTTGTCTTTTTCATATGCTCTATGATTTTCGGGACGAGATTTTCATATTCCGCTTTAGTATATTGCTTATTCAAGATGCAATATTTTGCATTACGAAGACCGATACATCAGAAAAGATAGCTTCAACTGGTACAATGGTCACAATAAAAAGAATCATCAACCCATGTGATTATTCAAAAAGCAGTTCTGTTGCAAGACATTGTTCAATTAAGTTCAAGACATAGATTAGACGGGCCAGCTCAAGATTCATAATCGTAGCTGTTATTGATTTTTGTGCAATTGCTGATGAATTTGCTTCATTCTGATTCTATTGAGTCAAAACCATAATAAGTATCCTTGCAGTTTTTTAAAAAATCACCTGTAACATTTTCGCAAAATGAATTGTAAGTTCATCGATTAATGGAATTGCCTAGCAAACGTGAATACTCAAGCTTAAAAGATTCCAAATCTCCAAAAGCCAGCTTCATGAGTTTATCATATTCCTCTTTTGTTTTCTCTTTATTAAGATAATGATATTTCTTATTTTTAAGATTCTTACATCAAAAGCAATTTTCACATCAATCACAATCGGAAAGGTAGTAAGAATTATTAGAATTTTTTGTATTCTTTGATTGGAATAACTTATAGCTATTCAGACAATTTGTGCATTCATAGCAATTTTCAAGATTATCTGAAATGCTTACATCGCAGCAATTTTTGCATTGACTGGAATTGTGAGAATAAAAAACATTCTCATTTTCAGTAGAATCAAAAACAAAATAGCAATTCTTAAGATTGCTCGCATAGCTATTGTATTCTGAATTCTCAACATTTACAAGCAGCATCGACATTCTGGGGACAACTTTCTGGAGATCTGCAAATTGCTCAAAAAATGTTTTTGAGAAATCGAATTCTCTTCAATATTCCAGAGGATCCCATCTGTCTGACCACCATTCTGATTGCTCATAAATAGTGAATGGCTTATCAGGCGAGTAAACAGAAATTATAGATTTTCCTGTCGCATCACATTTTCTTTTATACATACAGCGCTCATTTCTGAACGATAATCTTCTTTGTTGCCTGCAATTCGGGCAAAGAGTGGGCGATGGTATCGAGTATTTCTTTAGCCCGGGCTCCGAGCCCGGGCTCGGGAAAATAGGCGATATCTTATCATAGAACTCCAAGTCTTTCTCAGTTATATCAAAATGAATTCAACATTTGCATGTTTTGGTTTCAATGACCTTTTCCATAAAATAAAATTTAAATTATTAAACAACTTCTTTATTATAGCAGTCTTCACAATAAATTATTTCAGATCATTCAGGAGAATATGTTGTCTTGAATTTCAATCATCTTTTTCAAGTTTTTGAATTCATCAGTGAATTCAAGTTAAACGTATCAGGATGTTCATTATGAATCTCTTCACATTTTGGATTATCACAGCATCTATCATATAAAATCCTCGGATTTCTCATTCTTGTCATTTCAAGGTTTCGCTGATCAGGATGCTTTCTTGGCAGTGGAAGTTTATATTTTCTATAAAACTCTAGCTCTTGTTTTATTATTCTGAATGGCTTTCATGTTACCTCACATTCTATAGCCCAATTAAGAACATCATCAGGAACATCTTCTATTTTTTCGGGCAATTTATGAGAGGGTATGATTTTTGAAACTATAGGTTTAGGATTTTCATATGTTGACCAATTGAAGATGGGTTTGGCATCCGTAGAGATGCGATTAATCGCGTCTCTACGTTCAATCGGATAATAATAATTTGCCACAGTTTCATTATATCAAAAAGGGCTTAAAGAAGCCGGGAAGAATTCTCACCATTCCTTTGTCTTTTTCATATGCTCTATGATTTTCGGCACCAGTTTTTCGTACTCCTCTTTTGAATATTGCTTATTGAAAATACAATAATGCTTATTTCTGAGTCAGACGCATCAGAAAAGATTTGAAGAATAATAGCAATAATCAGAATAAAATAACTCTTTTGAACTGTGGCAAAAATTTGAAAAACGTGTATTATTGGAAAAATATGAGCTTACTGATTCATATAGAAGATATGATTCTGTTCAGCAGTTAAAGATATCATAAGTATCGATTGTTATTCAGTCATAGCAATATTTGCAATCTTCTGAATCAAGCATATCATAACAATTGATGCAGTTTTTTGAATTATTGAAATAATCTCAGATCGCATTTTCAGAGCTTTCAGAATGGATAAATTTTCTTGGAAGAGGATCTTGTTTTAATTTTATGAGCTTATCTAGTTCATCTCTTTTCATATCCTTAAGCCCACCCATTTTGATCTTATATTCATCGATTCAATATTTCTCATTGAAGATGTAATATTGCTTATTTTGAAGTCAAACGCATCAGAAACAACTTTTACATCAGATGCAATCGATGCAATGTCCGCAATCAAATATATCCTTGCTATCCATGCAATATTGGCAGTTGTGGGCATTTTTTATTTTTATGCAGCTGTAGCAATTACTAGATCCCACAGCCCAAAGGCAATCCATAAGATCAGAAGATCATTGTCATACTGCTGAGCAATAATATGAATCCTCTATATCCCAAGCGTTGAATATAAGATAACAATTTTTTGCAGTTTCCACATCATTTCAATATTCTACATTCTCATTATCCTTAAGCATCAAACCTAATCTTGGAACTTCTTTCAAGAGCTCATCGAATTGCTCAAAGAAGCTTCTGGAGAAATCAAAATCCTGACCATAGTCCAATGGATTCCATCTGTCTGACCACCACTCAGATTGTTCATATACTTTGAATTCTTTATCAGGAGAATACATTGAGATTATATTTTTGCCTGAAGCATCGGAATTCCTTCTGTAAAGATATCTTTCATTTCTGAAAACAAGCCTTCTCTGCTGTCTGCATTCCGGACAAAAAGTAGGTGCAGGGATGGTGTATTTTGTTCAACCAAAAACAGGAGAAATCTTATCATAGAATTCAAAATCTTTGTCGCTTATTGCAAAATCAGCTCAGCAATTTTTGCATTTTCTAGCCTCTATCACCTTTTCCATTTTGTTGATAATTAAATGCTTGCTTTGTTATAGCAGTCTTCACAATAAATTATTTCAGATTTCTCTGGAGAGTATGTCGTATTGATTGAAGTTCAGCAATTCATGCAATCTCTTTTATATAATCTTCTTGGATTTTTAAGTTCCACCCTCGTCCTATGCCTTTCATCAGGATGTTTTCTTGGGATATCAAATCAATGTTTCCTATAAAAATCCAACTCTTTTTTTATTATTCTGAATGGCTTTCCAGTGACTTCGCATTCAATTGCCCAATTAAGTATATCATCCGGAATTTGTGTAATATCAGCAGGAAGTTTTGAAGCCGGAATAATTTTGGCCACATCCGGTTTTGGATTTTCATAATTGGACCAATTGAAGATGGTCTTGCCATCTGTAGAGACGCGATTAATCGCGTCTCTACGTTCAATCGGATAATATTCCATGGCAACCGTTTCGTTATATCCGAATGGGCTTACAGAGGCAGGAAAGAATTCTCACCATTCTCAAGTTGTTTTCATATGCTCGATTATCTTCGGCATTATGTCTTCGTACTCTTCTTTTGCATATTGCTTATTAAGGATGCAATAAGATGAATTCTTCATGCTTACGCATCAGAATAAGTTGGAGCAATTCGGGTAGCAGAAATAGCAATAGAAGACATCTTTTATATTATCATATGTTTCAGATGAAAAAAGCACTCTTGTAGAGTTAATTCATACAGCAGAATCCTCATAGCATAATTCAATCCCTTGTCCCCAAAATGTAACATCTTGGCAATCCTTGGAATTTCAGACAATAAATGTCGAATTCTTTATATTTTCAGAATCATAAATATCGTAAGAATTATGAACATTTTTAGAATTTACTATATTGTCTCATATCGCATTTTCAGAATTGATTATTTTTGCGAATCTGTATGGCATTTTTTTGGCTAATTCTTCAAATCATTTATCAATTTCTGCTTTTGTCAGCTTGGAAGCGATTTCTAAATATTCTTCTTTTGAGAAGCTCTTGTTGAATATGTGATATTCCTTATTTGTCAGATTAATGCATCAGATGCAGCTAGAGCATCATTTACAGTATCTGCAGCCTATTGAACCTGAGCAATTCTCGCATTCATAAAGATAGCTTGAATTGAATATCCCGATTGAATTCACGCATTCATAGCATTCTTCAGAGTTCCTGAGGGATAGTGAGTCTATTATTCATTTTGAACTATAAATGTCTTCGGAATAATAAATATCTTCGACACCGACAATATTATTCGATAGATAAGCATTCTTCACCTGATTTGCACCATTCACATAATCTGCATTCTCAAGAGAGGATTCTATAACTGCAAGATGAGGAAGGGGCACTGATTTAAGAAGTTCATCATATTGTTCAAAAAACGTTCGTGTAAAATCAAAATCCATAGCGTAATCCTTAGGATCCCATTTATCTCATTCGAATTCCTTTACGTGATAGACCTTGTAAGGCTTGTCCGGAGAGAACATGGAAATTATGTTTTTACCGCTCGCATCGCAAGTTCTTCTGTACATATTTCTCCTATTCCTCCAGGCTAAGCGCCTTTGATTTCTGCAATCTGGACACATTGTCGGAGTCGGAATAAGATATTTCTTTAGCCCGGACTCGTTCAAGCCCGGGCTTGGAAATGACGGAGAGATCTTATCAAGGAAATCCATATCGTTTTCAGTAATGCTGAATTCAACTCAGCAACTGCATTTTTTCATTTCAATAATTTTATCTGACATATCTTTTTATTTAAAGAATAATTAATCCTGTTTAAACTATCCCGGATTAGATATTATGAATATAAATGGTTAAACGATCTCTTTATTGTAGCATTCGTTGCAGTACACTATTTCTTTTGCATTTGGCGAATATGTCGTCTTGATCTCTATGGAACATTTTTCACATCTCCTATCGTGAAGTTCCCTTGGATTCCGGAGATGCATCCTGTCAATATGCCTGATATCTGGATGCTTGTGAGGCAGAGGCAAATCATGCTTCCTATAAAATTCCAATTCTGACTTTATTATCCTGAATGGCTTGCCAGTTTCGCTACATTCAATGGCCCAATTTATTATATCATCCGGAATCTCGGATATTTTTGCAGGAAGTTTCGAGGCGGGAATTATTTTTGATACTTCAGGTTTCGGATTTTCATAATCAGACCAGTTGAATTCATTTTTTGTCGCTTCTGCTTTATCTAAAGGAAAATATTCATTGGCAATTGTCTCGTTGTATCAGAAAGGAGAGATCGATGGCGGGAAGAATTCTCACCATTGCTTATCAGACTCCATCAGTTCTATTATCTTTGGCACAAGAATCTCGTATTCCTCTTTTGAATATTGCTTATTCAGAATGCAATATTGTGCATTCCTAAGTCCGACACATCCGAATAGATTTGAAGAATTGTAACATGACTCACAATAGTAGATCGACTGAGAATTTGTAAACGTTATGCAGAATGCATCATTGAATTCATTCATTCAGATTGCAACTGACTCATAGACGAACTGGTTTCCTCATCATCCCATGCAGCAATCCTGCAAATCGTGTGATTTCTCCTGCTCAAATGAATATGAGATGTTTTCACAATCTGCAATAAATGAGGATTGCTTTATCTCTTTGGAATTCCTGATATAGTCATATGTTGCAGTTCATTCATTGGAAAAGCTATTTAGGGCTCTTCTCGGTTTTGATAGCAGATGGGTCTTTATCTTGCTTTTCAATTCTTCGGGATCCATTGATTTAAGTCTTTTCAATTCAAGAATATAATCTTCCTTAGGGTAAGGCTTATTGAATATGTGATAGCTTTTATTGGTAAGGTTTACGCATCAGAAGCAATTGTCGCATCATTCGCAAAAATACAGATATGAAGAATCCCTGCTTCAGAAAACATGAAATGAATGAGTGAGGTTCGTGCATCCAGAACAAGCTATAACCTCATAGATATCTTCGGATTGATTTACCTGCAGACAATCCACGGCATTTATGCAATCTCTGACATTCCTGGAATAAAGGCACCTTTCATTATTCCTGCCTGAGGCTATAAGATAACAATCCTTTGAGAACATGACAAAATTGGTGTACTCACTGTTTTCATTGCTCATTCATCATACACAAACTTTTGGGACAGCTTCAAACAATCTTTGCCATTGTATGAAAAAACTTTCTCCGAAATTGAAAAGAGCTCAATATTCTAATGGATTCCACCTGTCTGACCACCATTCCTCAATGCTATATATCTTATGATGCCTATCTGGCGCATACATTGAAATTATGTTTTTTCATGTTGCTGAACATTTTCATTTATAAAGATGTCTCTCGTTTCTGAATGAAAGTCTTCTCTGAAGTCTGCATTCAGGGCAAAGCGTCGGTGTCGGTATAAGATATTTCTTTAGCCCGGGCTCGGAGCCCGGGCTTGGAAATGACGGAGAGATCTTATCATAGAATTCCAGATCAAGATCAGTTATACCGAAATTTGCTCAGCATTTGCAAATTTTTACCCCAGGGCACTCTCTCTTGTCTTTTCAAGACAATTCACCTTGCGTTTCGATGACTGTTGCTGACATATTTGATTATTTAAAAAAATATTAAGCCTCTTAAAATGCTTCAGGATTAGATATCCTATTAAATGTATTGAATCCAAAAAAATCTTCTGTTCAGGATGAAAATGGGACATGCATGCTTTGTTCTTTATATCAGCAATCCAGAAGCACCTTTTCATTCTCACGCGAATATTTTACGATATGTATTTCTCAGTTCGTATTCACAAAAGTCATAACCCAGCTATTAGAGCAATATTTTCAGATATTTTTTGTATCTGTTATCGGTTCTCATGCAAAATCCACAACAGTGTCATAATAAAATTTCTGATTAGGATGGAATTGGCTTGTATATTCAATTCAATTAACACACATTGATATCGATCTATCAAATGGGTAATCATTTTTTATTCCGGATAATTCTCAAATTTTTTTATAATTAGCTAGAGTCTTGGATTTATTATTTCAGATGAATTCATAGACTTTTTTCTCATCTTTATAAATCGATTTCATTTCAAGCCTTCAATAATCATTTATTATATTCCCGATAAGATATTCATACAGCTGATTTGCAGATATGTATTTTTTTCCAGCTGAATTAGTGCGATATTGCTCTAAGACTCCTTGCATTTCGAGATGCTTATTTATCCTATCTTTTTCATTGGTCTGAGTAAAAGGCAATAGATAAACCATTCAATTATCAATAATAAGAAAATCTTTGCATCAATCTTCTCTCCGGATGAAAGAACAGATATTATCTTCATTAAAATCTTCACCGAAAATATCTTTTGCATTTGTTGAAAGCAATTTTCAACAACTAAGCAATTGCTTATAAAAATTATTATTTTCTGCAGATTCTGAGTTTTCTTTATGGATATCTGGCAATCAGGTGCCGGAATTAATTGAATTTGTTGACATAGTCCTAAAAATTAAAAAATAATTAGATTACCTCCTTATCATAACACTCTTCGCAATATATCATTTCTTTTCTAAGCGGTGAATAGCTTGTTTTGATATTTATGCCACATTTATGACATTTACTATCATATGTTTTTCTCGGATTTCTTAATTTCATCCTATTTAAGTGTCTTTCATCAGGATGCTTTCTTGGTATGGGTAAATTTTGTTTACGATAAAAATCCAGTTCTTGTTTGATTATCCTAAAAGGCTTTCAGGTCATCTCACATTCGATAGCCCAATTGATTATATCATCCGGGATATCTTTTATATTTCCAGGCAGCTTTGAGGCTGGTATTATCTTTTCAGCTTTTGGGAATGGAGTCTCATAATCTGACCATTTAAACAGAGATTTTCAATCTGTAGATATATATTGCAATGCGTCTCTACGTTCAACTGGATAATA
The DNA here is from genome assembly GCA_964618565.1 of uncultured Candidatus Peribacteria bacterium. Taxonomy (GTDB): domain Bacteria; phylum Patescibacteriota; class Gracilibacteria; order BD1-5; family UBA2023; genus STC-113. The sequence continues at coordinate 22,522 of CAZUBA010000010.1, read as the reverse complement.
TTCCATCGCCAAAGTCTCATTATATCAGAATGGAGATATCGCGGAAGGAAAAAATTCTCACCATTCTCAATTATTTTTCATATGTTCGATTATTTTCGGCACAAGCATTTCATATTCATCTCGGGTATATTGTTTATTGAGAATGCAATAAGATTGATTCTTAAGTCAATCACATCAAAATAAATTTGATGCACTGAGACAAAGATAGGAATAATAGCAATTGGAACTTCAGTCCAAACATCAAAAATTAAATGCTCACTTATTTAGTCATATAGAGCTTAAGCTTTCATAGACCAAAGTTGAATTATCTACTACCACATAGCAATCTTGACAATCTTTTGCTCAATTTCAATTTATGATATTTTTACAATTTTCAAGGTTATTAGCAGAGTAAACATCAGATGAATTTTTACAATTAGAAATATAATCTCCCAAACAATCATCATTGCCGTTGCCGTGGAAGCATAGATGCACAGAAGCATCTTCTATCTCATGTAATTCTTCAAGTATTTCTCAAACTGTTTTATATTTATATTCCTCAAGTTTCTGAAAATACTCCTCCTTAGAGTATTCCTTGTTTTTAAAATAGTGATTTTTATTTCTCAGATTTGATGACAAGAAACAATCATGACAATTCTTACAATCAAAACAAAATGCTAAATCATGACAATCATGGCAATCATACAGATATTTACAATTACTGCATTTGGTGCCTCACATGCATTCATAACATAAGGTGCTATCAGTTAGATCGGATGAATCAAAAGTATCTTTCGAACGATAGATATTATCAGAATAATAACAGTCTTCGTTGTGATCACTCGCAAAAATAAGATAACAATTTTTATTATACGCGCTTCAATTCGTGTAATCACTGTTCTCATTACGGCTTACTAAAATTCATAATTTTGGAACACTCAGCAATAACTCATTGTATTGCTCAAAAAACGTCTTACTAAAATCGAAATCTCTTCCATAATCTAGCGGATTCCATTTATCTGACCACCATTCGTCTTGAGAATAAACTTTATATGGCTTATCGGGCGAAAAAATTGAAATTACATTTTTATTTGTAGCATCGCACTTTCTTTTATATAGATTTCTTTCATTTCTCCATGTCAATCTCCTCTGAAGCCTGCATTCTGGACAAAGAGTAGGGGAAGGAATATCATATCTGACTCACTTGAAAATCGGTGAAATATTCATGTAAAAATCAAAATCCATTTCAGTAATTTTTAATTCCGATCAACATGTGCACTTCTTTGTCTCTATAATTTTATCTGACATATTTGTTTTTATGATTATTAATATTTATTCTATATCTAAGCAACTTCCTTATTATAACACTCTTCGCAATATATTATCTCTTTCCTATCAGGCGAATAAGTGGTTTTTATTGAAATTCAGCATTTATCACAGCTTCTGTCGTTAAGTTTTCTGGGATTTCTCAGCCTCATCCTATCCATATGCCTTTCGTCTGGATGTTTATGCGGTACAGGAAGAGAATGCTTGCGATAGAATTCAAGCTCAGACTTGATTATCCTGAAAGGCTTATTTGTTACTTCGCACTCTATGGCCCAATTTATTATATCGTCAGGGATGTCTGATAAATTCGCAGGCAGCTTTGATGCTGGAATTATCTTTGTCACATCCGGTTTTGGATTTTCATAATCTGACCAATTGAAAATGGCTCTTCCATCAGTAGAGACGCGATTAATCGCGTCTCTACGTTCAATCGGATAATACTCATTCGCAACTGTTTCATTATATCAGAACATGGATACTGATGCTGGGAAGAATTCTCACCATTCTTTCGTGTTTTTCATATGCTCTATGATCTTCGGGACAAGGTCCTCATATTCCTCTTGCGTGTACTCTTTATTCAATATGCAATATGTTTTTCATCTGAGGCCTACGCATCAGAAACAATTATTGGATCCATAGATGCAAAATTGAGAATAATAAATATTTGATACATTTTCCCAGCAATTATCAGTAAATAGGCAATGGCTTGCATTCAGTCAAGTCGCACTTGTTTCATAGCAATTCTCTACATTATTTCATATTATGCATGCATCCATGCTGTTTTTTGTAGGAGCCCTTAAATCGTAGCAATATTTGAGGTTTTCTCATCCCACCAAATCATAGCAAAAAGATGAATTAGCAGAATCATGAATGTTATCTCAGCTACAATTTTCTGAATTAATAATAGTTGTGAATTTATGAGGAATTTTTGAAATAAGATTTTCAAAATTTTCTTTTAAGATTTTCTTATTTGCTTCTGAATTCAAACTGATAATTTTTTTCTCGTATTCTTCTTTTGAGTGCTTTTCATTAAATATCTCAAATTCCGCGTTTCTAAGACCCACGCATCAGAAACAATTCTTACATCAAATGCAATCTTTGCAGTGATGGCAATCATTGCAGTTTGAGCATTCTCTTAGATATGTGCACTTAAAGCAATTGTGGCTATCAATGCATTCATAGCAATCGGAACTGTCATAAATCTTAAGGCAATCTATAACATTATTGCATTTTGACATTCATTTTGAATACAGGCAATCTTCAGAGAAAACTGAATTATAGCAAAGATAGCAATTCTTAAGTCATGTTGTCTGATTGCAATAATCTGAGTTTTCTGGAATATTATTTACAATGCTCAATTTTGGGACTGCCAGAATAAGCTCTTTGAATTGCTCAAAAAAGCTTCTGGAGAAATCAAAGTCTTTTGCATAACTAATGGCATCCCATTTATCAGACCACCATTCTTGAGGCTCATAGATGACAAAGGGCTTATCTGGAGAGTAGCAGGAAATTATGTTTTTTCATGTTGCATCACAGGTATTTTTATATAGATTTCTCTCATTTCTCCATACTAGACGCCTCTGCTGCCTGCACTCAGGACAAAGATTTGGGGTTGGAATGAGATATTTAAATCTTCAATCTCATAAATCAATAATATCTTTTTTCTCTCAGTTCTCATCTCTCAGTTCTCATCTCTTTTGAAAAACAGGCGACACCTTATCATAAAATTCTAAATCTTTTGAGGTTATATTGAAGACGCTGCTGCAAGCTTTGCAGGTTTTTGTCTCAATAATCTGTTCTTGAGTCATTTCTTTCTTAATAAGAAATTAAAATAAAAATATGTCAATAAACTACCATAATTTTTATTTTTGTTCAAGTTTTTGTTGTTTTGATTATAATTTTTATTTTATAAAGTAAAACATAAATTTGCACACTTGTAAATATATACTTGATTTTGCGCTTGAAATGAATAAAATAATACTGTGCATATATGTGCACAACATATTGCATTACGAGATAAAAAGATAAAAAGATGAAAAGATAAAAAGGTTGGAGTTAATCTTATAGTTATTCACAAACTTTTCACCTCTCCCTCTCCTTCTTTTAATCTTTTCATCTTTTCCTCTCTCCTTCTTTTAATCTTTTCCTCTCCTAACTATGGAATACTCTTTTTTTGAAAAACTCTGACTTACAAAAATCCAGGCTGAGATATATACAGATCTTTACAGATTGGGAAGCCAGCCTGCGTCAGTAATTGCAAGGCAATTGTGACTTGAGCGGACAAAGGTTTATAGGAATCTCATTTCAATGACAAAACTAGGATTAGTGAAAAAGGCTACAAAAAATTGAATTCAGGTATTTTTTGTTAAGGATATTTCGGATTTCTCCAGATTCGTGGATAAGAGAATCGAGAATCTTGAATATATAGAGAATAATAAGATGAGGATAATGGATGAAATCCAAAAGACTAAACTAGAAACTGCTAATCTTCCAAAAATAAGCATATATGATAGTTCAGAATGAGTATGAAGCATTTTTGATGACATACTTAATAATATAAGAACCCAAAAGCTCCTTACGATAAGAATGTTCGCCTCAAATACGTATCTGGAACAAAATGAAAACATAAAAGCCGAGGAATTTGCTAAAAAATTCTTTGACACCCTCGCTAAAGATAAGATACATACCGACACTTTCATCTGATCCGGAAATCTTATAATGGAAAGAATCGATACTTATTTTGACACTCAGAATATCTGAGAATTACCCGCGACTCAATCAAGCATTAATATAATATTAGTAGGGAAGACCACATATATCATAATATACAATAAGACGCCTCAATGAATAAAGATCGAGAACGAAAATCTTGCGGATGCTATGCATATTCTTTTTGATGTAGCTAAAAAATACAATGAACTTATGGATAAAAAAAGTTAGTGCTTTGTATTTTTGACAAATGCAGTTCTATCCTTATATTGAACTCGCTTTTATCTATAGAAGCGAATATAAGGAAAAGGGGAATAGAAGATGCTTGAGAAAATCCGTTTGTCAGATGTACCTAAAATTAAGGAATTGCAAGTGATGGGCAGAAGATATCAGGGGAGAAGACAGATGTATCTGTTTTGTGAAAAGGGAAATGAACATAACCGAAGGGTTTATGAGCTTATTGAGGATACTTTAGTCCCGCTATTCAGCTTTCATCAGATCGGTCAGATCGTTGAATTCTTTGACATAGAAGGCAAGCCTCTCATAAACAAAGTTATGCCAAACAGGCCATTTAAACAACTGCCTGATGCAATAATAGGAACTCAAGCTCCTGATTGCAGCAATCTGCATTATTTCGTAGTAAAACAAACTGATGGATAGATTTTAAGCCTCTCTTATGAAGAAGCCGCCACAATGATGTGGCGGTTTTCCGTTTTAAAGAGCTTGCATATGCAATTATAGCCTAAATATATATATTTTTCATTTGCCAATAACTATCATTTATTGCTTTAATAAGCCAAAATAATAAATGAACTTGCCCGTGTTGGCTGTTTTTAGCTGATTTTTGCAAAATAAATTTGCATTAACAAAAACAATCCCTATAATAAGCCCTGTAAGTTTATTTTTTAATTCTAATAAAACTTATGAAAAAACAAGATTTAATCAAGGCTTTAGCTACAAAAGCTTCTTCTAGCCAAGATGCTGCAGGAAAATTCCTTAATGCTTTTATCGAAATCACTACTGCTGAACTTAAGACTGGTGGTGAAGTTAATGTAACTGGTTTTGGTGCATTCAAGGTATCAAAGAGAGCTGCAAGAAAAGGTGTTAACCCAAGAACAAAAGAAAAAATAACTATCCCTGCTATGAAATCTCCTGTTTTCAGAGCTGGTAAAACTCTTAAAGAAGCTGTTAGATAATAATGACTTTCTTCTAAATGCTCCGGTGGAAACTGGAGTATTTTTTTTGACTTTTCTTATTGTAAATGCTATACTGTCTAGTAGTTAAATTTAACGCTCAATAGTGAACCTAGATATATCTAACATCGAAAACCAAGAACTTCTTGATTATATTTCAAAAAATATGGATAATTTCAAGGATTTCGAAGTAGCTATATTATTTAGATCTGACTATAGCCAATGAAGCATAATAAGGAATCTTATAGTTTTCTTATTGGAAAAAGCATGAATGGAGCCAATGTGGAAAAATAGATTCTCATTGATCTGAGATGAGCTCATAAATAATTCAATTGAATATTGAAGCCTTCCTCTTGATAAGAATATTTTTAGGATCAAGTTGAAAAGTGATGAAGGAGCTTTTCAGGTGATGCTAGAGGTTCAAGACACCTGAAGATGATTGATGGCAAAGACAAGTTCCCAAATGGAGGAGATAAGAAAAGACAAAGAGGAAGAATGATTTGAAGTATTTCTAGGCAAAAGATGAAGATGACTTTTTAAGCTCGTGCTTAATATTGTTGACAGGCTATATTTCGGTGATGCAGAATGAGGCTGACTCATAGTCTGAATCGAAAAAAAGATAAACCTTATTCCAAACTAAAAAAACCCCCTTTAATTCAGGAGGTTTTTTAGTTTGGCTTATCATCAGAATAATACTCTATCAAGAGGAAAACATCTTCAAGCAATATATACTTTTGGGATTATATCTTCCGTTTCATCATCTCATTCAAAATATCTTAAAGACATCTGTTCCTTATATGTTGTATTTAGAATATGCTCAATCTTCTTTATTATTGAAACCTTTTTCATGACATCATAGACTCTCATTGTCGCTTCAAAATTCTGCATATTTGTCATTCTTGCAATTTGTTCTATTCTTTCTCCTGTTACTTCAAACTTCATGTCTCCTAAATCCGTAATCCTGTAACTGTTCACATCTTTCAAATCTTTTAAGTCATAGATTTTCATTTTTGAAGATTCCTCTGGAGCCTCTTCTACTGATACCTTTTGAGCGTATTTATCAATAAGGAAATCCTTAAGCTCTTCAATTCATTTGAACATTGGAGCGGAAATGATGAAAATATGTCACTTTAGCTTCAATTTTTCTTTCAGATCCTTTTTTATGAATTCTATCATTTCATCATCAAAAAGATCAGCTTTTGAAAGAACTATTATCTCTTCTTTTTTTGCAAGGCTTTCACTGTAATTTTCCAATTCTTTACGTATGGTCTTGTAATTGCTGACTATATCGTCCAGGCCATTCAGATCAAGCAAATGCAAGATTACTTCCGTTCTTTCGATATGCTTCAAGAAGCTATGTCAAAGTCATTTACCCTCAGACGCACCCTCTATAAGTCATGGGACATCCTCTAATACAAGACTTTTTCATTTATGTTCCAATACTCAAAGATTTGGAATTATCGTAGTAAAAGGATAATCTGCTATCTTTGGTTTAACATTTGTTATGGATTTGATAAGAGTCGATTTACCGGCATTCGGAAGACCGATGATGCCTATGTCCGCAACAAGCTTCAATTCAAGATTTACTGTTTTTTCTTCACCGACGTCTCCAAGCTCGGCAAAAGACGGGGCTTGACGAGTACTGGATGCAAAATGGGCATTGCCATATCAACCTCTTCATCATCTGCAGAGCACATAAGATTCCCAAGGGGTGCTCAGGTCATATATGAGGTTCATATCTTCATCCTTAATTAGCGTTCCGACGGGAACTTCTATGATCCTATCGCTTCACATGGCTCAGGCTAGCTCTTGAGTATCTCACTTTATTCAGATTTCAGCTTTTATGACTTTTTTATGACGAAAAACCGATAAGGTGTTTTCATTTGGATTTGCCCTCAAAATCACATCTCATCCTTTTCATCCGTTTCATCCGTAAGGTCACCCATTCGGTATACATTTTTCTCTTCTCCAAGATATGCATCATTCTCATCCTTTTCAAGCTATGAACGTAACTTTTACTTCATCAATAAACATTTTCTATGATTGATAATTTAATAATTTAATAATTTGATAACTAATTTGAAATCGCCGATATTCTATTCAAAAAATAAGATTTTACAAAAAAGATTTGAAAAATATGAAAAATCTATAAAATATCCTCACTTTTTAAAAATTACATTTATTGTAATTTATAATTTATAATCTGTAATTTGCAATAAAATGGCAAAAGGGAAGAGAACATACATGTCTTGTATTTCAACTGAAAGCGGGATAATGGGGTACATAACAAATGTGCAAAAGAAAAACTTCGCTGCTGGTGAGAAGCTAGAGCTTAGAAAATATGATAAAAAACTTAGGAAACACGTTGTTTTCAAGCTTAAAGAAACAAAACATTAAAAAGAATTGAGATCTGAGAAATAAGAACTGAGGCTAAATAAAAATGATACCGGAAATCCGGTATCATTTTTTTTATTGTATTTGTAGGTTTCTGGGAGTTCAACTCCATTAAGCTGCAACAGATTCTAGATAATTATCTGCACAAAGTATCTTCGCGATATTCCTAGGGATTTTTTTCTGCAATAAGGCAAGTTCATCTTCATACGCCTTGGTTCGCGCCGCTGCCATTGTTTCAATACGAAGAGCATAAAGTTCATCTCAAGTTATTTTTGAAAGCTCTACAGCCGTATTTAGCAGAGAATAAAGCTTATCTTTCCTGCTTTCCAGTATCTGTTCTGCATTTTGGGTATTTGAGAATTTTGCAAGCTCATCAAATATTTTTTTCTGCAGATCATAGATTTTTGGCTGTTCACCTTGAATTTCTCTAGTAAGAGTTTCTGAGGCTGTATTTGCAATCATAATATTTAAAGTTATTAATATTTATTTTTATTTGTTACTTTCTCATCTTTTTGAGCTCTTTTTTGGTATTTTTTGCAACTAAAGACTTATTATATTCTTCAATGTCGTGTTCAATATTATCAATTGCCCTTATAAGCAAGATTTCCTTTTCTTTTTCAATGTCGTCTCGGTGTTTTTTAATTTGCATAGCTATATTATGCCAATTGTTAAGTATTTCTATTTTTTTATCGTCTGTCATCACTTCAAATATTCTCACAATCTCTATCGCATCTTCGTCCCAAACTTCGTATTGTCTTATAAGTTTCAGCAATTCGGAATTTGTCATAAACATAGGGGTTAATTTTTTGGATTATATCATTTTTTTCCAAATCGCAAAGCCAGTATACCATATTTTTATCATTTCTCCAAAAAAATGCTGTTTTTTCTAACTTCAAAGAACACTGAATACTTCCTCTAGGCTTATTTCTCACAAAACAACCTTAATCAGAGCGTCGTCCTTTATTGTAATCATTCAGTCTCCTATTGCCTGGACTTCCATTTGGGTTTTTGATGCTCAGCTTAAAATAAGTTTCTCAAGTCATTCTGTCATTTCTAGAATCTCATAAACTCAAGTTCGTCATTTATATCATTTGCCATTACATTTTTCACATCCTGCTTCACTTGATTTGTAGAATATAAGATCATTCGGATCGCTTATGAATCTTGAGATTCTTTTCAGCACTTTGTCTTTAATATTATCTTCTGGCTTATATGCAACTTTGCAGTGACTGCAAAGTTTTCTTGCTAATCTTTGTGATATTATAAGTTTAAGGCTTGAAGTAATAAGAAGAGGGTCTACTCATAGATTAACAAGACGTTGTATGCTATTCACGCTTGAATTTGCATGAAGCGTAGAAAATACCTGATGTCATGTTATTGATGCCTCTACTGCCAGCTTGGCCGTCTCAGGGTCACGTATCTCTCAAACCATTATGATATCGGGATCTTGACGCAAAAGGCTCCTCAATCAGTCGGCAAAATTGAATCAGATCTGAGGGTTTATCTGAGTATGATTCACTCACTTTATCCTGTACTCTACCGGATCTTCAAGAGTGGATATGTTCTTGTCATTAGTATCAAAAACATTGAGCATCGCATATAATGTGGTTGATTTACCGCTTCAGGTTGGTCATACAACTAAGCATAATCAGAAATTATCTTGAAGATGCTTTTTGATTTTTACCATATTCATCGGCAAAATTCAAATAGTCCTGAGATCTACCCATTCATTCTCTTTCTTAAGCAAGCGAATCGCGGCTTTTTCTCAATATATCGTAGGTATGATATTTATCCTTAAGTCAATATCATAGCCGGTCACAGCATCTTTATAATTCGCTTTTCAATCTTGAGGAAGGCGTTTTTCATCAATCTTCAAGCTTCATAATACTTTCAGCCTTGCTATAAGAGGTGCAGCTTGAGATGGGGGGAATGTTTTATATGTTGATAATTTTCAGTCGACCCTGAATCTGAGCTTCAATCAATCTTCATCAGGCTCTATATGTATGTCAGAGGCTCACTCTTTTATCGCGGAGCTGAATAATCAATTGATGTCAAATCCATCATTTTGAGTCGATTTCTGTTCAGCAAAAATCTCACTAGCAGCTTGAGAGCCCGTAGTTTCCTCGGCTTTTGAAATTTTTAAAAAATCTTTGATTTGCATATTATGGCTTAATATTTTTTGCTTATTAAATAGTACCATATCTTAAAATAAAAAACAAGAAAACTTGAAACTTCTCAATATATTTCCCGTTGACATATTGATTAAATAGGTTCATATGGATAGTCTATTTATTTAATCGACTGTTTATTGTCTAATCCAGCCTTACAAGCATGTTTTTGTCAATACTTTTTGAATTTACAAAATTCGTATAAACATATAATGAGATAATTTACTAAAAAATTTCAAATATGAATTCTCTTTCTTTTAAAATCAATAATCCAGATTCTCGAAATTTATCAAAAGCCTTCACTCTTGTGGAGCTTATAGTTACAATTGTAATTTTGGCTATTCTTGCGACAATCGCAAGCATGTCATTTATGAATCATAATAAATCAGCTCGGGACACGGTAAGGGTATCGGCTGTCAAGTCGGTGCACAAATGACTCATGATTTCCAATGCAAGATCATGAACTTTCCCTTCGCCTGATAATGCGGTTTCTGTCGGGTGAGTATGAAAGCAGGGAGTAGTATGAGATGGCATAAGAAGATTTGTTGACCTATGATGATCTTGGAAGGATCCTCTAAATGAGAGCAACTATATATACAATATAAACCAAGCTTGAAATAAGATCCAGATATCTTGATTCCTTGAGTTAAGCAATTCTATCTTGCTGACTTCGGAACCATTTTTTTTCGATAAGGCACATGCCGCTCTTGATGAATATTCTGATAAATTTGTCTATACAGTATGAGATAGGGTATGACTCCTTCTTGATTCTTCAACTAAAGCACCGGTAAATTTACTGATTTCAACTTGATCGCTAGATCTGAATACGGATACATGATCATATACAGTAGTATTTTCAAATAATTCCAGTAATTCATGAACCATAATCTGATCCGGGACAAGCTTGCTCACAGAGATAAGCATAATCCAGAATTCATGTGTCTTATGAAATACATCTATACCAAGCTGATGACAGATAAGCGCATATAATGCAAAGACTGTAGCATATAATGAGACATGTGTTCCAGTGATAAGGAAATGCTCAAACTGATCTTGGGATGGAAATCCAAGTTATCAATATGATATTTGCTCACCTGTGGCCGCACTGAGTTGTGATGCAGTGAGTTATAGCTGATATTCCGTTCCGACCATCAACCACAATTCAAGCCAGAACATAACAAAGGTTTTTCAATGATGAACTGCAGATATTCTTGCATCCTGCATTAATTGAGCTTTGAATTACTGAAATGAAAATGTGAATTGCACATCATGATATGTCCTTCAGGGGGGAACATGTGCGGCAGATGTCTGCAATTGATCAGCACCTGATTTCAGTATCGCAAATTGAACGCAGAAGTTCTGAATTGATTGGATGCATAATGTGACAGCATGACAATGTACTTTTATCTGTCAAGCGTGATATTATTGGAATTCATCTATGTGCCAATCGGCAAGCATCTGAAATATCGTTGCAACCTCATGACAGTCAGCACAAACAGCTTGTTCTGCAAGTAGCTCTTATCAAGATTCAACTTGACAGTCATCTTGCAAGACAGTGTCAGCAGGATATTACTCAACTCCCATATGAGCCTGAGCCAAGACATGACAAACTCAATGTGAGGCGAATAATTACTGCGCCTGATGAGTTAAGACGGCTTGTGCCTGATGATATTCAAGCCCGATTAGCTCTACAAGCTTGGCGGCATGTACTCTTAATTCTTATACTGTATCTTGAACATTTTGATCGGGAGCAAATTGAGCAACCATTAACGTATGCTGAACCAATGTAACAGCAAACCCTGAGTGAACCTTCTCGACAACCAGGAATTACTGAAGTGTGTGCAATAATATAACAGCAACGAGATCTTGATATGTTTGTTCGACCACTACCAATGGGCCATCCAATTTAACTTCAAATATTACAAATGTAGCATGAAGCTGTTCAATCCTCATAAATTGAGCCTGCGGAACCCATAATGCCGCAAATCTGATTTCGACTCCGACAAATCTTTGTGCTACGGGCACACCGAGCGCAGTTTCAACAACAGCGTGAGGTTGGACTTGGTCATGTAACGGCAGTGTTTGAAATTGATGAAGCAATGCAAATTGTAGTGCTAATTTGAAAGTGAATTGAACATGCGGAGCCACAACCTGAGCTTGTTCTGCAGGTACTGCGACAGCGGTTACCGGAGCCTGACCTTGGAGCTGGAGCTGTACATGAATAAATGATTGAAGCACTGCTAGCTGCAGTACTGGCGATGCTTGAGTTGCGGGTTGGTGGAAATTTGAGGAAGGGAAGGCCTATGATGCCAATATGGATAGTGCTCTTTCATATGTTCCGGCACATGCAATAAAAAATGCAGATTGACAGAATGTGTTTTCGGATATTGGCATGAATCAGAATTATACTACGGAATTCATTCCTGTGGATCCAGCAAAAACTTATAATATAACAGGCTTATTCAAATCTGCATGAGCCATTGCTTCAAGATTATATTATGGAGTAGCAACATTTGATAGCAATAAGAACTTCATTTGAGCTGAAGATGTCATTCGTTACTGAAATGATGTTGTAGTATCTTCCTATAATTCAACAAGCATAACCGTTAATCAGACAATCAGCTGATGGCAGGATCCGGCTGCGGCGTATTATAATAGGTCTATCTGATTCTATTATGATGGAAACACTTCACACCTTCCTGATTATGTTATGATGATTTCGCCAAATTGAGCCTATTCATCAGCAATCTGAACTACGATCACATTAAATTATCCATTGCCGGCACATGTTATGACAAATTTGATATTATGAACAACGGTAATCAAGAACCACTGATCAGGAGGTTCATATCTATACTCGGCTGCGGCATATGAATCGGTCCCATATTCTTGGACAAAATATCAAGCTAATATTACTGGAGAATGATTCGGAAATTGAGGAGGTGCATTTAGGCTTGGTACCAGATATGTAAAAATACTTTTCCTGAACAATTACTGACAAGGCTCTGACACGGAAATGTTATACAAGAATCTGAGCTTTAAGGAAGCATGAACCACGACCGCAGACAGCTCAGGGAACTGAGGGAATTGAGTCATGCAATGAGGAGCGGCGTGGTGAGGCGGTAAAATGTGAAATTCAGCCAATATCTGAGGAACTGCATGAAATATGATTTCAATTCCGAGCAGTGCGGCACTTCATTCTTCAAATTATACATACAGCGCTTGGACATATCTCAATTCATATCCTACAAATACGAATATCTGATGAGTCGTTTTCTCAAATTATCAAAGCTATTACGGGTCTATCTTCTATATAAGCGATACATGATTTGTATCAATAAGATCTCATAAGCCTTCAACAAGCGGAAGTGCCATCGGTACTGCTCAAGTTCCATTAAAACAATGGATTCATGTCGCAGCCACATATGATTGAAATAAATTAAGCGTATATTTGAATTGAGTAAAAAATTGAGAAAGCACATTTTCTCTCTATGCTACCAATCCTTCAAATGCCACTGTCATATGAGCTTGGACCGATTGAAGCACGGCAAATTTCCCATGATTCATAGATGATGTCAAAGTGCATTCTAGGGCACTGAATGCTGAAGAAATCATGTCAGTATATAATACTCAGAAATAAACATCGATATTATCATTTTGGATAATTTATTCATTACCCGGATATCTAAAATAAAATTGCATTATCGCAAAAAACTTTTATAATCGGTCGCGAACTTTTTTGGTTCATATTTATTTTATATCCTTCTTTAGGAATTCTCCCTAAAGATGCTAATCCACAGGTACTATGAGAAAATACGAGCTTATGCTTATTTTAAATCCAGATATGACTGAGGATGAGAGAACTGCTTTGATAGCTGATATCAAAGGAGAACTTACATCAACTTGATCAGAAATCAAGTGAGAAGATATTTGGTGAGCAAGAGACCTTGCTTATAAGATCAGATGATCAAAAATCGGTTACTACGTCCTATATGCCCTTGAATCAGACGGAAGCAAATTTTTTGATGTGACTAAAGACTTCAATATTAAAAAAGATATTTGGAGACATATGTTTGTCAGACTAGAGGATTAATTTTATAAACTTTTTAAACGAATTTATGAGAACAGTGAATAAAGTAATTATCATTGGAAATATTACAAAAGATCCTTACATCAAAAATACTGATGGAAACAAAAAAGTTGCAATGTTTACAGTTGCGACAAACAGATACTTCAAAAATCTTAAAGGTGAAGTCAAGAACGAAGCTGAATACACAAGTTGTATTGCTTGGTGAAATCTTGCTGAGAGATGTGAAAAATCTCTAGTTAAAGGTAAATTGGTTTACATCGAAGGTCGTTTAAAAACTAGAGTCATAGAAAAAGAAGAATGAAACAAATCATATAAGACAGAAGTTGTTGTTTCGAATCTTATTTTCTTAAACAAGAAATCTGATTTCGAATGAGGAGAATCTCCTGAGGAAGAAGTCGAGGAATATGATCTGGAAATGGACGACGATAAATTTTAATAAAATAGTAACTTTAATTTAATATCATTTATGACAACTAAAAAAGCTTGCCCGATTTGCGAGGCTGGAATTCAGGAAATAGATTATAAAAATACTGAACTCTTAAAAAACTACACAACTAAATTCAACAAGATAGTCCCAAGATATTATTCTGGAACTTGCCTAAAACACCAAAAGAAACTTGCTAATGCAATTAAGCAAGCAAGGTACATGGCAATGCTTCCATATGTTCTTGATCTAAGATAATTCTAATATATAAAAATCCTTCCTAATTAAGAAGGGTTTTTATATATTAGAAATAATTTATCCGATTTTTCAATTAAATCCTGTTGCTTTTATTTATATATCGTATATAATCGGCTCCGTAATACTTATTTACTAATATTTTTTTTATGAATAAACTTCAAAAAATAGGTTTTAGCTCGCTTGCTTTCGTAACAATGGTAGAAAGAGGTATGGCTATTAACTTTGGTACAGATAAGGTAAGTGGAGATCTGAAAGGTGATAATACAACTGCAGATGTTGCAGTACAAAGTTTGATAAATAAAGCAATGGGTTTCCTAGGTATATTAGCTGTTCTATATGCAATATACGGAGGTTTCTTGATCTTAACTGCTGCTTGAGATGATGGTAAGGTAAAGAAAGGTAAGACTATATTGTTCCAATCACTTCTTGGTCTTCTAGTAATATTCTTAGCTTACTCAATCGTTAGCTGGCTTATCTCTTCAATATTTGGAGGAGCAGCAGCATAATTTTTTTTAAAAAACATATTGAAACTTATAATAAATCCGCTATAATTGTAGCGGATTTATTATTTAATAGACATACAATGGAAGATGACAAGAATATAAAAAAAATCAGCGCTGTTGAAGAGGATTTTGAAGATGGTGCCGAGGATGAGGAGCTTGATATTATCGATGATTTAGAACATGTCGAAAAAGAAGAAGAGGAAGATAATATGTGACATAGGCTATTAACTTCGAATCCTGAAAATGATTGAGACTCAGATTATTTCTTCAATGAAAGATATTTTGAACAATAGGATTCCTATTTTCAAATAGATATTCAAGTATTGGTATTGCCTGTTTCTATATTCGACGCTTCTGTTGACAGTTCTGTTTTAACTTCTTTTTTAACCTTGTCTTTTATTTCCTGTATATTTACAGGATTTTCTTTGCTTATTTCAGTTTTAACCTTGTCTTTTATATTTTGAATATCAAATTGTCTCATTTTAAGCTGATTTTCTATAGCACTTTTGATAGCTGGAGAGTCTTTGAAAAAATGGTAGGTTGACCAAGACAAAAGCATAAGTCAAAGCACTGTTCAAATTGCAAAAAGCATTCATAGCGACAGATTGTATAGCATTATCTTCCATTTGCTTCTGTGGATTTCCAAAAATTGATGATTCTCAAATTGCTTAAGGACAAGTGTCATTTCTTTCATGGTATCGTTCAGCTCCTTGAGAGTTCTCAATTGTTCCCTTTGGACTAATCAATTATGCAAAAGCTCTTTTTCGACTACTGCCGAATAGATGATCTCTTGCTTATTCATTTTCTTAACATCTTCTGTGACTGCTTTTTTCATTGTGCAAATGGTTATTTAATCCATCAATCTATAAAATCAATGATGGTTTCCGATAGCTTCTTAGGACTATGACGTATGTAATCTTCCTCATTCACAAGATCTCTCTCGATTATTTTATAAGATTTAAATTTCAGTTCCTCATAATCTCTGATGATTACAGGCTTCTTGCTTTCCTCCTTTTCGTATTTTGCCACTAATTCTTTGCTTATTTGTCAATTATTAACAAGGACATAATTTATCCTGTTCCTTCATATGTATTTTTCGATCACATTAACAAAATCCTCTACAAAGAAATTATTAGTTTCTCATGCCTTGGTCATTATATTACACACATAGATAATTTTAGCAGTGCTGGCTAATAACGCTTCTTTCATTCATTTGACAAGAAGATTCGGAACTATGCTTGAATATAGGTCTCAAGGTCATATAATGATGTAATCAGAATTCATTATGACTTGTTTTGCTTTTGGATTAAGTATTCAGTTTCAAACCAGAAAAGCATCTTTTATAACAAGATTAGGATCATGTTTGGGGATGTCGATATCCTTTTCTCATATTATCTTTTCTCAATTTTCAAGTGTTATTCATATCTGTATGTCGTCTAGGGTCACTGGAATGACTTTTCATTTAACATCAAACATCTCAGACAATAACTTTACTCATTCTTCAAAATCTCAACTGATATCGGCAAGTGCAGTAAGCAGGAGATTGCCTATGGTGTGTCATTTGAACTTGCTTTCTTTGAATCTGTATTCGAAGAGCTTCCTTACAATTCATGTATCCTGACTGAGGGCCACTAAGGCTCTTCTGAAGTCTCCTGGTGGGAGAATTCAGAATTCGTCCCTTAATTCTCAAGTGCTTCATCAGCTATCTGCCACGCTGACAATAGCTGCAAGATTCAAATTCGGATTATTCTTGAGTCAGTATAACACATTAAACGTTCATGTTCATCAGCCGATAGCTGTAATGTTATATTTCATTCTATTGGAATATTGTAAAGTCTAAAGCCTCATTTGTCGTCTGTTGCATTATGTCTCTACTTATGTGTCTTTTGAATCAATAAGAATATCCATCAGCATTTATTATCGTATATCGGTAAGGAAGCTTAACGGGTGTGGCTGGAGAATTTGCAGTTACTGAAAACCTCATCTCAAGGTATGGGATGATCTTTCAGTCAGAGGCAATAAGAGGGGCGACAACCGAAAATTTTATTGAGCATTTATAATTGGCACATGAAGCTCAATTAGTTCATAATCATTTGCCCACAAAGGGAGTTGTTGATTTATAGAATTCTTTGAATTTTCATTGTTTTAATTCGAGATCTACTCATAATCATATGTCTGGAACCGCTGTATCAGAACCGGTCAATAAGAATCTGCTTCAGTATGAATCTGAATTTTCATCATTTGAAAAATACGTCCTATTGTTAGTTATCATTGCAGGAGTTATTCATCAGCTAGAATAAAGCACTCTTCAACTTCATGCAACGGTCCATGAGACAATAGGATTCGGACTTGCTTTCAAATCAATATATGTAAATGGATCTCCATCCAAATTAGGCGTTCGCAGTGCAATATTCAGGTGTTGGGCACTTCAAAAATCTATTCAATCATTGATGACTACTTGAAATGGCTCTCAAGGTCAGATCCTATACCAACTGTTTGTAGGATTGAATTCACTATTTCATTCTCAAGCCCTAGGAGATTGGGTTCAGGTCGCTATGACTTGAAATCAGTAATCTCTGGACGTTATTGCAGTTGCTATTTTTGAGGGCTCCAACGCCGGATTGCTTCAGCTCATGCCAAGCAAGGCTTCTTCGATTCAACTCTGGGCTTCATAATATGCAATAGTGGAATTTTCAATTCATATGACATTTTTTGAAATGGGAACTATTTTTTCTAAAAAATAAATCATCATTGAAGTAACTATCATTATCACTACCATTGTTATTATCAATGCAGATCATGTCTTTCTTTTGTTGATCTTGTGCATATTAATTTTTTGTTAGATTGATTGAAGTTGTAATTGTTGTTGTAGGATCGGCTCAATTAAGTTTTTTCCTTCTATCCCAAGAATATCAGATTGTCATAGATATTCTTACGAATGGATTAACCGTAAGAGATGTGTCATTTTCTTTCCATCAATATTTGTAATCCTTATTAGGATATAAGAATAATTTAAGGTTCTTAACATTGACATAGCCAGGCAGCAAATCGACCCACCCATCATCTATTCAATTAGGAAGGTTATTGGTTCAGCTGCATAAGAAATTCGGGGCACAGCTCCATGTATCCGTTTTTCAATCATAAGCTCAAGTTAGCGTGCTTATGTGATTGAATCAATGATCCTTTCATGTCAATCTGAGTATTTGTATATTTCAAACGCATCATGTTCATGTTCAATCAGAATTGCAATTTGCTCAATTGGGCAGATTTTTATCTTTTTTGAAGTTAAGCCTGAAATAAAGCCTCTCGCTATTCCTTCATTTTTTAACGAGATATAGCTCCTTGACTTCACTTCATGAAAAAGCCACAGGTCACATTCATAGATTTTCATCATCATCATCTCATTGGATGTTTCAATCTCAATCTTCATCTCATGGTTTTGAAGCATCAGCTGTTTGATTTGAATTATAATCGATGAAGTGGAATGAATACTCTCAATATCGCTGTTTCTGTCAAGAGTAATTATTGCTTGGGAAGTTGAATGAGGAACTGGCAACACATCATCAGGTTCACATGAATTGAGATCAAGGCGTCGCTCAAGAGTTTCAGCTTCTGCAAACATAATATCAGCCTCCATAGCTATTTGTGGAGATGTTTCATAAATTTCAATAATTTCAGAATCAGGTTTCTATTGAATAATGTCATGACGAAGTCGCCTCTCATACTATTTTTCTATTCCAATATTCCTCATAGTCTATATCTCATCAGAAATCCTTTATCGTAGAAGTCAGGCTTTCTATTGTATAGAACATGTCTTGTGTGACATCAATCCTATTTGATTGCTTCACTTTCATGACTCACATATTGCCGACAATCTGAAAAGCAATGATTATAATCATTGCAAATAAGCTAATCGATAATATCATTTCGACGAGAGTGTATCCCTTAATCAAATTTTTTTGCATCAAGTTTTTTGTTATTTTAAAGATTTTATCATTATTTTCTTTTTTGTAAAGCAAATCCGCTTGTAAATTCCAATAAAATATTTGAAATTATCCAATTAATATTAAACTGATTTTCATATTAACAATAATGGGCAATGTATTTAAAAGTATTACCGCTGGATATATCATTTGATAAAGAATGACTCACATATTTTTTCAAAGATGAAGAAAAGCCATATATAGGCATCTGATCTATAGTTTCCATACCAATAAAAAATAATATTTCTTATTGAGTTGTGTACGCTTTTGAAAATGAGACTGAATTTGAAAACATAAGATCCATAGTATGAAGCGTATGCAGTTTTCCGATAATAAGCGAATATGAGATCCGGTTAATTTTTGCCATTGCAAACAGATATTTTTTGCCTGTGCACAAGGTGTTGAATCTTTTTCTTCCTAAATTTGTATTCTCTCGTTTTGATAAGAATGCATTTCAGGATGTCATTTGAATAAAAGAAACTGTTAAAGAAACTGCTTGAGAAGTCAGCAATATTTTCATCCATAATTCAAGTGCTCTTTGAGTTGAAGAAATCCTTGATTTGGACGACATGAAAGAAGGTGGTTTGGTTTTGATATTCTGAGACGATTTTTGAGTGGATTGTTTCTTGGAAAAAAATCCTATTTTTAAAAAAGAAGCTCTCGTGTATAAGAATTCTTTGACTTACGCCAGGAAATATAATTTATTTCTTGACGTGCTGTCAAAGAAAAAAAATATTCTGATTTGAACTAGAAAGATTCTTCAATATAATCTGGCTCGTTACGAAAATATAGTGTATTTAGATGATGCTCTGGTAAGATATAATTACAACCAATTTGAAAAGTACAGGAATCTAGATTTAATGGAATTTCTAATAGAAACAAAAAAATTCAATGTCACCTTCATCTCTTCTGTTCCAAGTGTGGAATTGTTTTTAATGAGCAAAAAGAAGTCATTCATTTATAAAATCAAATAATGAGTTATAAAAAACAATTATTAGACATATATAAGAAAAGAGTAGCCACAAAAAATAAGCTATTGTCCAGATATCTTTGAAATATAGATAGGATCAAGATAATATTCTTTGTATTCATTTTATACTGATTGATAATCATCTCAACTTCATTCAAATATTGAGTTATGGAATATGCTTATTATTCCAAGCTCGCCGAATGACAGCAAACCAAAGTCGTAAAAAATTCCGTAAACAGATGAACAATTTATTCTAATAATGAGCCGATTTGAGTTCTAGCAACAAGTACGGATCTCTCAGATTTGGCAGTAGATCCCCAACAGCCCTGATCAAAAGAAAGGCTTAAGAACTTTTTGACAGAAATAATATATTCTGAGCTGTGTTCTTTGAATCAGACAGAATTTTGTCAGGATAATCTTATGGCGTTCCTCAGGGTTCAGGAGATGGAAGATTTCAATGAGGATCCTATATTTCTGAAGTCGAAAATCCATGAAGAAGTCAAAAAAAGATTCGATAAGAAATATATAGATTTCATAATAATCAAAGATGGTCTGGATGACGATGAAAAATTTAAAATAACCTCAATTTGAAGTGATGCATTAGTCATAAAGGAAAATTCGCTCATTTATGATTTTTCAAAAAATACAGACAAGACAACTCTTATAGAGAAGCTGTTTCCAGTAATTTGAATGACCCAAGAGGCGCTCAAAGATAAGCTTACACTAAAAGAAATACGATATATAAAATTCCTCACAAAACTTAATCTGGCAACAAAAGATAAGATAGACCAAAGGGTTCTAAGCGAAAAGAATGCCATGCAAAAGGGGTTGTTGGATGAAAAGGAGTCCATAAACAAATTTCTTATCTTAGAGCCTCATCCTACAAGATTTTATCCTGAGAAGATTCTTGGAAGCCAAGTGATATGATTTGTTGATAATGATGGAGAGGGGAGATATTGAATCGAATGATATTTCAATGAAGAGCTCAAATGACAGGAATGAGTAAAGATAACCAAAAAGGACATTTCCTGAAGAGCGATTTGACTTTATGAGCAATCAGAAAAGAATCTTGTAAACGGGTCTGACATAAAGCTTACACTGGACAGGAATATCCAAAAGGAAATATCAAGGATTCTTGAAAAATGAGTTAAGGATTTCAGGGCAAACAAATGAAGCGTTGTAGTCATGGATCCAAAAACTTGAGCAATTGTCGCAATGGCCTGATATCCTGATTATGATCCGAATAATTATTGAGACGTATATGAACTGGAGAGAGTCAATTACAGCAGATATCCTAATCCGTCTCTTGATCTTCTCGGTATGCCTGTTTTTGTTGAGGATTCGACTAATTGAACCGAAGAATTGAAATATTGATGAAAAAAGATTAAGTTAAGATACGCGACAGAAAAAGAATTGGGGAATACTGCCGTGCCAAAATTCAAATTCAAAAATAATTTCTGACCATGAGTCTATACTAATGATACTATAAGCTCGCTATATGAGCCAGGTTCAGTCTTCAAGGCCATTACAGCTGCAATCGGCATCGACACCTGAGATATTCGTCCAAATGATATGTATATGGATAAGTGATTTGTTGAAATTGATACTTTCAAGATCAAAAACATCTCAAAAGAATGTATCGGGTTCCATCCTTATTCGCATGCTCTTGACTGGTCGTGCAATGTTTGAATGATTGATATCGTAAAGAAGATAGGTTCAGCCCTTTTTTACAAATATATAAACGATTTCTGATTCTGACAGAAGACTAACATTACAATGGAATGAGAGGTTTTCGGCAAGATACAGCCTTATGAGAAATGGTCAAAAGCTAAACTTTTTACACAATCATTCTGACAATGAATCACTGCAACCGTGCTCCAGATGGCTGCGGCATACTCAGCCTTGGCTAACTGAGGAATCTATATGCAACCATATATTGTCGATACTATCACTCTCCAAAATTGACAGGTGATTAAAAATACGCCAACTCCATTGAGACGCATAATAAAAGAAGAGACTTCAAAACAGATAATAGCAATGCTTACAGAATGAGCAACTATATGATTCGCAAAAAAATGATGAGTGGATGGATATGATATAGCGGGTAAGACGGGTACTTCTCAGATTGCCGCAAAAGGTAAATATGAAGAATGATGAGCATGACACACCATTACTTCTTATGGTTGATTCTGACCGTCTTCAAATCCCAAATTCGTAATGGTGCTGAAGCTTGATCGTCCAAGGAGCGCTGAGTTTTCAGAAACGACATCTTCTGCGCTTTTCTCTCAGATATCAAAATATCTTCTTAATTATTATGCTATTCCGAAAAGCAAATAATCTCTTTGACATTATTTATTATTTATACTACAATTACCATGTTGTCCGGTAATTGTAGTTTTTTTATTTTCTTTCATTAAATAAATTTATGCCCAACACAAAAAACAAACTTAATACCGACGCATTCACACTTGTAGAACTCATAGTAGTCATAGTGATACTTGCAATACTTGCAACAATCGCTTTTC
>CAZUBA010000009.1:0-57829 GCA_964618565.1 uncultured Candidatus Peribacteria bacterium | reverse complement strand
CTAATCATTCATAGACAGCTATTTATATTTTCATATCAAATCAATTACATCTTCATACTATCAATGTCATATTCCAAAGGATTTATCCAAAAAGATTTTTTTTTGTTGGATATTAAGCTATACTTGCAACGTTCATATATCTAAAGATGATTATGTAACTTTTTTATAATCAAATTATAGTTTCTTATTTTCAATTTTTAAAATATGTATAAAGCAAAAATAAATGATTTAAGACCATGATTCACTTTGGTTGAGCTTATAGTTGTTATAGTAATCCTGGCAATTCTTGCAACTATAGCATTCCTAACCTTTTCTTCACAATCAGCTTCAGCTAGGGATTCCACAAGACTATCAGATATGAGTAATATTACCAAATGACTGATGGTATTCAATGCCACGTCCGGGATATATCCCTCTCCCGATTGAGCGATATTGATAACCGCATCTTGAACTGCAATCTGAAAGCAGTGATATGCATGAGCAAATATCCTCAATATGTTAAAGGTCTCTAACGGCTGAAAAGACCCTCTGGATACTTCTACATATTATACATATTCGACAAATCAGGCGCAGAGCAAATTCCAGATACTCGGATTCTTGGAAGATGGTAGCAATTCCGCATTAAGCTTAGTTCCTTTTGCCTGAAATACAGCAAGCGCAGATCCATCTAGCTACAGCTGAAGGTATTTAATTACAAGATGAGACCAATTATGAATCCTACTTAACAGTACGACTCTTGTACCCGCTCAGACATTGAATGTAAGCATCGATGTGGTTCTTACGACATGAAGCTACGTTGCACAATTCACAAATAAGGATAAGGTTACCTGAACTGGGTCTGCACTATTTGTTGTCAATGGGACAATGAAAACATGATGATCAAAATTCCCAGGATGCGACAATTATGACATTGCAATCTGAGACCAGGTATGGGCAAGCTGTAATTCTACAATTTGAGAATGATCGGAGTGGTGATATACTAGTACATGAGCAACTTGAAGCGTAGGAGCTGGAGATTGATGTTGGGATTATGCCTGAGTCCTCAATGTAACAAATTGTGTGATATGAAGCGTGGCCATGGCAAGTAATTCAAAAGAAAAATCATGGGCTATCGCGGCCTGAGTGAATTGAACAGTCGATGGCATATGGTGAAAATTCTACAATTGGAAACAGGCAAGTCTTAAGAATAATGCCTGTGCCAATTGATGGCACTTACCAAGCGATAATGAATGGACAACCTTGGAAAATTATCTTAAGGGTTCAACTTGTGCTTGACCCGCTTTTATGAGGGATTGAGTTAATGCGACATGAAATTGATGGTGATGCTCTGGTCTAGGATGGATAAATAACAGCTCTAAAAATGCCTCAAACAACTTAATCCAAGCATTGAAGCTACCTCTATCTTGACGGGTTTCAAGTAATGGATTGGTTTTCTCTTATCGCGGATATTACACCTCATTATGGACTAATACAGCAAATAGCTCTACAGGAATATTTAACAGATATATCTATTTCAATATGGACTCCGTAAATAGAGCTATAATGAGTAGTACGGCCGGTGCTTCTGTAAGGTGTATAAAGGATTAAAAGTGACTTTAGCTAATATAAGCACCAAAATTCTATCCTATTTCCCAAAAAATCAAAATCATAAATTCCCTGATGCGGGGGTTTGGGGGCGCCCGTAGGAAGTACTCTTGGGGTGCGGAACAACATTCCGTCTAAACGTAGCGTAGCGGAGAGTGATTTGTGGTGCCCCCAATGCTTTTGTATACTTTTTGCATAAAAAGTATAATAACTGAAGATGAGGGTTGGGAAAAAATTTAACAAAAAGAATAAATTGTTCTTGAAATTTTTAGTCTATGTGCAGATAAAAATGGATTCTTCGGCTACCGCTCAGTATGACAGAAAAAAGTATAATTTATAATCAAAGTAACCCATCCGCCTATCGGGCACCTTCCCTATTAGAGAAGGAATAAAAGGTTTTTTAGTAAATAGATTTCTCCTCCCGCAGACGGGACGAAATGACATAAACAAATAATTTAAACTTAAATAACCCTGGATTCCCGTTTTCACGAGAATGACAAAATCAATTAATCATTATTCAAAAGGGATACATTCGACTCCGTTACACTTCGCACCCCAAGAGTACTTCCTTCGGGCGCACCCCAAGAGTACTTCCTACGGGCGCCTCAGTATGACAGAACTCAATTGGTATGACTGAATAAAAAAAGATGGAATAAGATCGGATTAATTGTGTTGTCATATTTTAAAATATATGATACAATATCTCCAATTAAACCTTCATATCACTCCCATGAACCCTAGAAAATCTGAGATAAGAGAACAAACTTGGCAGAAAAATTCTCAAAATTATAATAGCAGACTGGAAAGTCTGAATAGGCTATCCACTTTTGATGATATGATAAGTTTTTTTATTGACTTAGCTTCAGAAGATAAAAAAACTTTAGAGAAAATTGATGCAAAAATATTGGCCGAATATATGAAATCGATTTTGGAATTAGATAGTCCTATCCTGGAATTGGTCTATTTAAAATATATCTTTAAACGTCTGGAATCTGAATTGATATATGATAAAAAAATAGATTCTCTTACCATATCACTGCTTAAAGAGTGGAATTCAATTTTTTGAAAATGAAAGGTGACATCATTGACTGCAAATGTTTCAGAAAAATTGACTGTAATAGAATGATCCGAAACAAAGATTGATAACCCTGAGATAATAAATGATTTATATATAAGATTTTGTCACCTTGATGCGCATTCTAAAAATTATATCGATTTCTTTATAGAGCTTGCAAAGCAGGATTTATCGGTACAAAAAACAGTTAAAGAAAAAATAGATAAGGTAATAAAGAATAGATTTACTGAATTCATACAAGATTGTTATGAAGTTTATTCTAAATTTTCATTTGATGAAGCAATCGCCATCAAAGCTGTATTAACTAGGATTCAAGTTGAACTTATCAGAGATGATTTCAAGATAAGCGCGCTGACTTTGAAATTATTAAAAGAATATAAGAAGAGATATATAGTTGAGGCGAATATAGCAGCAAAACGAGAGATAGAGTGGATGTAGATGTTATTTTAAATTTAAGGAATTTAAAATAAACTTTTATATAAAATAAAAATAGGCTATACTCTCAATGTTCGACATCTTAACATAGGCAATCTACTAATTTAAATTAAATTAGGGATTTTTTTATTTTTAATTTTAAAAATATGCTGAAACTAAAAAAACAAAGTATAGGATATTGATTTACCCTTGTAGAACTCATAGTAGTGATAGTGATACTTGCCATATTGGCAACAATAGCGTTTCTTTCTTTTTCCAATCAATCATCAGCAGCAAGAGATTCGACGAGATTATCGGATATTAGCAATATAGCGAAAGGCCTGAGCTTGAATCAGACTATATGATGATCATATCCGATTCCGGATAAATATGTCAAGATCAGCTCCTCTGCTTCGGCTCAAATATGATTCCAATGAGAAGCGAGTGCTGCCATTCTCAATATCATAAAATTCTCAGCAGGCTGATGAAAAGATCCGCTGGATAAGACCTATTATACATACTCTACGAATCTTACCCAAAACAAATATCAGCTGCTTACTTTCTTGGAAAACAGCGGTTATGTAGCATTTGATTATAATCCCTTTTCGGCTGTGGAATGAGCATTTTCTTTTGATTATACCAACAGATACCCGTATGAGAAATGAGATGATATGGGAATCGTCCTAGCCAAATCAATATCTACGACCTGAACCAATTCCTGAGCCGTTGCATATACGCCAATTCAAGACATAACTTCACTGCAAAGCTCTTCAACATGATTTGTAATTGAAGATGCTACCATAAATACGTGAATGGTGGCAATCCAGAATAATTCCATTTCATCTGTTTCGGTTACGATAGGAAACCTAGCTTGATTTACGAGCCCTGTTAATCCTAATTGAAAAACTGTCGTCAAAAAATGATCAGATATAACATCAAGTACAGATATATATTCCCTATCTGATAATGAAATCAAATATTTGTTTGAGTCTTGAAGCTATTATACTCAAAATTGGGCATCAAATCCATGTAATACATGATCAATCAACGTCATTACAGTTAATAATTTCTCATCAGCTTATTCTGTCCCGGGAAATACGATTGTAAAAGTGCCCAATTGAACTTATAGCCTCTCATGAGCGACAACATCTTCCTGACATATAACCTTCGCATGAAACTGCAGCGCTATAATCTGACAAAGCAGGGATTGAGTATTATTCAATTCTAATTTCACCTCATGAGCAAGAGTTTTTATGCCATTGATGTCTTCAAATAGAAGTAATACCATATTATATAATTTCACTATCGAATGAAATAAAGCGTCTGCAAACAGGTATGCGTATATGATATCATTGAATTGATCTAATAATGATATCGCAAATGCTGTTGTCGGTAATTGAGATTCTGCTTGAATAACTTTGTCTGTATGTGATAATTGTATGATTTCAGGTGTTCAAACCTATAATAATTGAAGTTATTGATTTGATGTCAGCAATTCCCAATATCCTTTCATATATAATATAACAAGCTATAATAATCCGACTTGAGTATATATAGAAAATTCGACTCAGAACGCAATCATCAACAACTGCATGGTTTATAACAATTCGACATTCTGACTGCTTCTTAATAATGTAAGATACTCAACAATCAGCAATTGTCAGATATTCAACAATTCCTGGGGTCTGATCCTGAGTACGAGTACATGAAACAATTATCTGAAGAATCTGCAGGTATATGGCAATGATCGGTGAATAGTGACGACCAACTGAAATAATTACATGAATAATATATCAACTTATAATAATAATATAGGTTATTTCACATCTTGAGCCAGTTGAAATAAATATTATGGAAGCATGAAGATGTTCTGAGCTTCTCAGGTAAGTTTTTCATGAACCACATGATCCGATTCAAGCTTTTCTCCTTGAACAGACTGAATGATGTGATGGCCGAATTGATCTCTTGATATCACTGCAAATCCTATCGATTGCTCATATCATTCCCAATCGAATCTTGTAGCAAGCTGGTGAGCAGGATGTTGAGATATTTGAATTAAATCTTCATGATTGAATATGCCGGTAACATCTTATAACTTTTGATCTAATATATTCAATCAGGTCCAACCGCTAAGATGTCCTTTCTGAAAGATGTGTTTGGCTTGAAGTAATCTGGTGAATTACTGAGTAAGCTGAATCGACTTTGACCCCGCTAAGAAAATATGACAATAAACACTGAAATTATGTATCGATTTTAGAAAAAAATATTAAATGACGGAAAACCGAAGCAGATTAAATAAAACCATATTTGCAAAAAAATAAATTAAGTGCTAAACTGGTACCGAATTTAATATTAAATTAAAAATCTATGACAACGAATTCACTGAGGCCCAGCTCTGGACCAATGCCGATACTTACTGTTGAGGAAATCAGAATACTTGATGAGAAAACGACAAGGAAGGGGCATAAGCCTCCTGCAGATATGGTCGAAGAACTCTGAGTTGATATCAATAATGAAGATGTCTGGGCTTATGTCTATTTGTATGAGAGAGTGGAAGACTTGATAAGGGATAAGTCGAGTGTCATGAAAGCTACGTCAAAGAAAGTTGAAGAAGTTGTCAGTTGAGAGAAACATGAAGCTGTGACTGATGACTTCAAGAGATTTATCGAATTATTCTGCGATAGCTCGGTGCATAAGCAATATGAGGCTCTAGAATTATGCATCGAGAAACTAGCCCTAGAAATCACGAGCGAAAATGCAAAACTTAATCATTTACCATTTGCAGAGCAAGAAGTGTCAGCATATAACATCTGAAACCTAAAAACAAGTGATTGAATCAGATGGAGAGAAAATGCGATAAAAGCATTTAAGAATATGAAAGCTAAATTGAAACAGCATGCAAGCATTCGTCTTGAAGAAACTTTAAAGAGATAATTTTTCTAGTAATCGCATATCAAATTCATTTTAATGGGCATTTCAAATGCCCATTATTTTTTATCAGTCAATTTATCACTATTTCGTGGACCTGCTTGCTTGGCAGGTTGTCATGGTTTATGCCCCTTTAGGGGTACAACGACAGGAATGATTAATGAACCTTGATTCCCGATCGAGCCGGGAATGACAAACTTCCCCCTCTCTCATCTCATGGAAGGGGCTGGGGTGAGGATCGGATTAACAATGAGATCCTAAACAATTTCAAGATGACATAACGGATAATGATTAAGGGATTTCTCACCCAAAATTACACTGACGAAAAATGCATATGATGAATCAAATCTCATTATTCAAAAGAGACCCATACGGCTCCGCTCAGGGTGACAGATGGAAGCTAATCTAAATAAGCAATGATTTCTTTAAAAAAAATTTGTATTTTGAAAAAGTTGTGGTAGCGTTTTAGTAATGTTCAGCGTGAATTTAAATATTAACATTCACGCCCTATGCTATATATAAAAAACCTGAAAAAAGGCTTCACTCTTGTGGAGCTTATTGTAGTAATAGTGATATTGGCAATACTCGCGACTATTGCCTTTCTAAGTTTCAGCTCACAATCCTCTTCCGCTAGAGATTCTACAAGATTGACAGATATGAGTAATATTGCCGAATGACTATGAGTCAATCAGTCAATATCTTGAAATTATCCAGCGCCGGACAAGAACATAAAGTTATTTTCTTGAACTACCTTGATATGACATCAATGAGAAGCCTGATCATCGACTCTTAATATCATAAAATTCTCTGCATGAGGATGAAAAGATCCTTTGGATAAATCATTTTACACATACTCGATAAATCTTACGAAAAATAAATTCCAGTTGCTTGCTTTTCTGGAAAACAAGAATCTTCTGACATTAAACCCTTTTGAAAACAGCATGCAGAATTTCAATTTTTGATTTGATACAAATGCAACAGAATATGATGAAAGATACCCATATGAAAAAGGAGATAAGCTATGAATTGTCTTACTAAAGGAAGCAGGAGCCAATTCTTGATCAATTTCATATACGCCTATCCAGGATATTTCAAGCCTGCAATCATCTTCTACGTGATTTGTGATAACAGATACAAATATAAACACCTGAATGGTAGCCCTTATAAATAATAGCATTTCTGCAACTTGAGTGACCGTTAATGCATTAGCCGGATTTACAAGCCCCGTAAATCCTCTACCTCCTGCAGCGATAGACCCGGAACTCGCTACTACTGCACTATATAGCTCATCTGATGCTGACCTTAAGAAGGTCTTCAGCTGAGCTGTGAGCGATTATGCAAAATGATGGAAGACAAATTGATGTACTGCAGTTCCGAATATAGTAAATATATCTGATGTGACATCTTTTAATACCAGCCTTAATTGAAAAACTTTAACGCAGAATACGATATATAAGGTCGCTAATTGAAATTATAATCTTGATTGAGGCATATTAATGACTAATTGTACAGCGATTATCTGACAATCAAGATGATGAGTTATAATAAAAAGAAATTACAATGATACAACTGCAGCATGAATGGTGAATAAGAATAGCAATTCAAATTCTATTTTAACTTCAATAACATTAGACTGAAACAAATCAAATTTCACATATGCAAATAGTTACTGAATCTACTGGTATTCAGCAAAAAATAGCACCCTTAAGAACATTAGCATAATAAACAACAAAAGTCATTGAGTGATGTTCTGATCATATGCAGATTATAATATTCTTGATGACTTCATAATAAATAATAATGTGGTAGGATTATATTTATGAAGCAATTGAAATACTTTTAAGAACTTCCAGATATACAATAACTCAAACAACTGAACCTTTTTGACCTATGCCTCAGGAAATGTAATGGAAAATTTTAAAATATATAATAATATAAACCATTGAATACATCTGTATCCTAATAATTGCATAGGAAATATATTCAATAATACGATGGTGTTCAATAATAACGCTAACTGAATATATATTCAGTGAAGCGCGCATACTCATAACTCTTTTAATAATATACAAGTTTTTAATAATGGTTCTAGATGAATTTTATTAGAAAATGCCTGAGTTTATAATCATTTCAATAACATCATGAATTATAGCAATTGATGATGGTGAGTTGATATAAATGTGTGAACTAATCATATATTCAATGATAACTATATATACAATAACTGAGCAACATTCCTAATGGCAAGCGCGACTTCTAATAAATATTACTGAATTTCAAAGATATTCTCCCAAACAACCAACACAAACCCATTGGATATCTGAACATGAGCTTATCTATGATGGAGCGATTGAGTCCTAGATCTGTCATGAACTGCAGACTGCAGCTGGCATGCAAAACCTTGAGATAATAATGATTTCTGAGCAACATGTACTTCAAGATGAAGAATAACACATTCTTCAACTCCGATAATAAAATATAATTTCTGAGCAAATATAATAAATCAGAAAAAACCTGTAAGATGGAATTGAACAGCATTTGAATTATACTGAACTGATTGAACTGATTATTTTTCTTCAAAGAAAATCGGAGAGTAGGTGTTTTTTGATTAATGATAAATATTGATAAAATCCCAATTAAATTTAATTGGGATTTTATATTTATTAAAGATACATTCTACTTCTTGAACTTAATTTAAAGATTTATCCAAAAAAATTTTTTATTATTAAATAATAGGTTATAATTGCTACGTTCAACATATTAACATAAATGCTTAACTGATTTATTAAAAATTAGTTAATTTTTTTATTATTAATTTTATAAAGCATGCATAAAACAAAAATAAATGGCATAAGCTTATGATTCACTCTCGTTGAGCTGATTGTAGTGATAGTCATCTTGGCAATACTTGCAACAATAGCATTCTTATCATTTGGCAATCAATCGTCTACTGCCCGCGATTCCACTAGAATGGCCGATATGGGCAATATTGCAAAATGATTATGAGTGAACCAGACAATAGGATGAAAATATTCTTTGCCAGACAAGAACGTCAAGATATCCTCCACAACAGGAACCTTGATATGATATCAATGAGAAGCAGGGTCAAGCACCCTTAATATAATAAGATTCTCAGCAGACGGCTGAAAAGATCCTCTAGATAAGACTTATTACACTTATTCAACGAACACTGTTCAAAATAAGTATCAACTGCTTGCTTTTCTGGAAAATAACAATATTGCTTTCAATTATAACCCTTTTGGCAACATTGATAAAACCTTCTCATTTGACTATGCTAGCAGATATCCATACGAGAAGTGAGATGAAATGTGAATAGTCTTATCAAAATCGATATGAACCTGAGGATCAACTTGAGCCACGGTATATACTCCCCTACAAGACATTGTCGCCCTTCAGGGATCTTCAACAGGATTTGTGATCTTAGATCCCACCGTAAACACATGAATGGTTGCAGTTAAGAGCGATTCAACATCCGTTCCAGTTACAATAAGCAATCTGATATGATTTACAACGCCCATCAATCCCGTGCCCACAACTGGTAATGTCTCATATAAATGGACCAAGACTCTTGGATGAACCGCGAATGATTCTGGATTGGCGATAACTACGGACTCAGTATGAAATATTATTGTAGTATGAACTTATCAGAATACGGTCGATTTCAATCCTGAAGCATGAGTTGATAGCAAATTAGGGTGGTGAATCGGTACATTCATATCAAAATATGGTCCTGACTGAAGCTATATCCGCACAAAGACGATGTTATGACAAAATACATATTGATTTTCAGTTGCAACTGACAATAGCGATAATATTTATGTCACTTGATATTTCAACTGAACTGTGGATTTCTGATCAGGCGACAGCAAGACAAGCAGCTGATCAACTGGGTCGGATATCTTCGTTACGAGGATCAATTCCGATTGGAGCTACGGATGAACCAAGACATTCTGATGATTAAACTGGGATACTGGAAACTCCTTGGCTATAGATAATGATGGCAATATCTATATTACATGAAACTTCAGCTGAACTGCGAACTTCAATACCGATGGATGATCTGATGTTAAAACAAGCAGTGGCTGAACCAACTCCGATATCTTCATCACAAAGATAAATTCGAACTGGAGCTATTGATGGACTAAGACCATGTGATGAACTTCTGGTGATTCTTGAAATTGAATGGATATAGATGCGGCTGGAAATATCTTCGTGACTTGACATTTCAAGTGAACTGCGAACTTCAATACCGATGGATGATCTGATATTAAGTCAAGTGTGGTCTGAACCACTTCCGATATCTTCATCACAAAGTTAAATTCGAATTGATCCTATTGATGGACAAAGACGGTATGATGAGCCTCTGATGATACTTGAAGAGAATTGAAAGCTGATTCGAACGGAAACATCCTTATAGACTGAAATTTCAAGTGATCTGTGAACTTCAATACTGATGGCTGATCTGATATTAAGACGAGCGATTGATGAAGTGAAGATGCTTTCATCATGAAGATAAATTCGAACGGAAGCTATTGATGGACAAAGACAGTATGATGAGCCTCTGCTGACAATTCATATGGAATAGAGACTGATGTGAACGGAAATGTTTTTGTGACTTGAAACTATAAAGGGCCCGTGAACTTCAATACCGATGGCTGATCTGATATAAGGGAAAGCAATGGATGAAGTTCGGACATATTCCTGACAAAGATAAATTCGAACGGAAGCTATTGATGGACAAAGACCATGTGATCGCCTAGCAGTGATAATTGATATTGAATTGCAGCAACCCCGAACAATGATATCTTTTTGGTTTGATATTTTTTATGAACGACAAATTTTGATACCGATGGATGAAGCGATATAAGAGAAGTCAATTGAGGTACAGACGTCTTTTTCACTAAGTTCAATTAATCTGTTATATATAAATCAAATAAATCTTAAGCAAAGAAAGAGCGTAAAATTACGTTCTTTCTTTGCTTGCTGTAGTTATGGATTAATCCTTATGCCGGCCTTATGACATCATCCGATCTTCCTCCTATTCCCGAAGCGACAAATCTTGAAGCTCACTTGGCTTTTGGCATCCTAAAAATTCTTATGATCAATTATATTTCTGGAGCTATCAGATTGAAACGATTGGCAATAATGAATTCGCCCCGCTTTCAATGCGATTTAAAAATATGAAAAGTGGATAATGATTCATTTTATTAACCCTACCCTTCTAATGCATTGCGGAATTATGATACTTTATCAAGACAAATTTAATGCATCTTACTCAAAACCCCTCTCTACTTGATTCTCCCAAAAATTCTTATAAACGGATTCTCTCTGCAGTAGCTCCTCATGGGTTCAGCAGTCCCCTATCATTCCGTCGTCTATGCAATATATGAGATCGGCTTTTTTGATGGTTGTCATCCTGTGAGTGATGAAAATGATTATTTTATCTTTTTTGTTCTTTAGAAGTTCTTTCATTACCAGAAGCTCATTTTCTGCATCAAGTTGATTTGTTCATTCATCGAATATTATGATTTTCTTATCTTGCAGAATAGCTCTTAAAAGAGCTAGTAGCTGCCTTTGTCATCAAGAGAATTCAGTATCGAATCACACTTCTGCATTCAGTCATTTTCTGAGTGATCTTATTTTTTTCTCAAGCGAGAATTTATCAAGATAAGAATAAAGCATTTCATCGCTTAATTCTTTTTTTACTCATAAAAGAAGATTTTCTTTCACTGTAAAGTTTTCCATCAGGTATGGCGCTTGGCTTACATATGATATGCATGAATCAAAAAAACTGTTTTCAATAGTTTTTATATCTGTATTTGCATACGAGATTCCTCATTCGAATTCATCGAAAAATCACATGATGAGGTTAATAAGCGTAGTTTTTCAGACTCAATTCCTTCAGACAATTCCATAAATCTTTCATTTTTCAAATTGCAAGTCAATTCATTTGAGGATATAGGGGTTAGGTTTTTTTGATTCTTCAATGGCTTCTTTTATGAAATGCAGATCTCTCTGAATCCATTCATTGCTGCTATCTCACAATCTTATTAATTTTTCATTCATTATATCATAGATCTTTAGCTCCTCTTTGCTTACTGAAGGATATCTGAATTTTAAGTTATTTATTAAGATTTTATCGAAATCTTCAATATCTTTTTTCTCTTTATCATTCTTTCAAGTCAGTTCAAAAATTATTCAGATCTTTTGCAGGCTTGTTTTCAGGGTGAGATATCAGCTTAAATACATCTGCATGAATCTGTAAACTATGCTGTTTATATTTCAGACATACATGATGGTCATGCTCATGAGACCGATGCTTGAACTATAATTGAATATTGAGTATCAGACTACGATCTTTATAAAAGTCGTCAGAAGATGATTGGAAAAAATCGTTAAAAAATTATATTTGATATCATTTTTCATATATATGAAGTTTTTACTGAAACTTTCTTCAAAAACATCATTGATATATTTCTCCACAAAATCAATTCATCCTGAAATCTGCAAAAGATGCCTATTGTGAATCAGTTCATTTTCTGATTTCCATAATTTTCTTTGTATTTCAAATTTGTCATTCATATTCACATGCTCCTGAAGCACCCTTCTTTTTCTTTCTATGAACCAAGTCAAGAGTGCAATTGCCACAAGAGCCAATCAAATCTTATAATCTATAAAAGTGAAAACTAGGAATATTCAAATAGATTCCAGAGTTGCTCTGAAAAAATCAATTAAAAATGTCATAGCCCTATCTATTATATTGCTTAATTCTCTGAATTCTTGAAAGAAAAAAGAATTTCTTTTGCTTAAGAAAAATCAGGGTTTGATATTTCTCATTCTTTGGTAGAGATCATTTTTAAATGTCATCTCAAGCCGCTTTCAATAGTAATCCTTAAGCGAAGTTCCTATCAGTGAGATTATCTGGTTAAAGAAATTTGCAATCAGCACAACAAAAACTATCAGAAGGAATATATTGAAGGGTGAATTTTTCAGAAAATACAGATAATCATGCCTGTTCGCTAGCTGATCTATCTCCAATTTTGCCAAATATGGAATTCAGACCAAAATTATACTCTGAAGTGTTGTGACAATGATAAGAAGAATCCAGTATAGCTTGAATTTTTTAGCGAAAATAAAAAGATATTCTAAGTTTTTGTACATGGCGTTTTACATTAAGGATAAAATAGTATTTTTAAGGTCAGAAAACCCGCACATGCGGGTCTTTGAAGAATATGTAGGTTGGCAAGAATTTTTCTGTAACTACTGTTATCTATATATTTTTTTATGAAGTTGTCAAATCTATTTATGATTAAAGATACAATAATTCCGATTGTTGCAGGCTATTTTGAATATCTATTGACAATATAAAAATATTATTATCATATCGTACGCTTTTATAAGCAATAAAATAAAAACAAAGTGAGGGAACACCACCATGAAAAGCCAATTGAAAGTGGAAATCATCGCAAACGGCAAGCCAATGAACATCTACAGCCACAAAAGGAGAAACTTCGTTGCAGCTGAGGAAAAGACAGAATTCGGAATAAGGGTTTTCAACAGCTCCGCAATGAGGATCCTTGCTGTCATAAGCATTGACGGGCTGTCCATAGTTACCGGACAGCCCACAATATTTGACGAAGGGGGCTACATCATATCGGCCCTTGGAAATGCAGATATTCGGGGTTGGCGCATAAACAATGAGGAAATAGCTTCTTTCATGTTTGCTGACACTCCGGGAGCTTACCTGAACCGATTCTCTATTCCGAAGCCTGAAAATATCGGAGTGATAGAAATCGGCCTCTACAAGGAAAAGGCATTCGCTGCTCCGCTCAATCTGGGCCACGATGCTCCTGCAGAAGGCGCTGACATCAGACTCCCTAGAAAAATTCAAGGCATAGCCCTCTCGGATGCCATGGGCTCATCTGATCGCAATGGATTGGTCGTAGGTTTCCAACGTGAAGATTTCCCTGTTCATGCCATAATCATAAACTACAACACCGCAGAAAACCTCAGGCGTGGCGGAATCGACATTCCCATTGTTTCCTAGCACCAAATGGCAAGGGAGGAAAGTCAAAACAAAAAAATAGATTGTCCGTAGCTTGTAATATTTTTTACTGAGTCAAGGCAACAACAAAAAAGCCCCGCTTCAAGCGGGGGTTTTTCTTATGAAAATGGTTAACGGGGGTCAGGTGTCGAAGGTGAACTCCTTTTCCTTGCTCAGCGTGCTGAGGAGCACGAAGAAGAAGATGAGAGCCACCAGTCCGAATAGCTCGAAGAATTCCGACAAAAACCCGCCGACCAGCCAAATCAAGGTATACGTCCTGATCGTGCTGAGATTTTCTTTGAGCTTTTCAGCAATTCTCATGACACTCTTGTATTGAATGAGTGTCGTAAGCAAGACTATCGTCAACACAGTCAGGGCCGAGATAAGTTTCACGGCACTGGACGGATAATCAAGGCCGTCACCGCAGAATTTCAGCATGACACCCCCAAAGAAGAACAAAAGCATGTACGCCTTGGGGAAGTCGGCCATTTCCAATAGCAGAATCATGTTGTATATCGGTATGAACAACTCCCACTTCTTGTAGCTTTTTCCGCCTCTTTTCTGTAATCTTTGGGATATCTTGTAGAAGTAGCTACAGATTACGTAGTAGACAGCCCCAAGCAGCAAAAGAAACACCCCGATAAAAAAAATAGTCTCCATGTTCATTTCCTCCCTTTCCAATCAATTTTATTTATGTTTGTGTTTTGGATAGTAATTGGAATAAGCCAATTGTCAATTATTATTTTAAGCGCAAGGACTATTATCAAAGGAAAACTTTATCAAAAAACACCCTAACTTTTCAAAAAAATCACATAATGAATAACTGGAATATATAATTTTGCATATAATAAAATTATAAATAATCATTAATATTCCAATATGAAAAAATCTTTTCTTCTGACTTGAATTATATTAATATTGGTAAGCTTTTTTGATCAACTTTTTGCTTTTGGATTTGATAATCCAGAAAATTATCAAGATAATTACAATAGGAATACCTTGAAATATCGTCGCCCAGTCTACCCGCCAAATCCTGATCCTTCTATTCCTTATCCATATCCTTATCCTGATTATTGCAGATCCAGATTCCCTTACAATATGAATTGCTACAATAGATGATACGATAACTTTCCGATATCAGAATTCTATAAAAAAGTGACTAGCCTGTGAGATTGAACGATTATAAAAATAACTACAAATAATCAGGATATAGTATCAACAATGCAATCAACAATCTATAGAAGCATATCCAATGTTTTCAAAAATCAGCCTGTTAGCATAAATATAACTTATTTGTGGAATTGAGCTCAAGCAGTAATTAAAGTTTCGCCTTCAGATAATTGAACATATCGGGCATGGAATAATCGGACAAATAGCTATATGACAGTCGATTCTTCTGTGTTGATTAGAACAATACAGCATTTTGCAAACACTGCGATGCCGATTATAAATGTAGATGGCACTGTAAATTGATGGAGATAAAAATAAGCCGCATTATCTAATGCAGCTTATTTAATTATTTCTCGACTACCATTACCATGTTGGTGACAGGGTATTCCATTTTTTCAAGATCATTTCAATTTTTTCTGAAGAAATCTGCCTTGCCCACGAATCTGTTTTCTACAATCCATGGATTTGCAAAATCATGAGAATCTCAAAGAACTTTGAATCATTGCTTCTCAAGAGATGTTTTCCAGTCATCAAAGCTCCAGAAACAGAAAGTCTCATGCATCTCAGAATACCAATTATCAGTATAATCTTTTTTGCTTAAAAATTCACAAGCCGCTTGCATTTTTAATTTAATGAGATTCTTGTCTCATATTTCCTCTAGTTCATAGCTTATCATATCACCTTCTTCATGACGGAAATCAGCAGCAAATCTTATAAATCTTGAATATGTGGATAAAGAATTCAGATATTGCCTAAGCTCATTTCAAGATGAATTATCAAATTGCCTCAATGGATCTTCATTGCTTCAATCAATGGAATTAAGTTCCATATATACAACTTCATCTTTATTTCTAGGCCCTACGACATCCACATTTATCCATCTTCATCAAAATTTCAATTGATCATAGATCATTCCTATGAATTTATCAAGAGTCTTCTCTCATTGATATGACATAACTTCATGTACTAAAGAAAAAGTAGTGAATGTATCTACAGTATTGGATGGGAAAATGTTTCCCGTTGCAACATTTCGTTGATAAAAAAATACGTTTTCATTAGCAAAATGTCATTGAGCCTTCCTGTGAAGACATTCGTTATAGAGCTTGCGTGCAACCTCAATTCAATAAAAATCTGATTCTCTGAATTTTTCATCAAGCGTAAGCTCTCGGATAAGCGATCCGGTGCAGCATCAAATATCAACTATTCTGCCTGATTTTGTAATGTTTTTTATTATGTCATATTTTCTTTTCGCTCAATCATCAAATGCACGAACATATGTATTGTAATCCCTAGTTTCTGTTATATCCCCATCATCGCCAAGCAATGGATCATTATGGAGTTCAATAGCTAAATCTCAAAATCCATATTTATCATACATCTTGCGGCTTGCTCTGGATACTTTTTGCAGATATTTCGGATCTTTTCTCCAATCTTCTCATTCTTTTCAATTATCAATCATATTCTCCACCATATTCCATGGAAGTTCAGTTTTGAATTTACGGTTCTGCTTATCTTCAAGTTCAAAAGGCAGAGCCTGAAATCAAAGCTTTTCATACATATCTATGACTTCTGGAGTTGAGCAGCCAAGTACGGTATTCTCAGGAGTAAGAGTGTGTTTTCAAGAGCTATCAACTTCAATTTTGTTAAGTACATAATGAGGAAATTTTGGACTAAACCCAATATCATCGATATGATACACAAAACTATCTGCTTCTACATGTCTTGCAAAATCCTCAATCATAGCCTCTCTTCTATATCCAGGCAATGGATTACGACGTGTATTAGAATGATTTGCGGAAGTGATAACCCATATGATAGTATCGATAGGCTCTTTTAATTTTATAGGATTTCAATAAACATCTTTAAAGGTCGAGATATCTCATTCTGTTATAAGACTAAGCTCCTGTTGTTGGAAATTCGTAAGCAGATGATGCCTTCCAGGGAATAATAGATATGCCATAAATCATTGTTAAGAATTAAATTTGAAGGATTATAGCAGATATTTGTTTTAAAGAAAGACGATTTTTTGAAATGGATTATCAAGAAGCCCAAAGACGAACTTAAAAAATATAAGTTGCGTTTTCACGAATAAAAATATAATCCTCTGATACCTTTAAAGAAAAATTATGCTTAACGAACATATGGAAACTAGGGCTATAAAATGGGCCATAGCTTCTGCCATCTTCTGAACTTTGACCAAATTCATTGTCTGATTAGGATTATGATCGATGTCAATGATATCTTCCGCAATAGATAGCTTGTGAGATCTTTTTGTGAGCATACTCAATCTTTTCATAGTGAAAACTTCCAATAAAGAAGCTGATGATTGCCATAATTACTGACACTCAAAAGTCGAGTGATTCTGAGCTATATTTGAATGATGATTCATTTTCTGAGCGTGAATTTTCATAATTTATGAATCGATTCAGCATCTGATCATCAGAACGGAATTTCATGATAGCTACATCTGAATTGTTACAATGTGCATAGTCACTATCATGACATTTTTCACGGTCAGATATCTTAAAAGAATTGCTGATCTGACTTGAAGTCTTGTCCTAAAGTCTGATGCGCTTCATTACAAGACTGATCTTTATGTAAATATATGAGTGTTGGCGAGTCTGGTTTTGGTTAAATTGACTTGAGTGTGGCAAATAGATTCCGTAGTCTCCATTCTCATCGCTCTATATATGATCTATTCCAGCTCTCATATAATAATCGAGGGATTTGATTTGCTTATGGATAAAGCTTTGCCAAAGGAAGAGATCAAAAACATTCAGAAAATCCTTGAATCTTCTACTTGTACGAATATAAAATCTTTTCATGACCTGAAAACAAAGAAATGAAAGGTGAAACAAATTGAAGCCCATGTTGTGGTTGAGTGAGACATGAAGATCAAGAATCTTCAGGAGTCGATTCAAGAAATAAAGAATAATATCAAGAATGAATTAGGAGAAGATACGAATATATATTTCCTTCCAGAATATCTTGAGCAAGATGATAATGCTCCGGCCATTAAATAATAATTACATAAAAAACCTGATTTCAAAAAGAAATCAGGTTTTTTATTAAATTATTTTAGAAAATTTATTTAATCTGACATTATTTATTCTACATTAATCTTCAGTCATACTACTTTTTAATCAAAAAGTAGGCAAAAGATTTAGGGGGTGGGCTGTTATTTCGATTAATCTTCTTTGCGCTGAAACTTGTCCCATTATGCTAGGCATCACATCCACACCCCTAAAACCCCCTTCTTTTCTAAAATTATTATATTAAACCTTTCTAAACTTACTTGGGGACGAAGCAATGATATTCTCAGTTTAAATCAAAATGATCATCCTTATAATTAGGGGGTTTGGGGGAAGGTAGTTTGTCAGCGGAGGCGGAGCTGGAGCCAATACGAAGCGTAGCGGAGTGAGTTTCTGCCGGTCCCCAATGTTTTTGCATACTTTTTACATAAAAAGTATTATAGCTGAAACTGATTTGAAAGTAAAAACTGATATGAAAACACTTTGAAGTATATTATTTCCGAAAAGTTTAAGACTTTTACATAGTTTCAATTCTCGCATCAATCTCTTCTTAGTACTTTTGGAGCCAAAAGTAGGCAAAAGCTTTAGGGGGAAATAAAATCAAGGGATAAGAATTGCAGTTGCTCCGGTCATCTTGGTCACCATCGTTTATCTCCCCCTAAAACCCCCTTCTTTTCTTTAGTTATACAATATTTTAATATGAGTCTGTCTGTTTTGGGAACGAAGTATAATATTCTCAATTATATCTAATAATCTAGAAATATTCCAGTTCTCCAGAAAGGAGAAATAAATCCTCCTCTAAAAGTAGGGGGTTTTAGGGCGCCTGGAGGAAGTACTCTTGGGGTGACGGCGAGTCTGTCAGCGGAGGCGGAGCCGCAGCCAATACGAATCCCGCAGACGGGAGGAGCGAGTTTCTGCCGGTCCCCAATGGTTTTTGATACTTTTGGCAACAAAAGTGGATGTTAATATCATTATTCAATAATCAATAATGATGGTATGGATGCAGAATGCATAATGATTAATGGAGAATCACCTGTCACTGCGTGCCACCCTCTTTGCAGAAAGAGGGTTGATAATGAAGAATGATGGAATAAATGCAGAATGAAATAATGATTGATGAGATGGATTTGATTATTTTTTTCAAAGAATCTCTGTTCATTCTCAAGCAATCTTCGTAGTCACAATATCGATTATCATTCAATAGATTGCTCAAGCAAGAATAGTATACCAAAAGATGGTCATTGCATCTGGAGTTGCATTGATAAAAACTCAAATAGCCAAATCCATTGAGACAAGAATTCAGAAAAGCGCTCATCTCAAGAAAGGCCACATTCTGAATCAGAATAATGGATGAAAAGTATGGACTCATACTACAGCCACTACAATTCAAAGCAAAAATCTGTTATAAAGGATCGACCACATCAGCGGAGTTCACCAAATATCAGGATTAGTTCCGCTAGCAAGAGTTACGCACACTAGACCAAATATAATGCCTAGAAATATTGAGATAACAAATCTCAAAACGAATTTCTTATTCATAAAAAGATAAATTAAAAAAATAAATAATTAAGACTGGAATCTGTGGCAAAAAATTTCATAGTTCGTGTTTATCTTATCTTTTGAGTATATAGAAAAAATGACATTTTTGAACCTTCAGCTGAATTTTCATCATTCACTAAGCAACTTGGCAAAATAAGAGGAAACATCCTCAGGGGAATTTCAAAAAGCTCAACATCACCATGCTCAAAGGATAATGTTGTCATATCAATTTACGATAGCTAATGAAAGAATCTTATCAATGCGTTCAATCATAGTTTCATCTATCTCAGATGCTTTTTCAGGTTCTTTTTTCAGAATCATTCTCTTATTGACTGCAGGAGAACTTATAAATGAGGCCGTACAAGGTTCACTTAATAGCTTTCATGTTACATCTCTAATAATTGGAACCCTCGGAGAATATATCATTTGATCTCCATAAAGATGACTTCAATTCCATCGATTCAGCATATACATGAACTCTTTTGATATCAGGCTGTAATATAATCATGAAGAAATAATAAGCTCATCTTCTTGAGTAAATAATCATGCTCTGAATTCTCATCCGGGCTTCATTCATGAGGCGAAATTCAAAACAAGAGTCTTACCTATGTCAAGCTCATCTTTTAGGGATAATAACGTTCATAGAGTCGTATCAATTGAGACTGAAAAATTAGTTTTGATTTGTTTAGTTAATCTTAAAAAAGAATTTGCATTTGATTTTATCAATTCAAAATCTTCTGTAGAAACCAATCTGGTACTTGCTATTGATGATTCTAATAATTCATAAATATTAAGCCTATTTCAATCTGGCAAATTATAATATCATTTTTTTAATATATCTAATGTCTCAATCGCCATAGCAGATCATCTCTCGTCAATTCTTCATCTATAATTAACTCTATTTAAATTCTCATCAACGCTTCAAGATATGTATATTTTTATAATTTCAAGAAGACGTGGAAAATTCGCTAAATCGATTTCATTAGCAGGAGTCTCTTGTGGATGTCAAATAGAGGAATTTTGCATTTGAAGATATTAATTTTTAAAAAAATATTGTAATCCTCACGGACTACAATATTCATACTATCTTAAGTTCTTTATCTGAGAATTCATAAAGCTTAGCCATATTAGACCTAACTTTTTCAAGTTCTCAAGTTTCTTTGACAATCTTAAGAGCGAGAATCTTTTTGCGGAAATTCCTTTTATCAAGAGCTTGTCAAAGCATTATCTCATATATCTTCTGAAGCTGAGTGAGAGTGAAGCTAGAAGGTAGGATGTTTTTTGCGATATTTGTATATTCCAATTTCCAATTAAGCCTCTGTTTTGCATATTCCAGAATCTCTTTATGATCAAATCCTATTTCCAAATCCTCTATCTTATCGTATTCGACCAATTGTATTTTTGTGAAATCCGCATCTTTCATGAAGCTATCTTTATCCACAAGAGCATAATATGCTATTGATACTATATGTCATCTCTCGTCCCTATCTGGCTTACCGAAAGAGTATAATTGCTCTTTATAGATTCATTTGATTCCAGTTTTCCTGAGAAGTATATCATCAAAATTATCTTCTAGAGAATACCCGCTCTTAACAACTCATCCGGGTAAAATCAATTTACCTTTTTCTGGTTCCTTTGGGCGTGTAGTCATTACAACACATAATTTTTCATTGAAGATTGTGAATATCACTATATCCAAAGCCAATGCTGGTATTGATAATCAGAATATATTATCAGAAAATTCCTTCTTGATCTCATCGTGGTTTATTTTCATAAATTTTTTTAAGTGTGTATAATACACAGATTATAAGATAAACAATAAAAATTGCAAATCTTAGGCTCAGATGAACTTCTTAGAAAAAGAATCTATGCTATTTTTTATATTCCTGATTTCCCTTACTCATCCTTCATATTTCTCATCATAGAATCTGCCTCTGTAAGCTCAGATCATATTACCGATTATAGCAGCATAAGTGTCGGTGTCTCATCAGATATTTATAGTGTCAATGAAACCCTTAAAATCTGGAGACCTGAAAAACAACGCATAGATAAGAGGCAGAGTTACGCGGATATAACATGC
The DNA here is from genome assembly GCA_964618565.1 of uncultured Candidatus Peribacteria bacterium. Classification (GTDB taxonomy): domain Bacteria; phylum Patescibacteriota; class Gracilibacteria; order BD1-5; family UBA2023; genus STC-113. The sequence continues at coordinate 35,942 of CAZUBA010000009.1, read as the reverse complement.
ATATCCTAATCCCCCATCGTTCCATCCGAACTTTTTCAGTATCTCATCATCCGAGAGATCCAGAACCCCATTCTCATCCATACACATCAACAGCTCTTCAAGCTTATCTGAGATATTCTCCTGATCAGGCGTGACATCTGACAGCTCTTCTTCATATTTTCTTGCTATCTCCAGAGCTCTGGAGAGAAGTTTCCTTTTATTCATTTCTCATTCCGTCAGAATCAGATCAACAAGCATCCTGTTGTGTACAAGAGCAGAAACAATCACCAATTTATTGTCATGTGTTATTTTTGAATAAGTTATGATATCATTTGCGATTTCATCTTCTCGGATTCATCTGCTGACTTGATAAAATGCCAATGGGGTCTGCTTCATCATTATACCATTTCAAGTGCCTAGAGGATTTCAAGATGTCAGATATGATTCTCATTTTTTGATAGCCTCAAAAGCATCAGTAGTGGATCTTCAAAAACCATAATCAAAACTCTCGTAATACTCGATCTGCTTAGCGCAAATGGTAGGAAAATCAATAATTCATGCCTCTGTCAATGCGTCCAGAGTAGCTAGAGTCAATAGTGTATCATCGCTAATATACCCGCTCCCCTCTTCATTGAAGCCTTTCTTTGCAAAGTGAGCATTTGATCTTGTCTCTAAAAAATCCATCACTCTTCAATACCTCGCTTTTATTTCTTGCGTAGGCATATATTCAACCGGTATTCACATTGCATCTCCGATCGCTCAACCGATTATAGCTCATTCGAGCTTTTCATTAAGTATTGTTTTATTCATTATTCAAATAGTTAAATATTAATATTTTTTGATATGATTTCTGCCATCATTTTAGGATTTGATCATATTATTCTTATATGATCAGTGATTTTTTCGCTTTCCAGATTAGTATGATTCATGATGTCATCTGAAAAAACAAATGCATAATCATATACTTTATTCCTTATTGATTCTATCACATCATCTACGATCTTCGCTCTGGAATCACTATCAAATTTATGTGAAGGAGTTCAGAAAAATAAGCTTACCCCGGAAAGATTTTCTACTCTCAATATCTTACTTATGTCCATATAGGCTTGGCCATTAAGCTCACAATTGACTTTGGTTCTTGTATCCTGTATCTTTAAAAACCATTCGATTCCATTGCCGCACTCTATTGCGTAAGGATTTTCTATTCATGTGAGATCATCAAAAAGATAATAACTTCCATAATATTTTTCATCGAATTGCTGTAAAAAATATCAATAATATTTCTCTGAAGGTGATCATTTTTGCCTAGTCACATGAAATCTTGCTCTGAAAGATGCAGGATTGGAATGTCATTCTCAAGTTATCTCTCTGATTGTATAATCGGCCGTCCTCGAATATCGCACACACTCAACATATTCTCTATAAAAATCTGCAATCTTTATGATTGAATCAGTTTTGAATTTTCACTCATACTTATCTTCTATTCTTAAAAGTGCTTTTTGGAGCATCTGAGGAGGAGTTTCACCATCGGTTCATAATCCGAATATGCCAAAAACAAAGGGTATATGTGATTTTTTTTGGATTTCCTTCAAAGAAACGAGCATATAAGAATCCATCATCGGAGAAAGTACATGATGATTTTCTGGAGTCGCTATAAAATCTCCGCCTATATCACATGCTAAAATAAGATCATATCTTCAGGAATTCACAATTTTAAGGAGAGAGTCTGTGATTCACACTGTTCATTCAGACATTGAGATTCCCATGACTCTCTCAATTCAAAAACCGCTGCCATGTTCCCTTAATATTTTTTCTGGAAATTTATCCATCATTTTGCCCTGAACAGATCTTTTTGTATCTGGCCCTATAACTGAAATCAATGGGAATCAAGAATCATAAACGCAGTGATAATCGAGACAATCCGGCAAAATTCACATTATATCGATCTTTACAGGATTGAATCAGAATTCTTTTTCCAACTGCTTCTTAAGGATGAGAGAAGATACTGTATCATTTCCTCCTCATACCCCCAATATCAGAGGATATTTGGAATTGGCCAGTTTTTCCTTGAGGCTTGCTTTCAGATCAACTTTTTCAAATGATTGTAGAGTATTCATATTACAAGATATTAGCTATTAATTTTCTATATTCTCAAAGCATAAACAGGACTTTACTGTCTATGGTGATATCTACCCTGTTATTGATCTCATTCACGAACTCATCGATTTCTGATAATGGCACTTCTATCACTTGAATATCCTCTGCGCTATCTAATGCCAGAATATTAGTGACCTTCTTGCAGTTCATTCATATATAACAATCGATAAGCTCTGTAGTAAGACCTGATGAAGATGGTGTTTGTCCAATATATATAAGTTTTTCAGGCTCATATCAGGTTTCTTCTAAGATTTCTCTTCTTGTGGTTTCTTCAATAGGTTCATTATCATCTTCGCGTAATCCTGCAGGGCTTTCTATGCAGAATCTACCCTGAGGGATTCTGTATTGATTTATAAGTATGATTTTTTCGTCCTGAGTCACCGTCAAGGCTGATATGATCTTTTTGGCATTAGTCCTCTCTACCACTTCATAAAAGTGTTCTTTTGGATTTTCACCTTTAGTATATTTATATACGACTATTTTAACAAATTTTCATTCAAAAACAGTTTCTTTTGCAAAAACATTTATGTTGCTCTCACTTTTTAAATCATTGATTGTATTCATAATAATGTTGGTTAAATTTTATAGTGTTATTTATACACCCTTAATTAAAGTAAAAAATATAAGCCTTAGCCTGCCCATAATCATATATTGTTAAAACGATTGTGGTGTTACTTATACACTCTAATATATAGATTAAAAAAATATGTCAAGTATTTTTAAAAATTTCTTACTTTTCTTTTTTTATAGGCATTTGATTCCTGAAGAATGTGTGGCTTCAGTATGGCTGAGGAACAACACATTTAATTACCGAACCAGCTTCTGATGATATAATTGTTTCAATCGGGTTAAGCTCAGCTATAGCCGCTTCAATTGCAATTTTTAAATTTACTTTTGAATTTGAAGTAAGAATCATATCAACTTTCCTTCGTGTCATAAGCTGACAATAAAGAAGAAATTTCTCTTCATCTTCCTGTGTCAGTCATTTTACGGGATGTCTGAGCCTAAAAAATTCTTTTCCTTTTTCAAGATATTCTTCTACAACAAGATAATTGCATGTTGTACTTGTATTCTCTGACATTTTGTGAATGGTTATTTGATTTATAATACCAAGAAAAAATAAAAATCAATAAAAAACTGAATTATAGATAAATTCAGTTTTCTCTTATATAAAGAGCCAAGGCTGGATTCATTCACGTAAATATATTCTTCTTGATGTTTTCCCTGACTTGTGTACTTGATAATTCTGATATATTCGCATCTGCAAACGGATCAAAAATTATGAAATTAGCGATTTTTAATACATTTATCTCAAATCAAGGCCTTTTTACTATTATCTTAGGAAGTCTCATAGCCACTTCTCCGCTTGGATCCCATAGCCACATCGAATCAATAAGATCAGAACCGAATATCTGGTATGGTGAAAATCATAGTTTTTCTTTAAAATACCTGTCTGTCTCAAGAGTGGTATTTTTTATTTTCCCATCAAGAAAAACATCGCATAATTCCACCTTGTCAGAGTCTATTGAGTCGACAAAAATTTCCATTATCTTCTTTCTGTTTTCAGTACTGGTTTTAAATTCTTTGAATGCATGAGGTCAGCTTGGAACAATATATAATTTGTTCAATCAAAGTTTATGGATTGCTTCCTTGATTATAGTCTCATGCGCGAGCTGAGGAGGATCAAACGCTCCTCAATATATTGCTATTTTTTGTATCATAATGGTTAAGTTAAAAAATATTTGACTTTTGGGTAGTTTATTTTATATTTTATTTCGTTAAATTATTAATCCTTGGTTATGGAAGCTAGCTGCAATGGTAAGAAGTTTGAAATCTGAAACATTTCAAATGTCGATGTCTGAAATTTATGAGTCACATTAGGCGAATGTATGCTTAGTGTGCGGAAAATATTACTTGAAGGTGGATCCGATTCTGAGGAAATAAGTTTTTTGTATCTCGAAAGAAAAAATGACAAGTAGGTCTAAGAATTAAGCTAATCAAAATACTTGACAATCTATTGCTTTTATGTATTTTAAAAGCACATCAGATTTTGTCAACGGTCGGCTGAATGTTCATTCCATACCAATGTTTTACGGCATGGGCGGCAGCGTTCTAGTTTCATCCGTTACAGTAGTGCTATGGTTTAAGTACAGAAAATCATCCACCCTAACAGTATCTGAATAAAAATAAATATGTCAAAGGAGGCATATGTATGAATTGGAAAACTTATCGTGAGAAAAATTCCTTTTCCTTGGGGGTTCTTCGAGAAGCTGTATGGATTGGAGTAATCTTACTCTTGGCAGGATATGCTGAGGCAGACAATATGTTGCTTTATGCGGGATTGCTGATAATCAGAGGGTCATTTGTGCTGATATTCGGACATCTCATCCGGAGTTACATTGACGATAATTTCAAGCCTCCGCTGATTCTTCTGGCTATGAAGGAGATGGCTTGGATTTCAGTGCTGCTCTTCGGGGTTGGGCTATTCGGAAATGTTGACGCGATCCTTTACTCTGACATCACTGGCATCGCTGTAACATGTTCCCTCGGCTTCATAAGCCTATGCATCTCTTGCCACCAGTGCAGAAAAGCATGATATACTTTTCATTTGTTCCACCTTAAGGGGCCGACTAGTTCGGCCTTTTTTGTTATAGATAAATATTGAAATTGACAATATTGATTTTTAGTTATCATTCAGATAATATAAAAATAAAATTTATTGAGGAGGTGTCCAGATGGAAGAGAAACCGTATACCTTTTTCCGAGCAATTCTGAATCTGTTGATTTGGGCAGGAGGGCTTTCCTTGTTTTGCGCATTCGTGATACTGTATATATTCATCACCATTGATTCCATCAAGTACCTTAATGAGCCGATGAAAATTGTGTCAGTTGTAAGCTTTTTCATCTCAGCTTATCTGCTAACGGGTCTTGTACTGTACTATCTCATCCTCAGGAAGAAGAACCTTAAATATGCAAAAAGGCAGACAGTGCTATGGATTTTCATCTGTTTCTCCGATGGCGTCGCACTCACACCATACGACAATGAAATGCCGAAGTTCATTCGGGTGTTCGATCAATTCCTTCTATCTCTCCGAGTCTACTGACATTCACCCCAACTCAAATCCGTCCCCCAGGGACGGATTTTGACGTTTTAAGAATTTTAGATTGATTAATGAAATTGTTTAAACTTCCATTAACCATTTTGCTGTCAGCAAAAGTATTGATGTTTCCTTCATTATCGGATAATGATTTATTTATCCGTAACATTTACAAAACCTTGCTCTCTGAATATCTTAGCATTCCAGATGGGCATATTTGATTCTGCGATAAGAAGCTTAACGCTTTTGATATGTTTCTTAATTGTAATAGTTATATCTTTATTGGTCTTCTCTATTACTGGTGTCGCATCAGCATATACAGAAAGCTCATATCATCTTTCATTATTGTTTGTTATAATGATTTTCTTATCGCTTTCCAGTACTATCGGCTTTATGTTCCTTGGTTCAAAAATAAGCAAAGGAGTTGCAATAAAACTAGGAGAAGTATGTGGCAGAACCGGTCCTCATGCTGATATATTATATCCCGTTGATCCAGCTGGGGTAGATATTATAAGTCAATCTCATTTTAATCTTATTTTACAATAATCTCAAATCTGAAGATTAAGATCAACCATATGACCTCAAGCCGTCTTTATCTGTGCCTCATTGAAGGCAGTATGATGCAATTTGCCATTTCATGTATCAACCTCAATATCCAACATCGGATATCTCATGGTCCTAAAAGTCTCTCAATCATTAATCTTAAATCATCTTTCATTCAACAAGAATCATTTAGATCAGAAATTTATTCATAGATAAGGAATGTTATCTTTAAAAGTAGATTGGATAGCCCTAAGCATTGATCCATCTCATCAAAGAACCATATAAAATTTTTCAGGAATCGCGCTTATTATTTTTTTTATCTCATCTGACTTTATGAACTCAGCTATTTCAGGCTTAGATTTGAAGGAAAATTCATCTACAAGTATTGTTGCATTTCAAGATTGGATTGTTTTCATAATTTTGGAGGTTTAAGCAAATAAAGTTGACTTTAATTTTATTTTATTTAATTTGAATAAAAAAACAAATAAACAGAAAAGGAGGTGGAATCATGTACCATGGCGTATTCTACAGAATTGCAATCATTATCGTCTTGTGTTCGTCTGCTGGGATTTATCTCAATCAGAATTACATGAGAATACCGAAACTGAGCTTTCATTTGGCTGCCATTGGCTTAACTGCCGTGATCTTGATTCTCATCTTCCCATTGATATTCGGGAAAGGGAAACAAAAGAACACGACAAAAAAAATCCCCCGCGGATATTCCGACTAGAGCCCTCAGGGGCTCTTTGTTTTAGCCAAAATCTCATTAATTATTTGACGAATAAAGATTTATATTTTTTGATTATATAATTAAGGCAGACAGGATGACGTAATCTTTTCGTCATTGGAGGAGGAAAACGACCTGCCTACCGGCAGGCAGGCGTGGCAATCCATCTGATTAATGATATGGACCTTCCAGAGGCATCAGGCAGGTCATAAGATAAATTCAGGATTGTGCATTGGTTTTGATTAATAATTTATCATTTGATGTTAATGAGCTTTGTCATTTCCAGATCTTATTGTCAAAATAATTGCCCTTTCAGCTCGAGGTATTCATCTAGCAGATAATCATCAAGCACAGCTTCACGCAGATCATATCAGAATGCGCGCTTGCTTACTGCTATAATAGGCGGAGCCTGAATTCTCTTGAAGAAGAATAATCCGAGATTCCTATAAACCTTTTCTAAGTCATCTATAAAAGATTTAGCATCTGCAAAGTATTCTCATATCTTAAAATTAAGATTCAATTCCTCTGTTAATCTTCAATCTCTATAGTACTCCAAGATATCAACAGGATCTTTACGAAGCTCAACAAATCGGTAGAGTAATTTATCAAGATATTCATAATTGAAAGGATCCCCTAATCCTTCATCGACATTTTGATTTTCACTTAATTCTGCTGATGGGATGAGCTCGATTATATCATTGAGAATCATATTTCCTTTACTTGAATTTATGTATCTTGCCAGTTCCCAAACTTGAGTCTTATAAAGGTCTCATATCGGACAAATGCTTCAATTCACATCTCAATATAAGGTTGCATAACCTTGAGCAATTTCAGATTTATTTCAATTGTTAGTGAAGACTGCGCCCTTAAGAGCTGCGAGTCATGCTAGGACTCTTGACCCTCTGTCTCGGGCTTGGATATTTTCTAATACGAGTCAGCTTGGCAATTTCCCGAATATTTTCTCAAATTCTAGGGCAGTAAGGTCAACCGCATCTTGAATCGGGAAAACATAATATTCTATTCATAGGATTTCTGCTTGCTTTTGAGCTAAATTCTGTGTTGTTTTTGAGTTGAACCTTGAAGGCATATTGACTGTTATGACATTCTCTTTGCCAAGAGCCAAGACCATAAGCGCTGCGACTACAGCTGAATCGACTCAGCCAGAAAGTCATAATACGACTTTATCTTTTTTTATAAGTTTGAAATATTCTTTTATTCCATAGATTAGCGCATTGCAGATTTTTTCAATTTCCGTTTCTCAATTTTCAACAGAATTTCATTCATCAAGATTCTTATCTGTAAAAGCCTTTGCTTGAGATGCTTTGTTTCAATTATTGAAAACAACACTTGATCCATCAAAAACAAATATATTTTTTCCATTGTTTTGGATTCAGACATTATTGGCATAAATCATCTCTATTCATAAACTCTTTATTGCAAGAATCCTATCTCTTTTGTCGGACTTTCCTATTCCAAATGGAGAAGCTGAGATATTTATAATAAGCGCAGCTCACTTTTCTTTAAGGATTTCTACAGGTTTTGCATAATAATCATCATCCCACATATCCTCACAGATTATGACTCCGACTTTCTTTTCTTCTCAATTTATAATCAGGTCATATGGCTCTAGAAGATCTTTGTAATCGATGTTTTTTTCTTGAGATAATTTAAGCAAAGAATAAAAGTGCCTCTCATCATCGAATTCCCTATACTTCGGCATTAAAGTTTTAAGTATGGAATCTCCGGTTCATTTATTTGAAACTATTTTTCAATCGTAAGCCACAAACGCTGCATTATATTTGCGGATTCTGCCATCATCTCATCTTTCATTAATTTTTGGCAGTATATTTCACCATATTGCAGTTATGTTTCATTCTGTTGCCTTGATTATTGCTTCATTTTTATTGTATGCATCAAGCACAAATCTGTCATTTTCCCACTTATCTCCAAGCATATAGCCTGGAACCGCCATTTCAGGAAAAATTATAAGGCTTATACCGTCGGCTTTCGCTTGTCCGATTTCAGCGATTATCTTCTTTTGGTTCAGATCTGGCCTTCCTGGCATTACCTGCATTTGTGATATTCTATACATGGAAATTTAAAATTAAAAATAGAAAATATAAAGTTGCTTTGCAGTATTCGTCATCGAGAGTGCAACGTGGTTCGTTCCTCCTCGTGATGAGATTAATTATTCCTCCCAGTATGCGGTAGGATCAAACATTCTCATGAAGCATTCCCTGTACCACACTTCGCTGTATGTATCTTTTTGCGTTTTTGGATTATAAGTGCATTTTTGGATTATGTTGTAATCTTCAAGTTTCTTCGGATCAGCTTTTGTTCAATCTCTGTCATATAAGAAAACTGTTCTTTCTTCATCATTCACTTGAATTTCATCAATATTATATCTGCAAAGCAGTTGCGTGTACATCATATCAAATCTTTCTCTGAAATTGACTTTTACCCTCTTCCTTCATTTCTCGTCGAATATAAATTCCAACATGCTATCTTCGTTATCTTTTTGCCTTGCCCATCAATCTGGCAAGACAAATCTTGTGTATCAAGGATTAGCTACGACATTTTCAGGAAATATGAATCATACTTTCTTGAACATTTCCTTGTCCCTAATTCAGAGGGAAGGCACTTCATACGGAATATTGTTTGCCTTATCCCAATATGCAAGAGGATTATTATGATCTGGAAGATTTTCCGTTAACCATAATCTGCATCTTTTTTCTCTTTCTTGAATTGCTTTTGTGAGTTCCCTATTTTGCACTTCCATTTCTTTCTTCTCTTCATCATTAGTATATTTTTGTCTTCATTTTTTTGCATCGAATATCAGATGATAAAGCTTCTTATAATCTTCTGTTTTTCAAGTATCTTCGCTATCTGTTGTATCATATACGAAGCATTCTACCCTCTCTTCATCTACTCTCATATATTTCATTTCGTAGCGATTAATAAGGACTGTCCTCGGGTCATCAAATCTTACGCTTTCAGTAATGAATACCCTTTTCCTTCATTTTTCATCCAATATATACTTTATCTGCCCGCCCCTTTCACTTTCTCACATTTTCCAGTTTTCAGGCAGAGTCACAGTATGGTATCTGTAGCTATTATCGTCTATCTTCAATATTTTGAATCCTAATTTTATGAATAACTCTGACTGATATTTCGGTATTTCTGGAACCCAATATGTCTTAACCTCCAGAGCTTCACCGACTTTTTCCTTTACCTCCTCTCATAATTTTATTGTTCCATCATCAGGCTTAGCCGTTGCCTGATTTATTTTTCCAATCTGAGTTCAAGGATGTTGTGTGGTTGAATTTTTCATAATATCTTGTTAATTTATAGTATGTATATTCTACACTCTAATTAAAGTAAAAAAATTGAAGCCTTATAGGCGTTACTTTTGGTGTGTATACTTTACACGGATAATATATTTATTTTTTGTGCGGTGTCAAATTTTTATTTGAATAAATTATTACCAGGAGAAATTTTTTTTATTTCTGAAGTTGGAATAATATCAAAATCGTTCCCATCGACATCATAATATCTATCGATAACATTACCCTTACTTAAAACTACCCATTTATCATTTCAATACATATAAACTCAATTTTCACAAACATAACCATTTTCAAGTGTATAGCAATAATTAGAAGTTTCAGGAATGATCATGTTGCCAATTAATAAAATGCATCAAGAAAATATAGTTAATGATGCGATCATCAACAATATACTACCCTTCTCAGTTGATATTAGCTTCAGATATTTAAGATAATTTAGATATTTTGCAAAAGATGGCTTTCTTTTAACTTTAACAACTCTCTTATTTAAATTATTTATTCAATCTATATTTTTATAGTTATTTAGAATGGATGTAAATCTTCTGATATCACTTATATCAATAATTAATTTATTAAAATTTATTATATTTTGATACTTATGGGTATTAAATATTTCATCTATTTCATTAAAAAATTTTTTATATGAATCCAAAAAATGTTCTTTAATAAAATTTTTAAAGGGGAATAATAAAAAATAAATCAATACAATGGAAATGAAGGTGGGGGCTCAAATTGTCCAAATATCTGAAAAAACTTGTTGCCAGGAAAATAATGATAAAGAGTTGAAATTAAATAAATATAAGAGCTGATATAAAATTGAAAAAGCAAATGGGATAATTGCAAGAATTGTAATAATATTATTGATTGATAGAGTAATGTTATCCTTAAGATAATCTAAAAGTTTTTTAAAATAATGATCTTTACTAATAAAATCAATTATATTAACTGGCACATCTTTTTTTGGTTCAATTTTTCCATCAATTGGTACATCAAATTTCAAAAATGAGTATTCTCCTACAACTGAGTTATCCATTCTTATGGCTATGTCATCTGTTTTATATATTCGCATATTCAAAAAATAATGATTATTCTATAATATCCTTTACATTTCAAGAAACATCCTCTTTAAGTCATCAAATATAATCTTTATCTAATTTAATTTCAATTCATTCTCTTAAATCCATATAATAAATGTAAACCATCTCTCCTTTTCACTTCATTATTATACAATGATGTCATCAGCCAGTTAAGTATTCAAGAGGAATCATTGTATTTCTGATTAATTTTCATCTGCTTATTCGTCAATCTCTAAATCTCACTTCCACTTGACTGTCAAAATACTTTCCCAGTTTCTCATCTACTATTCATCAGCATTCTGCTCAGATAGAAAATAACATTGAAGTGATTTGCTCACTATAAAAAAATTCTTTATTCATGAAAATAGGAAATTCTGGTCATTCATCAATTATAAAATCGAATCAATTTGGTAATACATTTACACTTTCATCTGGTCATTTGCATTGAGCCATATTGATATTTTTATTTATATGCAGAGAAAACTAACATAAATAATTAATTTGTCAATAATAACATTCTGACACTTAATACAAATATTAATTACCAAAGCAAAACCCCCGCAACTTCTGTGCGGGGGGTTTTGTCTATTTTTGCAGTTCAGGCTCATTCCGGGGAAAAGCATGACTTACTTGTAGCGTATTTTCTGCAGCTCCCTCTTGGCGAAAGAAGCTTTGAAATTTGTGACGCACTCCCCTATTTTGGATTCTCCAGAGGGAAGCGGGGTGCAAGCAAAAAAGTAGAGCGCCAGCTCGAATCCTGTAAGCACCAAGGAAATGAACTCAAAATATTGCTTGCCGAAATCGTCTTTGATAAGCGGGATCATGAAGTTGATGTAGAGGATAAGCAACATCAAGCCAAGCCTGAAAAACTGATACTCCAATCTGCCATTGCAAAGCGCTTTCTTTCTCATTTTCTCAAACTTAACCCGCTCTTCATGCATCCAATTGCCAGCTAACAAGAAGAGGTTGCTGTTTATGAAAAGAACGGCTGCCAAGCGCAGCTTCTCGCTTAACGTATAGGGCGCAAACATGAAATCGTAGACGCCTATCATTATTGAAGCGATAGCGCACATTATGAAGCATATCTGAGCGAGGTAGTAGCAATTCTTGCCGGTCAAGAGCTGGAATCGCTTTGCAATGGGGTTAAAAATCCAATCTACCAGAATATCGTCAAGTTTATACATTTTTCCCTCCTACAGGAAAGTTATTATTTGTTTTTGTTTCTGTAAAATATGGAATATTGATATTTTGTCAAGTATCGATTGGAGACATCTCTCCATTATCAACAGCCTAGAGAACCGAGGTGATGAGTCCCGTCGAAATGACAGGATATTAATGAAGCAACCCTTCGTCGGGCATTGCCCTATATCCCAAAGGTCCTTTATCTCATTCCTTCAAGTCGTTTTTTGAGTGCTGAGAAGGCTTTATGGAACTTACTTTTAAGAGGTTCCAATTCCTTAATATTTTCAAATGCTGGGATATATATTTCTTCGGTTTCATTTACATATGCTTGCAAGTATTCCTTGAAGGTCCTTTTGTTATTCTTATAATTCCCTTCATTCATACTGAAAGAACGAATCAGATTATTGTATCTGTCCAAACATTTTGCGATTTTTGATTTTATTCTAGGATTGTTTTTTACCCTGTCTATAAATTCTCCCCTTGATTCACCATCCAATCTTGTTGCATCCTTTACTATTTCCATTACATCTTCTCAAAAAAGAACAGCCAAGTCCTCTTCTGTTATATGAGTGTCTTCTGGCACGTCATGAAGGAGAAGTCACTGCAGTAATGCAGAATCTTTTATCCCCAAAATCTCTATGGCGATATTTGCCATTTGAATCGGATGGTTGTGGTAAGGAACTCCTTTGAATCATTGGTCAGGAACTCAATCATGTGCCTCAATACAAATATTATATGCCATCTCAAGCTTCTCATCTCACTTGAAATGCAGTTGCATATACTGTTCAAATTTTGCTCTATTGCCTTTGAAATCAAGCTCTTTTCTTAATTCATCAACAGTATCACTATCAACTCATTCTTTTGATAAATCATGCAATAGTGCATGAACGTCATCTTTATTCTCTACAGGAGTGATTTTTCTTTTTATCGAATCCCAAGAATCCACAACTTTTTCATTTAATCATATTGATTCAAGAGAATCAACAAATTCAACCTGATCGAAAACCTGTCACTTCATCTCCAGACTATTAAAATAATCGCTGGCTTCACTTATTTTTTTATCGCTAGACTTATCAGAAGCTTTAACATATCAATTATAATAAACGGTTCAGTTTGTTCTTCTGAAGCGGAAAACGTAATATCATTTTTTATCGGTCAATTTTTCATCCAAGTTATCCGAAATATTATTTGAGCTCATTCTTTTTCATTCTAAGCTTATAAATAGATAGTATTATGATCTATATCTGCAGCAATGGATGACATTAAAGTGGATAGCTGTATCTCGGCATGCATTCAATTATCAAGAACAACAGTGTATGTTATTATTCTGTATGAATATGCAGAATTTGTTTCTATACCCATAATATTTGTTTTTGTATTAAAAGGTGTTATCCGTCAATATCAGACATAAAACTTTCTAACTTTTCCAAATCTCATCTTTTTTCAATGACTTCATTATTTATCGCTTCCTTAAACTTTATTGACATGTCAAACCTTGCAGATTTCTCTGATTCATATTTTAGAGCAGTGATTGCTTCATTCAATAAACCATAAAGCATACTTATCTGACTTTCAGAAAAATCTCCATTTTCCAGTCATTCCAAAAGAGCCGGTGCGCATTCCCATTGCCCGACAAGCAATCTTATTAAAGGGATGATTTCCCCGTTATCTCAATGATTATTAGGCAATAAGCACTACGATTAAAACATTATATTGTAAGATACACTAACATATGAAAATAAGGAAATCAAGTTAATTTAAACTTTTCCTGAATAGCGTAAATTTTGACTTGTTTTATTGAGGAATAATCATTATCATCTCGATTCATGTTTCCAGTGATCAATGAGATGGACCTGCCTGCCGGCAGGCAGGTCCCCGGGTCAAGCCCGAGGATGACAGAAGTGGGGGCCCGAGGATGACAGAAGTGGGGGCCCGAGGATGACAGAAGTGGGGGGCTTTTGGATACTTTTGCAGTAAAGTATGGATATTAATATCATTAATGGATGATGATGGTATAGATGTAGGATGAAATAATGATTAATGAGGTGGATCCTGAAATAAATTCAGGATGACGTGTGGCACACACAACAATGCCCTCAACTCAAGAAGAGGGTTTAGAATTTAAGGTATATTTTATTGAGTCTTTGATACTTCAATCACAGTTTTTACTCTTTTCCCGTAAGCAGAAGCTTTTGAGTCGGATGAACTAGAAGAATATGACCAAATGGCATTGAATAGGACATCCTCATCATATTTGAATGATTTTCAACTCTTAGTTCAAGGATCATTAGTTATGAATTTTTTAGTTTTCGGATCATATCAAGTTACGACCAGCATATGTTCGACTGGTCCTGGCGGAGTGTAATTCGGGTTTTTCAGATCCCTTCAATAAGCCGGAACTATAACTATTTTTCAATTATTCAATATATCCTTTATTCCGTTTTTTGTAACATTTTCCACTATCTTGTATTGATCGAAAGAAAAATACTCCTTCATGACTTTTGCAGTGTCATAGACAGATGTGTCCAAATAATTTCAAAGCAGCTTTGTTTCAAAGTCTGATATTTTTTTGATTTCAGCATCTGCTATCGTGGCTGTCAATTCCTTTCATTTAGCCCAATAAACAGCCATTATGATTGATGCCTCCTCACATCATTCCTTATAGATGCTGTTTCACCAATTTCCAAAAGGAGCCTGGGACACGAAAGGAACAACAATTGAGGCGGCAGATGGAGAAGGAGCTTTATCTTTGGTTTGTTGTGGGTCTTTAACAGCCTGAGGGGCTTTGGTTATTTCTGTTCTTTGTACGACTGGAGTCGTATCGGTTTTTGAAGATCAATAGAAGCCGTCCACTAAAACAAGAAATGTCAAAACTATCAGCACAAATATAAGAATATACATGAAAAACGTGATATATCTGCTAAGTTTAGTGCTCATTTTTAATTAAATTTATTAAACAATTTATTCTAACTAAAAAACACAAATTGTAAAATGTAATTAGAGATAGATTTTTTTTAAACTCCAATACCTTAAAAGATGTGGAATTATTGCTGTTTCAGATTAACATTAAGGAAATCCAATGTTCTTTGCCATGCAAGATTTGCAGCTTCTTCATCATAATTATCGCTTGGCTCATTGGCAAATCCATGTCCTGCATTAGGATAAATATAGACCATATGGCTTCAGGTCAAAGTCTTGAGTTTTGCTTGAAATTCATTGACCGTATCAATGCTTATGTTCATATCTTTTTCTCAAAAATGACCTAGTATCTGTGACCTCATCATAGATAGATCATCTTCAGGATTGAATCTTCAGTAGTACATAACAGAAACTTTGGTTCAGAGATTATTCTTTGCCATCTGATATGCCCATCATCATCAGAAACACCATCCTACAGATCACATTCTATTGTCATCTACTTCTGGTAATCATTGAAGGTATTCTACTGCATATTTCAGATTATCGAAGGCGGCAGCTTCATTATTAGTTACTCCTGAAGCAAATTGCATAGCCTCGGTAGCATTCTTGGCCACCTTGCTTCAATACATATCAGCAGCAAGTACAACATAGCCTTCTTTGGCAAAATCCATTGCTAGACTTTTTATATTATCATTAAGTCACCACCACTCATGTATTAAGATGAGTGCAGGATAAGTTCAATCTCTGGCAGGCTTAGCAAAATACCCGATATATTCTCATTTTCATGGAAAATATGCAACACTTCATGTGCTTATATCTCCAGTTCCGACAACTTCATTTTGTCAGTTTGTAGTATCACCTGTTCCATTTTGCATATCTCGATCATTATTCGGAGTACAAGATAATAGTAGAAAAAGAAGGGGTGAAAGCAATGCTATTTTTTTCATAATAGGATAATTAGAAAATAAATTTCTCCTTTTATATTTGCCCAATATTATTCAAAAAGATACAAGTACTCTCAATATCATTCTTCCTCAAGTTTTTCTTTGGGCACAAATCTGAGTGCAGCTCAATTAATGCAAAATCTTTGTCATCACTCTTCCTTCGGTCAATCATTAAATACATGTCATAAATGACTATCTCAATACTTGCTTCTGATCTCCGTCCTTTTCATTGAATGCGATGTATCTTCTACGCTCTTAATGAAGTGCGGACTTATCGGACGAGTGAAACTAGGCCATCAGCATCACGCATCATATTGGTCTCTTGATGAGAATAATGGTTCACCGCTAACTATATCTACATATATTCATGAATTCCAATCTTTCTCATAACTAGAGGTAAAAGCAATCTCTGTTCATTTGTTCTGCGTGACCTCATACGATAATGTATCCAGTTTTGCCATAAGCTCTTCCTTGCTTGGCCTCACATATTTCTTGGCAAGATAGGCATCTTTTCATCTTAGGTATTCCTTAGCTTCCTCATTCCAATTCTTATTTATGAAATCAGTCCTTCAGGATCATTTTTTATATAAGCTATATCTGAAGGCTGATTTGCTGTAATATTTCTGATGATATTCTTCTGCAGGATAAAATGTCGTAAATGGCAGAATAAGAGTTACTATAGGCTTCTGGAATTTATTAGAATCTTCAAGACGTTTTTTGGATTCACGAGCTATTTTTTCTTGCAGAGAAGTATGAAACCAAATAACCGTCGTATAATTGAATCCTCTATCGGAGAATTGTCAGCCATCATCTGTCGGATCTATCTGAGACCAAAATTGAACAAGTATTTCATCATAAGAAATGAGTCCAGGATCAAATACGACCTGCATTGCCTCTCTGTGTCATGTGCTTCAGTATATTACTTGCTCATATGTGGGATTCACTTCTGTTCATCCGGCATATCATACTTCTGCCCTAATCACTCAAGGCAATTGAGCAAAAGCACTCTCAAGGCACCAGAAGCATCCTCATGCAAGAGTGGAGATTTCTGTAGTTTTCATAACTTCTATATTTATTGCACGATTATTCTTCATGTAATATCGGGATTCCTGTGATCATGATATCACCATGTTCATTTTTCTTTGAATATAAATGAGAAAGTCTCATTTTGCGCTAGAGCTTTACATGCATCAAAGATATTAGACGCTTCCCGAGTTCAGCATTTTTCTATTCAAGAACCAGGGTAATTAGTATGTACAGGATGAGGACCTGATGCTGGCCAATGAGTGGCTGAATCCTTATTTACAAAATCCACCCTATCTCACGATTTAATCGTCAAGGTTGAGGGACTGAATCAAGTAGAAGTTATGCTGATCATATAAGTTTTTGATTCTGATTTTTCATCTGCTTCACTTCCAGTGTCAATAATGCTTCATGTATCATTTAGACTTCATGTAGTTGTATCTATTTGGCCTGTATTTACGCTACCTTCATCAGTCTCTGTTCCGGTAATCGTATCAATTTCTCCAGTAATCGTATCAATTTCTCCATTCGGAGGAGTTTGTCATTGTCAGCAAGAATATAATATGAGGGTTGCCGCTACCATTAATGACAATAAAACAGTTTTTTTCATAATATAAGCATTAAAATATAATTATTTCATTCCATGGATTCATACCCTATTTCATTCAGTATCAATAAATTGGGCTATGAATCACATATATTTTCAGATATCGGTTTTAGGGACAACAATTTTTCATCAATTTTCAATGACTTTTTCAATCATTCCATCTACATCATCTCAAGCAGCAAGATAAACCACTGTTCAATCTTGAGTCGGTTTGGCATTTGGAGAATTTATAATCGCTCATCATACTCACTCCATTCTTTCATATGGGAAAAAAGCCATTTTCATTCACATGTTTTCTTCAACGATAAATTCTCAAACCACAATTCTTCTATAGAACCGTAGAGCCCTATCAAAATCTATAGACGGGATTTCAAACCAAACAATTGCATTTTTCATAATCAATTTTTTAGAAATTAAATTTTATTTCTCTTTTGGAACCAGTTGAATCAATAAAAAGACATTTCATTCATCATCTTTTAGATAAACTATCCATCAAGCTCAATTTATAATATCATTATGCTCAAATGATATTCATGCTTTATCCATAATCTTCTTTAAATATTCTTCCAGATCAGGGATATAGATAATATAAGCATATCAGGGAATATCATTCTCATCTGTAACAAGTCAGGTTATCATAAACCAATATTCTTCCAGTCATCCTTTTTTGGTTATTAAAAAAGAAAATACTGTATAAAAATCCGAGGACTTATTCAAGCTATTGGAAAACTCAAAAGGTACTATTCTTCTCATAATCAAAATCTAATAATTAAAATCAAAGTTTTTCTTTTACAAAAATCATATGTATCCTTCCTGGAATAGTTTCTTTATTTATAATCAGCAGCTTATTGACTCAGCTTCATATTCAATATGCTTTCATTGACCTTTCATTTTCAAGAGGAAAAGAATACTCATATATTCTGCGGAACCCTTCGTCCAAATCTTTAACTATCTTCTGAGTTCAGACTATCCAAATTACATTCATCGCACCGTAAGCATAAGCAGGAATCTGACTTCATGTTGCAGAAGCTATCATCACCTGTCAATTTTCTGTAACAGCATGGACGCTTCAAATAGCCCATTCATGAGCTGTTCATAAACGTCTTTTTTCAATCGGTGAAAGTCCTTCGTTGTTCATAAGTCTTCTAATAGAAATAAATTCTGTCGAAGTATTTAATAATTCATCTAATCATATTTCTGTAAGAGTCACGGATGTCATTGTCATAATCTCTTCATGATCAGGTAACAGATCCAATACTTTTTTGAGTGCATCGTTCCTGTCCTTTACAAGATATGGATGTATTCCATTCTTTTCAAGTGATTCAAATGTCTTGAGTATGGAAACATCATTTGCCATCTGACTGAAAGTATTTTCATTTGTCATAATTCCTATATAAAAATATAAAAACCGACTTTAACTTGTTAATATTCATTAACATCAGTCGGTTTCGCCATTGGCAGCTTAGGTTATGATTAAGGCGACCAAATGATCATCATTGCCCTGCCTCTATGTTGACGATAT
Organism: uncultured Candidatus Peribacteria bacterium; assembly: GCA_964618565.1. GTDB lineage: Bacteria > Patescibacteriota > Gracilibacteria > BD1-5 > UBA2023 > STC-113. The sequence goes on along the minus strand of CAZUBA010000009.1, from coordinate 16,818 downwards.
CATATCCTTTATGAAGTAAAATGCAAAGGATGAGAGTAGTTTTTGTATGAAATGAAAGTGTTTTTTTTGTGAAAACGAGAAAACCCCCGGAAACCGGGGGTTTTTTCTAAGTAAGTCTAGTCTTGTTCATTACAGCACTTCAGAATTTGGCAGTCTTCATATCCCTGCCAACTCTTCTCGGTGAGCATCATAGATGTCCGCCGAGAGAGTTCCTTCGCCAAAGATAGCTTCGCCGATGGTTAACGAAGAGAGAATCTGTACTACCTTGGGAACATCTTTTCTTATTTCCCCGCACCAATAGCAGGTATCTGATTCCGCATCCCCTTCCAGAATTTCTCTCGGATTCCAACCGTTGAACCCGAGATCCTCAATCTGGAAGTTTTCCAGAAAAGTATTGTAGAAATCCAAGAATTTCATCTCAGTGAATCTATCCGAATCACCGCAACAGACGAGGCAAGTCTGGTCAAAGCACCATATGTGAGTGTTCATCGACATGAGGGAATTGGAGAAGAACCTAGGGCCATAATCCGAATAAAATCGTGCATTCATGACATTGACTATCACCTTTACTCTTCCTAGCCGAGGATGATTCATGACAAGCGTCGCAGGGTGAATGAGCTCGCTTCCATTAAGTGGATCAAAAAGCGTATTTTTTTCTACGCATTTGGAAGGATTTCTCCTTGTTGGCCGAAGCTCATCAAAACCTCTTGGTAAGGTTTCTGTTTCAGGCTTGACTGGGGTTGTTGCCTCGTCAAGTGACGAGGAGCGGCGCTCAGTTGCAGTTCTGCTTGATCTTCTGCTATTCCTGATGCTTACGATAAAGCCGAAAAGCAAGGAACAAAAGAAGATTGATGCGATGATGATACTCAGGGCGGTAGGACCAGATAATTCTTTCATGATGATATTCTCCTATATCAGAAACACTTCGAAATGGCGAAATATGCCGTTAAATAAATGAACAAAGATGTAAACGAACAATTCTCCTTTTTGCATAAATTTGTATTTGTTATTTTATATATAATTACATATTATTATTTGTCAAAAGATTAGCTTGCATTTTAAAAAAATTGAAAGGCGGATTCCGAAGAATCCGCCCTAAAGTGTTACATTTTCCAATTGTTCATTATATGTTTTTATTTACTTCCACCGACCCTTAATGACTACATCGTTTGGCAGTTCGTTCTTATCCCCCTCCTTCAAGGGAAAGAAATGTGCCAGATGCGCCCCTAATTGCTGGACGGCATCACATATTCCCGCTGCGGGGAGCTCGGCCTTTATTCCAGCTGAGATGCAGTCGGCAAATGGCTTCCACGTATCCTGAGGGAGAAGATCATCGATGGCCTTGTCAGGTTGGACTCTGACCATATGCTCCTCAAGAGAGATAAGAATAAGTATTCCGGTGGATCTGTGGGTTTTGTTGATGCCAAGCCTTCGGAATTCCGCTTTCGCTCGGCGAACAACTGCCTTTGCCTGATCGGTTTTGCAGAGCTTCGGTATGACGCTTGAAGCAGAGACTATGAGCACCCTGATTTCACCAGAGGTAAATTTCTCGGCTTCTCCGATGCATTCCTTGATCTGATTCCGCTCAGCCTCCGTAAGGAAGCTCAGAGCATCTTGTTTTTTCATCATGTTCTGTTCCTCCTTTCGTCACCAGTCTCCTGTTGCGCCGCCGCCACCGAAACTACCGCCCCCGCCCAAGCATGAAGCGCCAAAATGAAGGGTGATAATTCCTATCTTGTCAGCGACTAATCCGAGAAAAAATCCTACCGCCGTAGCAATTCCAACAGCACCTGCTGAGAGATGCCACATGAATATCGCAAAAAGAAACGCAACTGCAGCGCCCACTCCGCCCCCGACAAAAGGGTTATACGCGCAAGCAATTCCCGCAGTGAAAAGAAAGACTACGGACATGACGCCCCATTTTATCTCAAGGATGTGATTCTCTATCTCGGTAGCACCATCTGTTGAATCAGCCGTATATTCCCCCTTTATAGTGGACTTTATCTTGGTGATAGCCATTTGGATGGCTTCTGAAGTTTTCCCTTCTGCCAGCTTGGGTGATACCTCTCGGATAATCCGTCCCGAAACCGCATCTGTCAGAGTTCCTTCAAGGCCCCTTCCGGCTTCTATCCGAATCTTACGATCCTCTTTGGATATTGTCACGATGACGCCGTTGTCTTTGGTTTTCTGACCTGCTTTCCAGCTTTCTGCAACCTTGATGGAGAACAGTTCGATGTCATCTCCCTGAAGAGAGGGGATGGTAAGGATGAATATCTGGTTGCTCGTTGCTGAGTCATAGAGCTTCAGGTCACGTCCGATTTGCTCAGCATCCTCTGAATTGAGCATATTGGCATAATCGTTTACATGGCCTTTACGCTCAGGAACCTCCAAGGCAGATCCGCTAGAAGCGAAAGCCAGAAGAAGCACCCAAATCATTAGAAAAACAGATTTGTTCATAAGGGTCTCCCTGGTTGAGGCCATCCGGATTCATTGCTGATCCGGATGGCCTCCATTTCACTCCTTGGGATCAAAACTTGACTTTGGGTGCCACTTTGGCCCCCTCATCCGCCTTGAACGGCTCCTTGCGCTCCAAGTGCAGAAGCATGGAGTTGGTCAGGGAGTTTGGAAAGGTCCGGATTGTGGTATTGAAATCCTGGACTGCCTGATTGTAGCGGACACGTGCCACGTTTATGCGGTTTTCGGTACCCTCAAGCTGGTTCTGGAGATCCAGAAAATTCTGGTTTGCCTTAAGGTCGGGGTATCTCTCCACCACAACCATGAGTCTCGAGAGAGCACCGGTAAGTGCGCTCTGGTTCTCCTTGAACTTGGCCATCGTTGCAGGATCGTTGGCAGCCTCCTTGGTCAGTTGCATGGAGCCGACCTTGGCGCGAGCTTCGGTGACTGCTTTCAGGGTCTCGCTCTCATGTTTGGCTGCACCTTGCACGACTGCAACAAGGTTGGGGACGAGATCGGCACGACGCTGGTAGGATGATTCGACATCGCCCCAAGCTGCAAAGACTGCTTCTTCCTTTGCCTGCATGGTGTTGTAGCCGCAGCCGGACAAAAGTGAAAGCATTGCCAGCGCCAGTACCAAAAACAGAGTTCTCTTCTTCATGATGTATCCCTCCGGATAACAGATTGGTTGTGAGCAAAAGCTCTGGTTTACGATAGTTGCGGATATGGAATCTTGATGAGTTTTTGTTTATCCTCCTATATGTAATATTTGCTAAATTGGAAAATGTTAATGATCTGAAAGACGATAGATAAATCTACACCTAACATGCCAGATTAAATCTAATGAAAACTGCTAAAAGTCAAATCAATTTTTGACATTCAGATATTTTATTTGACAATATATGATTTCCATTAGAATGAAAGTGATTTTTTGCGCAGTAGAAGTCGCCAAAAACAAGTTCATTAAGATAAACGGAAATATTCAAATATTTTACTTCAGGAGGGCGTAAAGATGCCAAAATTCATCAGGTCAGTAATTTTATCCGTGCTTTTTGGAGTACTTTCTTTCGCATTTGATACGATAGCGACTGAAGTACCCAAAAACAGAAGTTTCGTCAACGACTATGCAAAAGTGATCGATGATGCAAATAAGTCCGATCTTGAAAAAACCTTATCTGCATTCAAGTCGCAGTCAGGCAAGCAGATAAGCATCCTGACAATCCCCGATCACGACGGAAGCACAATCGAAGAATTTGCAATAAAGACTATTGAGGAATGGAAAATCGGCAAAAAAGGCGAAGACAACGGTGTCTTGGTGCTCGTTTCAATCAAGGAGCGAGAAGTCAGGATTGAAGTCGGCTATGGATTAGAAGGATTCCTTACGGATATCTCTTCTCACCGCATCAACAAAACAATGCTCCCCTACTTCAAAGAAGGAAAATGGGGAGCAGGGCTTAAAGTTGGAATCCCACAGATTATGTCCACGACATCCCAAGACAAGGATATAAACGCCAAAGTTGAACTGGCCACAAAGGAACTTGTATCTGTAGGCAAAGAAAAAAAAGATGACCTTCTTTTTTGGGCGGGGTGTTCCTACTTCTTCGGATACAGCAATCTCTGGGTATGTGGAGCAATCGGCGCATATGGCATGATTGAATCATTACCGACAAATGACCCTGAAAGGAAGATTGCAACAGGTTTTGCGGGCGCTCTGATCTGCATTCTCATCGTTCTTTTCTCAAGGTTTACAGGCTTGGATCTGAGCATCTTATTCCTCTATGGCCTTTTCTCCAGAGGGGGCGGATCAAGTGATGACGACGACGAAAGCTCAGAGGGAGAAGGCGGCAAGTCTGGAGGGGGCGGATCAACCGACAAATATTGAATATTGCGTTTATCTTTGATGCAAAAAAAGCCAGTTCCTCGGAACTGGCTTTTGTAATTTATGGAACAATTTATTAAAATTTTTATTTTAGTGATTCATATAAGGCTTGAGTCTCAGATTCTCATAATGCCCTATTATAAATACGAACTTCATCAATAGAGCCTTGAAAATATCTATTGATTCAAGAATAAGGTAAGTCCCAATCCCATCATCAAATTTGCAGTTTTGTAGAATTTTGCAAAGCAGGACGGGTAGAGCTTTTTTTTAGTTCATTATTAACATATACTTTTATCTGTGTTGTATCGAATATAATCTGGATATTATACCAATTATTCAACAAAATGATATTTGGCGAAGTAATAAGGGTGGTGGCTTGCCAGCCAGTTCAATTTCAAAAATTTCCAACTATTTCTCATGTGCTGCTTACATAAAAAACAAATTGAGATGTACCATAGTTACTGCTGCCACCATCCCAGCTTGAAACCAGTCTGTTTCATCCTGCAGAATATGAAGATTGTTTTATCCAAAGATTAATTGTCATATTTTTAGATCCGATATTCCAATTTGAATTATCTGATGCTTTTATATATCCTCAAGTTCATGTGAAATTAGTGGCTTTTCATTTAATTCAATTTACTCCTCATGCGATAACTCAGTTCAAAGTTCATAAATTTTCATATCTGCTTAAATCTTTAAGATAGGCTCAAGTGGTTGTTTCCATATTCCAATAACCTAAAATGGAATCATCATATTTTAATAATGTTGTATCATCTGATAAATCATTTCTTCTGATTAGGATATTGCTTAATAATGAACTTCAAGTTCAGATAATATAATCTTTGTTTGTGAATTGTTCAATATATCAAGTGTTGGTTTTTGAAACATCGATATCATTCATAGCTGCCTGAGCGGGAACTTTTGTTGAACTTTCAAGCACAATCCCGAGCAGATCTCACATAGTGACAACATACCTTCAACTATAAGTATTTGGCTCTGCATTAGCACGGCCCTCCCCCCAGCCCTCTCCCGATAGGAGAGGGGGAAGTAAAGAAAGAGCGCTATTGCTTCAATCCTCAAGAAATCCCAATATCTGGAATTTAGATTGAGATGAATTTGTTGAGTAAGTGTAATATGTAGCAGCATCAAGGGGATCTTTTCATCAATTTGAAAGCTTTATCATATTGAGCACGTTGGATCATACATATCATTGGTATCTGATAATTGTTCCAGATGCTGTAATGTTTATCTTTTTGTCAGGCATTGGTAGCTTTCCTACTGCCGCATTTAACACTCATAATCATTTCGATATGTTATTCATGTCGGCAAGTCGAGCTGAATCCCTGGCAGAACCAGACTGGGAAGAAAAAGAAAGGAATGCGATTGTTGCAAGAATCGCAAGTATTACTATGACCACTATTAGTTCTACAAGTGTGAAAGCGGAATGTTTTTTTAAATCTTTCATAATATATATTATATTAAATTAAAATTTCTTTTATTAAAATCAAGCTGATTTTGCTTGCTGAATTATCTCTGTATCTGAGAGTGCTCGATTATATATTTTTAATTCATCGATATTTCATGCTAAATAATATATGGAAGAGTTAAGCAATCCTCCATAAACTCAAATAAATAGATCTAAGCCATAATCAGTAAAAGTCTTATTTATTTTAGTCTCTGCTATCTTTTTTCAATTTATCCACATCGATGCTGTTGTTCAATCATATTTTGTAACTACATGATATATCTGATTATCAAATCAGCTACAATCAAATTTATAACTTACTGCAAAAAAATTCTGGAATCAACACTTTCATGGTGCGCTTGAATAATTAGGAGAAGTAACTCAAAAGTGATACTGATAATATGGAGGTGTATGTGAAGTATAGGGTTTGTCTAATATAGGATTTCATCAAGCTCAAGTGTACGATTTGCTGTAAGTATAAATGGCCTCAAAAGTGAATGTGCTTTCAAAGTTTAGAGTAGGGTTATTCTTTATTTGGAAATAATCATTTATTCAATCAAAGAATGTCGATTTTCATATTAACCCTCAACTTCATCATATTATAATTGATCAGCTTGCGGCTCCGTCGTTACTATTTCAACTCAGATCCTTGAGATAAGTGATGCCTCATGAGTTGAAATTTGTCTCCATATCCCAGTATCATACAAGAGAGTCGTCATAATCCTTAAGTCTCATGTCTTTCTTCGCTATACAGTCCTTGCTGGAGAAACTATTCGTAGCAGATCAATCAAGCACGAAGCATATGTCCGGATTATATATTCATCCGCTTGCTGAACTGGTCGAGCCTGATAATATGAATAAGGAAGGCAAGCTCGGATTGAACATATAGTTTCATTTGAGCTGGACTATCTTGGAAGATGCAGTATCTGCACTGGCAATATCCTCATTAAATGCGATGAAAGGGTTAATGACATCCTCTCTCATGCTTGTAGGATTCTCCAGCTCAAGAGCTAGCTGATAATACAGGGGCTGTCATCATTGCGAAATGGTCGAGTACCTGTATTCGCTTCAAGAAGGATCTTTGATTCCTGCGGAGAGAGTGGAAAGTATTGAATTATTAACCGTTCATTCCGTTATCATAACTCCGGATACTCATGTCGCAGTGGCTCATCATGAATATGACTTGGGATTCGCAGGAAGGGGGATCGATCATCCTATTGCCTGGCGGAGCTCAAGTCATTTCCTGATGTTCGTGGTGTCCGACAATCTCACAGAATCCCTGGCAGAGCCTGACTGATTCGAGAAAGAGAGGAATGCAATAGTTGCAAGGATTGCAAGAATCACGATCACTACTATGAGCTCGACAAGGGTGAAGGCGTTGTTGTTGTTGGTTTTTTGTGTGTTCATATTGTTAAAATTAGATTAATACTTTGCAATATTTATCCGCACAACTTAATCTCTTCAGCTGAATAATCTTAACATAAACAAGAAAAGATTAATGAAATCAAGATAGAGATTCAGTGCTCAAAGAATGGACATTTTCATCTCGGACTCTCAATTCTCAAATCACATTTCTCACATTTCCTTTATCTTTTGTGTGTCATAGGCGGTCAATCATGTAAATACAATAACTCATACCCATGATAATACATATTCAGTTACCGGACTATGAAGGAAAAGATTAACAATAGTTGCTAGCACTAATCAGAAAAGCCCCATCCTTAGGACTAATCAGAAAGTATTAAGGCTTGATTTTGTAAAATATCAATACAAGCTCATAAAAAGGAAGGTTCAAGCTGTGATTGCGAATGCAATCTGAATGGTTCATAATTGATAAGCCATTGTGATAACGGATAATGTAAGTCAATTCAATAGGCTATACAATAAAAACATTATTATAGTGAAAAAAGAATTCATCTTACTCATAAGAAAACCCATGGCTATTACAAAAACGAATTCCAAAATTATAAGCGGCCAGATGAATAATATCACCATATTCATTAATTCAGGATTTGTAGAAACATAATAAGCGGCTCATCCTGAGATAAGAAGCGCTGCAAACATCCAATTATAGACCTTAGTCATGAAGCTATTAGAAACTTTGGCATCAGTCAAATCAGAAGAGTAAGTTGATTGCATAATCGGGTAGATTAAAAAATATTAAAGCTTAACAAAGTATCTCATTTCTTTTTTCCTGGACTTTGATTTTTGTTTCAGGAAGATATAATTGACTGAAATATTTATCATATCAGCTGGGACTTAATGCAAGATGAAATTTATCTGAATCATATATTATTTTTCATTCCATAGTCCTTGAATCTCAATCCCTTCTTCTATGAGGTCACGAATGATCTAGCATAGCTCTTGTAACAAGAGCTATCTTCTCTTCCGGATATGATTTGATCTTTAGGAAATCTATTGCCACATCTACTGACCTATCAGCATGTTCATCATAATTTTCATACCATATGTCATGAAAAATCACAGCCAATCTGAGAACTTCAGGATCCGTTTCATCTCTATAAAAATCTTCAAGATATAAAGCCATGTCCATGACTTGCTCAACATGATCCCATCTATGCATAGGATCGTGTTTTGCATATTCTGCCTTGGCGAATTCCGTCGCCTGATTAACTATATTGCTCATAAATTTTATAATTAAAATATTAAAAAATCTTGCTTACAATAAAAATTTACTTCCTTTTTAAGCTAAAATAGGCTGTCATCTAGAGTGAGCATGCATGCATCGTATTTATTCTTCATAAGATCTTTTGCTCATTGAGTCAGCTTATTATAACCTTGCATCATCTTTTCCTTAACGAATACCCTCGCATCTTCCGGAGATTTTTTCCTTACTGTCAGCGCAAGAAAAAAAAGCGAATCTATATTGTTAAGATGTGACATGGCATCAGCATCCGCAATACACTCAGCCTCTAAGGTTTCTCGTGGTATGGATTTGCTTCATCTGTGGGCAATGATGCAGTGCTTTATCCTCTCAATCCTATCTCTAGGATATCGCATTTCCGAAAGGATATTTTCTGCGACCTGAGCACTAGTTAAATGATGATTCTCATAATCTCACAAGATGCTTCAAATATCATGTAGCCATGCTGATATTAGCACTATCTCTTTATCTGCTCAAGTCCTGTCTGCCAGAAATCAAGCATACTTAGCAACAAGAACAAAATGATGATTGAATGCATTCATACCATAAATGTTTGTTTCTTTTCTGCATTCGTCCTCGACATATTTCCTTATTCTCTCTACTATTTCCATAAATCAATTATTTTATGAATATCAAAGTTCTTTTTGGAGCTCAATCACTTCAAGAATATGCTTAGTATGGAATTTGATTGAATATCCATCATCAAAAATCAGGACTGATTCTGGATTGATAGGACGATTATGCTTGCTTACGAATTTCAGGTTCGGATACTTCTCTTCAAATTGCTTAAGTCCTCATTCTATGATGAATTCAGCATGCTCCAGTCAATGCCTGTGTCTGCTTCCGTTTTTCGGAGAAATGAGTTCGATTACATCAATGGCTCTTCATTCATATTTGACTGCATCCCTTAGCTTAAATATAGAGATAGGCCTTCATTCTATATCAAATTCAGATTTGAAATCATATTTCAAGCCATACTGATCCTTCAGAATCAAGTATTCAGAAAAACTTTCGCATCTGAATGCGATGTGGTCAAGCTCCAGCTCATCAAGCTCAAGCCCAAAAATTTTTGCCTTAGCAAAAATCGCATCCAAAAATATTACAATCTCATCTCTTTCCATTTTATAATTTTCTTGAATTATTAATGTGTGACTTCCCTGCTTCTGTAATCTGTCTTCCTCTTGCAGTTCTTTCCAAAAATCCTATCTTAAGCAAGTAAGGTTCTATGACATCCTCAATTGTATCTTCCTCTTCTCAAACTATGGAAGCCAAAGTGTGCAATCAGACAGGACGGCCTCAGAAATTATTTTCGAGGCTTTCAAGTATTTTTCTATCTAGAACATCAAGTCATTTTTCATCGACTCAAAGCGTAGAGAAAATATTGTTTATTCATTTGTCAGACTCTATATCTTGTCATACCGTCTTATAATCACGTACTATTTTGACGAACCTATTTGCAATTCTTGGTGTTCATCGGCTCTTCATCGCTATGATAGCATAAATATTATCATTTTCAATAGCACAATTAAGAATTTTGAAAGAACGCTTAACGATGCGTGTAAGCTCATCATTATCATAGAAGTCCAGTTTCAATATATTTCAGAATCTGTCTCTTAATGGGCTTGATAGCATTGATAGCTTTGTTGTTGCTCATATGAGAGTGAATTTTGGGATATCCATCTTGATTGATGTTGCTCAAGTACCAGAGCCAATCATTATATCAATTGAAAAATCCTCCATTGCTCAGTAAAGTATCTCTTCTATCTGTGGCTTAAGCCTATGGATCTCATCGATGAAAAGAATATCTCATTCCTGTATAGAAGTAAGAATAGATACTATGTCGGCCTGTTTTTCGATTGCAGGACCGGAAGTATGCTTGAGATTCACATTCATCTCATTAGCAATTATAAGAGATAATGTAGTCTTGCCTAGGCCTGGAGGTCAATAAAGAAGGATATGCTCAAGAGGCTCATTTCTTATTTGAGCTGAACCGATTGAGATTTTGAGATGTTTTTTTATAGAATCCTGTCATACATAATCTTCTATTTTTTTCGGGCGCAACTTCACATCATTCTGAAGGTCGGCATCTTTTTCTTTTGGAGTTATGACCCTTTCTTCATCCAGTAAGCTTTTTGTAGATTTTATTGCCATGTTTATCGGTTATATATTATTTTGGTTTTTTGTCATAATGAGCACCCGTAGGAAGAGCACTTGGGGGTGCGGAGTGATAATGAGGTCGAATACACCCCTTTTAATTAATCATAATCATTACAGAAAGGGATTCTTCGCTGCACTCAGAATGACAACTTGCCTTTACGTCATCCCCCCCTCTGTCATCCTCGGGCTTGACCCGGGGACCTGCCTGCCAGCAGACAGGTCCATCTCATTAATCATTATTTCAGGTGGATTCCAGGGTTGTTCGCCCCCCTCTGTCATCCTCGGGCTTGACCCGGGGATCCAGCTCATTATTCACTTATGCAGGATTATCTTATTCTTATCTTATCTCCACTTTCATTCCAACCATCAGTTCCTGAGCTAATTCATGTGCGTATTCTGCTAATATCTTTCTATGGCAGAATTCTGGGGATTCTTCTATGCAAAGCAATGTTATATCGATTTTCATTGCCAGAGATATGAGATCTATTACTTTTTCTTTTACGTTTTCTTTCAAATGTTCCAGATATTCCGCCTTATATGTCTCAAAATCAATTTCATCCCTGTAGTATTTTCAGACCATTGCTGGCAGAGGGGCAAATTCAGTCAAGTGAGAATCGTATAATTCTGGAGTTATTCTTTTATCAGGAGTTTTTCAATCTTTCAAAGTATGCCTGCTCATGATGGATACCCTGAGTCAATCGGATTCTTCTTTTTCAGATAAAATACATTTGCTGCGCAACATATTCGGATCATTAAAAAATAATCAACTGTAGTCTTATTATATTGAATTCGACTGTATTCCAAAATCAACTTTCAAATACGTTTGACAAATCAAAAACAGTCTCTATCATAAGTTCAATTAACTTTATGAAAATATGAAAACGCACATACACATAGAGGAAGTGCCAGAAAATATCAAAACACTTGAACAATGCCCCGCTCTTGGCGTGCTATTGCATCATTTCAACAAGAAATTAAACATGACTATAAGAATTGAAGATTTCCTTACGGACATGTTCCTTCTGGAAAAATTCGATGATTTCATAAGGATAGAATCATTATCATGAACGCTGCCATTGACCGTAGACCCCAAAGTTGCCCCAAGGGTACAGGAGTTGATAATTGATTTCAAAAAAAGATATGGATTAACCGTCAGATATTCTGATAAGTATTATGTTGAAATCAAAAACAAAGTCTATTGAGACAAGTTATCGGATCCTGAAGTAGCGCTTCAGGCAAAGAAATGAATGAGGAAGTTCTTAGCCGCATATCATCTGGTAAAAAGAGTATTTGAAGAAGTCCATAGAGAATGACTCAAGCCTTGAGAATCCAAGCCAGAAAGATATTTCAATCATCTGACCTGAACAATGGATATAGTCTTGAATGAGCTTCCCAATCCGAATATTGAGACCATTATCATAGCGCTTCTGCATGATTCGATCGAAGATATCAAGTGAATCAATTTCACAACGCTTGAATCTATTTTTTGAGAATACATTGCTTCGGGAGTCAAGAAGCTTTCCAAAAGAGATATTGAGGAATTCTATCTTTCTCCATATGACAAAGAATGTCTGAAATCAAATCTGCCTAAAGATATCAAAGATTCCATCATCGGAAGAGCAAAAGGGGCCAGACAAGAACATTATTTTTGACACTTGAACGAGCTTGATGATAATATACTCACCGTGAAATTTGCCGATAGAATACATAATCTGAGGACACTTGAAGGAATGTGAACAAAATCAATCATCAAGAAAATCAAGGAGACAGAGAAATACTTCTTGCCAATTGCACAGATGAGAAATCCAGTTGCATATAAGCTTATTCTAGATGAATTGAGAAAACTCAAGAGCAATTTGCGAGGCAAATGTGAATTTCTTTGAGTTAAGCCAAGCGAGCATCATAAGCTGAAGAATTGAATGAATGTCTGATCATTCAGCATGATGGATGAAGTTTTATGAAGTGACAAAATGAAATGATGACCGAAAGAGAATATTTGAATGAAAAATGATTGCCTATTCTGATCTGCGATAGTAGGCAATATAGTTGAGACTATCATTTACTGATATTGGGATCTGTACACTTGAAAATGCCTTTGGAGATCTACGGTAAAATGAGAGGATCCAGATAATTTAAGCGATAATCTTCACGAATTTGATATAATTTTGACATATTGAAAGTAATATTTTAATCTTATAGAAGAACCGATACTTAAAATTGAAATTAATCCTAGCTCAAGACAATAATCCTATTATCTAAAAGTCAAGAATGCCTACGATATATTCTATAAGATCCGCATGGATGGGGGAGCCTTGAATACTCAGCAGGAAAGCCAATGATGAAGCTGAGTATCTCTGAAGATCGATAAAAGCAAGAGAAAGGGCAAAGGGGGAAACTTCTATTATAATATCCTCCTCAGTTCCCTCTTGCATACAGACTGCCCAAGCGATAAGCAAAGGATTCGCAAGTGAGATAAACAACATTGTGACTCCATATCTCTGAAGCGAAGAAAAAAATATCTGAGACATTGATAGGGCTTCAAAATTAATAACGAAATATAAATGAATCCATCTTTTCATCCTTGTAACTGAACCTGAAGTGCTATTTAAGATTTCTGAAGAACTCTGATACATATGATGATGTTCTAGATTGAGATTCCTAGAATTCATCAAATTCTCCACATGAGAATCGTCATCAACAGAATCAGAAAAATCCAAATGACCATGTGAAGATTGATTCGACTGACGCTGGTTCAATCTATTCTCATAAACATAATTTAATCTATCCGGATGACTGACAGGACTTATGAAAAGAAATAAAAATCCCTCTATTTTATAGAGGAATTCCGTTTGTTTTCAACATCACAGATTATCGAGAAGCCAAGACTTTCTCAGCTTATGTAAGCCCTATTTGTCAGACCCTCAGTTAGGACATATACGAGGTCGTCATTCAGATCTTCTTCTTTCAGTGGCTGCAAGCCGATGGAGATCAGCTTTGCGATAAGGGTCTTATTCCTCTGATAATGCTCTTCGATAAGTTCCTTATACCCGAAAGTCGATTTGTCATAGAATGGATTGGGCAAGGCCAGGATATTTCAATGAAGATCCCGGAATATGTAGAATCTTATATTCATGAGTTCCTGAAAGCTACATCATTTTTCGGTTTCCTTGAGTGCATTCATTCTGTCGGTATCTATAAGAAGCAGAAAATCCTTCCTTCACATCCTGAATTCTTTAAGATCGGTCGGCACTTCATCTTTATGAAAAAGCGGAAGACTGTGCTTGGATACATATTCCACGAAATCGGAATATTCCAAAATCTTCGCTATCTTTTGGGCTTTTTCCCATCTGGCTTCTTTGACTTGCGTACTGACATCCAAGAAAGTGCTCCTGTTTTCGATATACGGAGCATGTATTTCCATATCTCATCTATCAAGCGGTATTTCGCGAATATCTTTTTTCCCATTCCATGTCATGATAAGGTTTCTTAGAAGCTAATGAATAGTTTATATTGATAATGGACAGTTTGTCAATATGACTTGATCTTGCTTTTTCAATTAAACTTTTTCAATTAATATTGATTTTCTGAAAAATTAAATATAATACACGCGCTTCTATTTTAAATCTTTTTATCTCTTATCAATTTGGAAAGATTTAAGAAATCGGTTACACTGAAACGTAACTTGTAATTCATAATCTTAATGGCAATGGCTCCTAAAAAGAAACCAACCAAAGTTGTAAAGCTACAACTTAAAGCCGGTCAAGCAAATCCAGCACCTCCAGTAGGTACTGCGCTAGGACCCACAGGTATACAAATCGCTGAATTCTGTAAACAATTCAATGACGCTACTAAAGACAGAATGGGTACCATACTTCCAGTTGTGATAAGCATCTACGAAGACAGGACTTTCTCTTTCTTTACAAAAGAACCGCCTATGACATTTCTAATCAAACAAGAACTTAAGCTTGAAAGCGGATCAAAAGTCCCTCATAAAGAAAAAGTTTGACACTTGACTATAGAACAACTTCAAAAGATCGCTGGTCTTAAGATGGTTGACCTAAATGCAAATGACATGGATCACGCAATGAATATCGTTGCAGGTTCAGCTCGCTCAATGGGTATAACTACAGACTTAAAGAAATAAAACACATTATCATCTCGAGCGTTAGCCGAGGGATCTAATCAAACAGATTTCTCCGCTCCGCTCGAGTTGATAATTCTGGTCCCATCGTATAGTGGTCAGTACATGGCCTTCTCAAGGCTGAAACCGGGGTTCAATTCCCCGTGGGACTACCAAAAAGACATAAAAAAGACTCATATGAAAATATGGGTCTTTTTAGTGGCTTTTCGTAGTTTTACACGGGGAATTGAATATAGGGGAAAATTTGTGAAACAAATTTAGGAAGACAGTAGTAGCTGTCTTCCGACCCCGACCCGTATCTGGCAAGGAGCGATAGCGACTGGGGAAGAACAATTCCCCGTGGGACTACCAATTGAAAACAAGAAAATCACCTCCGCAAGGGGGATGATTTTTGTTTTCAATGGATATTTTTATCACGGGGAATTGAATAGAAGGGAAAATTTGTGATAACAAATTTAAGGAGACAACGATTTGTCTCCTGACCCTGGCCCGTCTCTGGCAGAGAGCGATAGCGAACGAGGAAGAACAATTCCCCGTGGGACTACCAAAAAATCACGAAAAAAAGGCTGTCACGAAAGTGAGAGCCTTTTTTAGTGGTTTTTATGGTCACCCGGGGAATTGAATAGAGGACAAAATCTTGAAAAGATTTTAGAGAGACAAAGTATTGTCTCTTGTGTCCGGCCTCGCACCCCAAGAGTATTTGCTTCGCAGCATCTCTGGCAAGGAGCGATAGCTACTGGGGAAGAACAATTCCCCGTGGGACTACCAAAGTTGAAATATTAAAATAGAGCACTCAGTAAGTTGAGTGTTTTTTTAAAATTTAAATATATGATATAAAAAAATGAATGCCTTTTTATTTTTTAGGAGAACTTATATCTCTCATTTCTGCAGGCAGTGCCTTGAAACATTCCAACGCTAGTTCGGGTGATATATTGTATTTTGTATTTTCAGTATACCTTTTAAGATCACTTTCTTTTATTCATATTCAAAGCCCGATCAGTCTTTTGTCGCTGCATTGAAATGCTATAACTTGTTTAAATGCCCGGATTCATGTTAGATACATATTATCATCGATAACATTATTTTGCTTGAAAAGCTCAAGATCTTCTAATTTAAGGCTTCATCCTTCAATTAGATAGATGAGCATTTTTCCTTCAATCGGCTTTTTGTCTTTCAATATAAACAGCTTTGAATAAATATCAGCCCTAAAAAGTATATCTTTCCAAAGCTTGTAATATCTTATATCATCTGTATTTATCTTTTCTCATGGAACAGGTTCTTTCTTTCAGTCCGCTAAGGTTATATATCAACTGATCTTATACATATTATATGTTTCGCCTTCTTTTTTCTCAATGTATCACAAATCTTCAAGGGCCTTATTATTTTCAATAAAAGGATCTTCTCTTACTCAAGACACAGAAAAAACTGATTCTCAATTATCATTTGAATAAAAAGTTACATTTCACTTCTTTATGCTCTTTACCATGTATAGGCCTTCCCCGATATATTTAACCTCTATTCATCATGCATAGTGTCATTCTGAGATAGCTTTTTGTAAAGTTTTATTTATTAGTATCTGTTTAACCTTGTTCTCTTGTTCCTGGTACAATTCTCTAGCATCCACTAATCAGTTTAAAAATAATATCTGTTTTACATCATCTGGAATATGCTCCAAACCTTTAGATTTTGAAGCCTTTTCTACAATCGTGGGAGGATTGATATTATGTATGTCTACAGATTGTTCTGACATGGCCAAATATTATGTTTAGTCATTAAGGTTATCCTTAGCGTAGGGTTTATTATTATTTTTCTTTCTTGTAAATTCGCTCATTGTAGCCTCAGTGTCTATATACCTTATCATCGTGTCGACACTATGGCTAGCTAAATTCTTAAAATTGATCTCATATTCTCATATATCTTCACCTAAGTTTGCAACTGGTTTTTGCCCCGCATCTCATTTGACGTTTATAACTCCTTTTCAAGTTTCAGACTTTCCATTATTATACTTGAATTTAGTGAATTTTTCAAATAATAATCATCTTTCCGATCAGGCTTCC